>NZ_JAMFLC010000023.1:0-179362 GCF_023501985.1 Nocardia sputi | reverse complement strand
GGTAACGTGTGGAGGTGACCGGTACTAATCGGCCGAGGACTTACTGACAAAGGTTGCTACGCGTCCACTGTGCGGTATCTGAAACAACACACAGATACCCCGGCTTTTTCCCATGAACCTCCCCTTTCTTTACCTGGGTGGGGTTGGTGGGTGGGAGCGCGCGGGGGTGTGTGGATAGTTTCATAGAGTTACGGCGGCCATAGCGGTAGGGAAACGCCCGGTCCCATTCCGAACCCGGAAGCTAAGCCTGCCAGCGCCGATGGTACTGCACTCGACAGGGTGTGGGAGAGTAGGACACCGCCGGAACATCCTTCACGAAAGGCCCTCAACACTGTTGAGGGCCTTTCGTCGTTTATCCCGGAATTACTTTCTTACCGATCGACGGCGAGTGCGTTCGTCAATTCATTCGCCGCGCTGCGTGTCGCATCAATGAAATGCTCGCGTTCGGCTCGCGTTGTCGCGGCGCGCAACGGTCCCAGCTGCACTTCGTAGGCCGCGGTGCCGCGAGCGTCGAAAACCGGCGCCGCCAGATAACTCAGCGGCAATACCTCCTCCGAATCCAGCTCTGCCCGGGTGAAGGGCCGTGACGTGAGCGCGGCGAGCTGCCGAAGCGCGCGAGTGCGCAAATGAGGTTGCAGCAGTTCGGATCCCACCGCGCCGAGCAGATCGGCGAGCAGATCGACCATCCCCGCGTCGTCGGCGCGTGGCCGGAAGACGGCCACCCCACGATCGCGTACCAGCGTCAGTAGCTCACCGGCGGTCCGTTGATCGTCATCGGTGGCGGTGCGCAGCCAGGCGTTCTGCTCGCTCGCAGGCCGCCACGGCATCACGCTGGCACCGGCCGGGAACTGGAGCGGAATGCGCTGGCCCACCGGGATTCCGGGAACGACACGGTCGACGCCGTGCCGCACGTCGAGCACCGTCAGCCGGTCTGGTTCGATGCGGCTGAACGTGGCGCCGTACCCGGTCCGGGCGGCGAGGCCGGCGAGGAGATCGCCGACGCCGTGCGGGAGGGCGGCACCGTGCAACCCGGCCAGGGCTGGCCCGGTTACGTAGCCGCGAGCCTGGTCGCGAGCCACCCAACCGGCCGCGTCCAGTTCGGCCAGGATCGCGGTCGCGGTCGCGCGGGCGATGCCGAGACGCTCGGCGATGCCCGCGACGCTGATCGGCTCCCCGGAAGTCGCCAGCAGCGACACGATGTCGACGACGCGACGCGTCGGTGGCGAGGCGGACCGGTCCGGCATCGGCACAACCTCTTGTTCTCTATCGAGCGAGCGACTTACTATGACGAATATTAGATCATTATCCTGTCGAATATTCGACAGTAGGGAGTGCGCATGATCCTGGATCGGTTCCGAATCGACGATCAGGTCGCCATAGTGACGGGTGCGGGCCGCGGTCTGGGCGCGGCGATTGCGGTCGCGTTCGCGGAGGCGGGCGCGGACGTCGTCATCGCCGCACGCACGGAGAGCCAGCTCGAGGAGGTCGCCGAGCGGATCGCCACTGCCGGGCGACAGGCCCATGTGGTGCCTGCGGACCTGAGCGACGCCGATGCCACGGCGGCCCTCGCCGCGTCGGCGGTCGAACGCTTCGGGCGGCTGGACATCGTGGTCAACAACGTGGGCGGGGCACTGCCGTGCCCGCTGCTGGACACCACGCCGCAGGCGCTGGCGCAGGCCTTCGACTTCAACGTCGTCAATGCGCACGCACTGGTCAGGGCCGCCGTGCCGCGCATGCTCGAAACCGCGGGAGGCGGTTCCATTCTGAACATCACCTCCACGATGGGGCGGCTGCCGGGGCGTGCGTTCGCGGCATACGGCACCGCCAAGGCCGCTCTCGCCCACTACACCAAGCTCGCCGCCCTGGACCTGAACCCCCGTATCCGGGTGAATGCCATCGCACCCGGCTCGATCCTGACCTCCGCGCTGGAGATCGTCGCGAGCAATGACGCCATGCGCACCGAATTGGAGGCCAAGACGCCCCTGCACCGCATCGGTGAACCCGAAGACATCGCCGCGGCCGCGCTCTATCTGGTATCGCCCGCAGGGAAGTACCTCACCGGCAAGATCCTCGAGCCCGACGGCGGCTTGATCGTCCCGAACCTCGACCTCCCGATTCCGGATCTGTGACATGACATATCGCGTAGTGCAGTGGGGCACCGGCAATGTGGGCAGACATGCCCTGGCCGGCGTCATCGCCCATCCCGAACTGAAATTGACCGGCGTGTGGGTCTCCGGGCCCGCCAAAGACGGAGCCGACGCGGGCCTGCTCGCGGGACTCGACCGTGCGGTCGGGGTCACCGCGACGACCGACGCCGAGTCATTGCTCGCGTCGCGTCCGGACTGCGTCGTCTACTGCTCCATGACCGACAACCGGCTGGTGGAGGCCGTGCAGGACCTCCAGCGCATCCTGGCCGCCGGAATCAACGTCGTCGCGTGCGCGCCGGTGTTCTTCCAGTACCCCCAAGGCGTGCTGCCCGACGAGCTGCTTCAGCCGGTGCGGGAGGCCGCCGCGCAAGGGAACTCGTCGCTGTGGGTGAACGGCATCGATCCCGGCTTCGCCAACGATCTGCTGCCGCTCGCGCTCGCGGGGACCTGCCTGCGTGTCGACCAGGTGCGCTGCCTCGAGATCGTCGATTACGCCAGCTACGACAATCGTGCGGTGATGGTCGACATCATGGGCTTCGGCAAGCCCGTCGACGAGATTCCCATGCTGTTGCAACCCGGGGTGCTGTCGCTGGCCTGGGGCGGCACGGTCCGTCAACTCGCGGCCGGGATCGGGGTCACCCTCGACGCAGTCACCGAGACCTACGAACGGATTCCGGCTCCTGAGTCGTTCGACATCGCGACGGGACACATCGCCGAGGGAACCGCGGCCGCGTTGCGATTCGAGGTTCGTGGCATGGTCGGTGACGTGCCCGTCACCGTGCTCGAGCACGTGACCCGGCTGCGGCCGGATCTGTGCCCCGACTGGCCGCAGCCCGCGCACCCCGAGGGCTCCTACCGCGTGGAGATCACCGGCGAGCCCAGCTACGCGATGGACCTGGTGACCTCGAGCGGCAACGGCGATCACAACCACGCGACCCTGCTGGCGACCGGCATGCGCATCGTCAACGCCGTCCCCGCGGTGGTCGCCGCCCCCGCAGGCATCCTCACCGCGCTCGATCTCCCGCTGATCACCGCGCCGGCACAGCGCTCTGGTCACTGACCGAACGCCGGGGGTCGCGCTGCCCCGCTGCGCGCCGGACTATCCGGCCCGCAGCGCGGACAGCGCGCGTTCGACGTCGTCGTCGCTGTTGTAGAGGTGGAAGGCGAATCGCAGACCGCCCCCACGCGCCGAGACGATCACATCGGCCTGTTCGAGCCGGGCCGCCATGTTTCCCGCGCCGGGGACGGAAACGATCGGGGAACGTTCCGTGACGGGCTCGAAACCCAGCTGTCGCAGCCCCGCGCGGAACCGGTCGGCGAGTTCGACGTTGTGCGCGCCGATCTTGTCGACGGTGAGTTCCTCGATCAGGGACAGCCCGGCCGCCGCCGCCACGACGCCGAGCCAATCGGGTGTCGTGTCGAACCGCCGCGCCGTCGCGGGCAGTGCGGTCGGATGGTAGAGCTCGGCCCAGCGGTCCTCGGCGGCGTACCAGCTGGACCCGATCGGACGCAGCTGCGGGACGAGTTCGGGCGTCGTGGCCAGGAACGCGACGCTGCGCGCGCCGATCAGCCATTTGAAGCTGGCGCAGACCCAGTAGTCCGCGTCGGCGAAGCGCAAGGGCAACCAGCCGGCGGCCTGGGTGGCGTCCACGAGCAGGCGCGCGCCGGCGGCCCGGGTGGCAGCGCGCAGCTCGGCCAGATCGGTGACGCGGCCGTCTGCGGACTGCACCACGCTCACGGCCACCAGCGCGGTCTCCGGCCGCACCTGTGCGGCCAGCTCCGCCAAGGGGACGAAGCGCACGACGAGATCACCCCGATAGACGAAAGGCATGGAAACCGAAGCGAATTCGCCTTCCGGCAGCAGCACCTCCGCACCCGCGGGCAGCGCGGCGGCCACGGGGGCGATGAGGCCCGCGACACCACTGCCGAGCGCTATGTCGTCGGCCGCCGCGCCGTCGAGCAGCCGGGCGAAACCCGCGCGCAGGCCGGGGACCAGTTGATCCAGCGAGGCTGTCGGCCCACCCCGGCCGGTCGCCCAGGTCGCGCTCGCGTCGCGCACCGCGGTCAGGGCGCGGGTGGACGGCAGGCCATAGGAGGCGGTGTTCAGGTAGGTGGTTTCGGGGGCGAACTCGCCGGGCGCTAGGGAGGGCATATCCGCAGCATCCGCCGGGCGCGGGTGGACCGTCCAGCGCCACCGGGCGAATAGTGGACCGATTTACGCCCGGCGGTCAGGGCTTCGGCGCCCACATGTTGGACAGCAGCTGGAAGCTGGGCGTGTCCGCCAGCGACTGCATGGATTCGTAGATTCTCCGGTAACCGGTGGAGGCGATGCGCCACTCGCCGTCGGCGTCGCGGCGGTAGGTGTCGGTGTAGTAGCCGGCCCCTCGGATCAGCACTCCGTACTCGGTGGCGATCACGGTGTCCTCGAATGCCCAGGATCCCGTGGCCGTTTCGCCGTCGACGCCGATCTCCGGATGGTTGGCGATGTGGACCGTGACGACCGAGGGACCGAGGTTCTCCCGCATGAACGCGGTGATTGCGTCGCGGCCGTCGAGGTGCAGCGGCTCACCCATGGCATGGGTGCCGTAGCGTCCTTTCGCGTCGACGGCGAGGGTGTCGGCGAACTCGTCCCACTCTTTGAGGTCGAGGGTCCGGAAGTAGCGGTACTTCAGTCGGCGGACGGCTTCGATGGCGTCGAGATCCATCTGTAGAGCCTGGCACGCGCGGGCCATTCGGACAAGAACGTGTTCTACTTTGCCGGTGTGGGCGCGGCGCACCGGTAGGCTACGGCCGGCTGTGAGAACGACCGCGGGTGTCGGCGTGGAAGCTCGATTCAGGCCTCGTCTGCGGAACCGGATGGCGGATGGGGTGTCGAACCGGCACGACCGGGTACCCGCGTGACGGGCGCTATCGCTGCTACGACGGCGTCCCAGGCACCGATCTCGTCACGACCAGGGGAATTCGCGATGACCGACCGTCCAGCCACCCACCACTCGAACCACGAAAGCCTTCTCGACCAGGAAATCGCCTTGAAAGCGGCCGCACAGCGCTTGGAGGACGAATTCGACGGCGTCAGCGAAGCCGCGATCGAGGATCATCTGTACTCGTCGTACGACCGTTTCGCCGACCACGCCACCGTCACGAACTACTTGCCGCTGCTGGCCGAACGGTACACCCGTGAGTGGCTGTTCAGCCTCGCGGATGCCGCACACGGGCCCGCGTAGCGGTTGCACCGGCGCGGCCACGTGTGCACAGGTGATCGGCGCGGGAGGCGCTCGTCCGCGCCGCGCCGCGCCCGGTCGGCGCCGCCGCGCCGAAAGGATGCTCGAATCACCCATGTCTGGTGGTAATACTCCTAAGCTCTACGCGAACACGCGTGGAGGTTGGCAATGACGGTCGAGGTGATGACCGATCCCGAACCCGGGGAGTTATGGCCCGGTTCCGGGCAGGCAGCGCGGCCGGGCCGGCCACCGGTGTCGATGATCGAGCGGATGACGCTGATACTGGAGGCATTCGACGCCGCGACGCCGACGCTCACTCTTGTCGAACTCGCCGAACGCACCGGGCTGCCACGGTCCACCGTGCACCGCATCCTCGACCAGTTGATCCGGCTGCGCTGGCTCGCGCACGCGCCCGGCGGCTACCGGCTCGGCCTGCGCACGCTGGAGTTGGGCGGACTCGCCGCCGACCACAACGAGATCCGGGACGCGGTGAGTCCGCTGCTGCACGATCTGTGCCAGCAGACCGGCATGGTCGGCCACGTCGGCGTCCTGGACGGGCGCGACGTGCTGTATCTCGACAAGGTCGGCGGCCGGTTCGCCGCGACCGTGCCCACACGGTTGGGCGGCCGGATGCCCGCGCACAGCACGGCTCTCGGCAAATCGCTGCTGGCCACGTTGGAGCCGAGCATCGTGGAGGCATCCTTCCGGGATCGCCTGCCGCAGCTGACCGCGCGCACGCTCGCCGACCGCGCCGAACTGCATCGCGAACTCGGCCGCATCCGAAACCGGCGGGGTGTCGCGGTCGACAACGAGGAGACCGTGTCCGGCATCACGTGCGTGGCGGTGCCGATCCGTGGTCGCGGCGCGGCGGTGGCCGCGGTGTCGCTGTCGATCCGGATCGGCGCCGACCGAGCGGTGCCGGATACCGCGCGATTGGCCCGCGCGCTGGTCGACGTGGCCCACGAGGCGGGGCAAGACCTCTTTCCCCGGCACGCGCGCGGACGCTAGCGGCACCGCGCAGGCCCGGCGTCGTTCGCCGAAAGCGCCGGATCATTTCCGATCGGCCGGCGCCGCTGCGCCCGCGACAGCTGCAATAGCCGGGTTGTTGCTGAACTGGGAATCTTTCACAGTGAAGAATTTTCGTTCGCCAGGTGCACGAGCGGTCGGGCTGCTTTCCTGGTGCAGTCAGGATGAACAGTTCGCGAGCAGGTGAGCCGGAGTCGGGGAAGCGATGCACCGGGTACCCATTCAAGAGCGGCCATTGCGTTCCGAATGGCTGTGGTTTGCGGCAGGCGTGCTGGCCACCGTCGCGGTGGTCGTCTGGCTGGTGCGGCCGTCGGCGCCGACCTGCGTTGCCGGGAACTCGCCGAACGAGGCGTCCGCGCCGTCGCGTTTTCCGGTGTCCGCCGTGACTTTCGCCCCGATCGGCCCGGACGTGGCCGTCGAGGCGCGCTACTCCGTGTTCGGCGAGCAGGTGTCGTGTTCCTTCCGCGAGCTGCCGCCGGACGGCTACTATGCCGGGCTGTCCACCTCCGACTACGGGCGCGCCGATCTCTGCGGGGCGTATCTGGACATCCAGGGTCCATACGGGTCGGTCCGGGCACTGGTGGTCGATCGCTGCGCGGCATGCGCCGCGGGACAACTTGATTTGAGCGCGGCGGCGTTCGAGCAGATCGCCGATCCCGCCGCCGGCGTGACGCAAGTCCGCTACCGGCTGGTTCGCGACCCGCAGCCTGCTCGGGAACTGACCTACGAGGTGAGACCGGACTCGACCAGGACCTGGTTCGGCATCCTGTTCGGCGGCACCGGAAACCCCTTGCGCGAGGCGGCCGTTCGCCCGGCGGCGGGCGGACCGTGGCGACCGCTCACCCGCCGGGCCGACAACTACTGGACGATTTCCGGATCGGGGCTCGGCCCGTTCACGGCTCGGGTGACCGACGTCTTCGGCAACGAGGCCGAGATCCCCGGCGTCACGGCGGAACCGGGGAGCCACTCGGCGGGTGCCCGGCTCTACGTCGGCGCGCCGTCGTTCGCGTCGTCGGCGCCATCCCTGGCCACCTCGACGGGACCTGGCAGGGTCGCCTCCCGCTGCGGGGCGTAGCGCTCAGGCGAGTTTCGTGGCCAGCGCACGACCCGCGGCCCGGCCGGAGAAGATGCACCCGCCGAGGAAGGTGCCCTCCAGCGCGTTGTACCCGTGCACGCCGCCGCCGCCGAAACCGGCGACCTCGCCCGCGGCGTACAGACCCGGGAACGGCGTACCGTCCGGCCTGATCACCTGGGAATTCAGGTCGGTCTGCAAGCCGCCCAGCGTTTTCCGGGTGAGGATGTTGAGCCGAACGGCGATCAGCGGACCCGCGGCCGGGTCGAGGATGCGGTGGGGTTTGGCGACCCGGCCGGCCTTGTCGCCGATGTACCGGCGTGCGTTGGCCATCGCCATCAGCTGGCTGTCCTTGCTGTACTTGTTCGCCACTTCCCGGTCGCGCGCCACGATCTGGCGTTCCAGGTCGTCGTAGTCCAGCTCAGGACCGCGAGCGATCTTGTTCATGCCCGCGACAAGTTCCCGCAGCGTATCCGCGACGACGAAATCGACACCGTGCTGTTTGAAGGCTTCCACCGGGCCAGGGGCGCCCTTGGCCACGCGGCTTTTCAGAGTGAGTTTGAGATCCTTGCCGGTGATGTCCGGGTTCTGCTCGGAGCCCGACAGCGCGAACTCCTTCTCGATGATCGACTGGGTGAGCACGAACCACGAATAGTCGTAGCCGGTCTTCAAGATCTCCTTCATCGTTGTGTTGGTGTCGAATCCGGGGAAACACGGCGCGGGCAGACGCTTCCCGTTCGCGTCGAACCACAGCGAGGACGGTCCGGGGATGATGCGGATGGCGTGGTCGGGCCAGATCGGGTCCCAGTTGACGATGCCCTCGGTGTAGTGCCACATGCGGTCCCGGTTGACGATGGCGCCGCCCGCGGTCTCGGTGATACCGAGCATCCGGCCGTCGACGTGTGCGGGCACGCCGGAGATCATGGTCTGCGGGCAGGGGCCGAGCCGCTCGGTGGGCCAGTTGCGCCGGATCAGTTCGTGATTGTGGCCGATTCCGCCGGAGGCCACGATGACGGCCTCGGCGCGGAATTCGAACTCACCGACTCCGGTCCGGGACGAAGCGCGGCCGCGATCCAGATCGGTGTCCTCGAGCACCGTGCCGCGCACGCCGACGACGGCGCCGTCCTCCACGACCAATTCGTCCACCTGATGGCGGAAGCTGAAACGAACCAAGCCACGCCGCTCGCCCTCGAGCACCGGCTCGGCGAAGACCCGGACCACCTCGGGGCCGGTGCCCCAGGTGAGGTGGAAGCGCGGCACCGAGTTGCCGTGTCCGTCGGCGCGGGCGCCGCCGCGTTCGGCCCAGCCGACCAGCGGCGTCACGCGCAGGCCGAGTTCGCGGAGGTACTCCCGCTTCTCGGTGGCCGCGAACCGCACGTACGCCTGCGCCCACTGGCGGGCCCACTTGTCCTCGTCGTCGCGGTCGAACCCGGCCGAGCCGAGCCAGTCCTGCAAGGCGAGATCGTAGGAGTCCTCGATGCCGAGGCGCCGCTGTTCGGGGCTGTCGACGAAGAACAGCCCGCCGAGCGACCAGAACGCCTGGCCGCCGAGGTTGTTGCGGTTCTCCTGGTCGAGTATGTGCACTGTGCGGCCCGCCTTGACCAATTCGTGCGCGGCGACCAGGCCGGCCAGCCCGGCGCCGACGACGAGGACGTCCGCCTCCGGCGTCACTTCGGGACTGTGGTGAGACATGTCGATCCTTCGGTTGCGGTGCTGTAGGCCAGCACGACGTGGTGGAAGAGTTCGGTGCGGCGCTCGCGCACGACGTGGCTGTCCGGCTCCATCAGCACCTGCACGCTGGTGCCGTCATGGACGGCGATGAGTGCTTGGCCGAACGCCTCCGGATCCGGCACGGTGCGGCCGCCGCGCGCGAGCGCGGCGACGATCGTGGGCATGAGCGCGGCGACGATGGCCTCCTCGCGGGCGGCCATCACCCTGCGCAGCGCGGGAGTGCGCAGGGCGTGCGCGGTGAATTCGGCGGTGATCCGGTACCAGCTCTCGTCCACCGGGACAGCTCGTTCCAGGCGCTCGACCGCGGTGCGCACGTCGTCGGTGCCCTCGGCCGCGATCTCGTCGAGGATGGCGCTCGCCTCGGTGAGCATCGTCGTCGAGCGCTGCTCCCACATGGCCAGGAACAGTTCGTCCAGTGAGCTGAAATTCGAGTAGAACGCCCCACGGGTGAATCCGGCGCGCTCGCACACCCGCTCCACGGTGGCGCGCCCGAAGCCCTCCTCGGCGAACGCCTCGTACGCGGCGACGAGCAGCCGGTTCCTGGTTTCGGCGCGGCGGCGGGTGACCCGGGCGGGCGCGGCCTGCGCGGCATCGGACGTCATCGGGCACCTCCTCGGTTCGGCCTCGACCCGGCATCGAATACAGGAATGTACTCGATACAGAAACGTATCAGGTGTCGTCGTCCGGTGTGGCGGGTTTCGCCGAGTAGGGTGATTCCGGCGTATTCCGCCAGGTCGGGATGGGTGATCCGGGTCGATCCGAGCGATGCGAGGTGAGGCGAGGTGAGGTGAGGCGATGATGAGCGAGTTCCACGGCGGTAACACCTTCATGCGTAGCTGGCGGGTGCGCAGGCCCGGCCCGATCGAAACCGGCCCGCTGGACGCGGAGCGCACGCCTGTCCCGGTACCCGGACCCGGCGATCTGATGGTGCGTGTGCTGGCCTGCGGCGTGTGCCGGACCGACTTGCATGTGGCCGAAGGCGATCTTCCGGTGCGCCGCACCGGGGTGGTGCCGGGGCACGAGGTGGTCGGCGAGGTCGTCGTGGTCGGGCGAGACGCGCAGGGAAAGGGCTTCGCGGTGGGGGATCGGGTGGGAATCGCCTGGCTGCGGCACACCTGCGGGGAATGCAAGTTCTGCCTGCGCGGGGCGGAGAACCTCTGTCCGCATTCCGCTTACACGGGCTGGGACGCCGACGGCGGTTATGCCGAATTAGCTTGTGTGCCATGGGATTACGCGCTGAGGCTGCCCTCCGGATACTCCGATGCGGACACCGCCCCACTGCTGTGCGCGGGCATCATCGGGTACCGCGCGCTGCTGCGGGCCGCCGTGCCGCCGGGCGGGCGGCTGGGCATCTACGGCTTCGGCGGCAGCGCCCACATCGCCGCTCAGGTAGCCGCCGCCCGAGGAGCGGAGGTGCACGTGATGACACGCGATCCCGCTGCCCGGGAGCTCGCGACCGCGCTGGGGGCCGCGTCGGTGCGGGGCGCGGCGGAACCGCCTCCGGTGCTGCTGGATTCGGCGATCCTGTTCGCGCCGGTCGGCGAGTTGGCGCCAGCCGCGCTGGCGGCACTGGATCGCGGCGGGATCCTGGCCATCGCCGGTATCCATCTCACCGACATTCCGGCGCTGAACTATCAGCGGCATCTGTTCCAAGAGCGCGAAATTCGCTCCGTCACCGCGAATACCCGCGCTGACGCCCGCGAATTCCTGGCTTTCGCCGGCGAACACCGGATACATCTGACCACGCACGGGTACTCCCTGGACAGGGCCGATCGAGCGTTGACCGATCTCGCGCACGGACGATTCACGGGCGCAGCGGTTCTCGTGCCGTAGGAATCCGTAGAACACGATTCGGCGCTGACTCCGTATCGGTCGGGTGGAGTTCCTTGACGGCCCCTTCCGCCGTTCTTACCTTCGCGGATATAGCGAGTAATTGTCACTGACAAGTGTCGATCGGCTGTCTCACAACGGCGTGAGTAGGTGAGTACGATGGCCAACCGGAAGGTAATTCACTTCGAGAAGTGGCGTGTAGTAAGGGCATTCGCTGTGCTGCTGCTCGTCGCGGGATTCGGGGCCGCGACGGGATTGCACGCATGGGCGACGTCGTGCGCGTCGGTCGACGTCGTCGTCGCGAGAGGCACCCACGAACCCGGATATCTGGGTTCGGTGGTGGGCGACCCGTTCTATGACGCACTGTGGCAGGCACTTCCAGCCGATTCGCAGGCTTACCGGGTGGACTATCCCGCCGACCTGCTCGACCCGTCCTCGATCAGCCGCGGCACCCAGGACATGACCGCCCACATCATGTGGCAAGCGGCGAGGTGCCCGGGGCAGCGGTTCGTGCTGGTCGGCTTCTCGCAAGGCGCGGTCGTGACGCACGGGGTGCTCGGCACCGGCGTGGTGACCGCGCTCGGTGGCATCCATTCGCTGCCCGCGCAGCTGCAATCCCGGGTGGCCGCGGTGCTGCTGTTCGGCGATCCCATCCGGCTGATCGGCTGGAATGTGCCGCAGCACTACGCCTGGCGGACCGGAAACTACTGCGCGAGCGGTGATCCGGTGTGCGAGGGCGGGATCCGTCCGGCTGCGCACACCGACTACCGGTGGGCTATGTGGCCGGCCGTCGAGTTCGCGGTGGACCGGGTGTGACGTCGCGGAACCGGGAATCCGCGCGGTGGGGCCGTCCGAGGGCGGCCCCACCGTCGGTCGTGGGTCGCGCAGCTACCACTGCAAGCCGGGGACCACGCGGGCCAGGCGCGCCGCGGGTGCGGGCAACGCCATGAGCGGCATGACCACCGGGGCGAGAGCGGACAGCGGGCCACGGCTGGGCGCCGGAGCGGCAGCGGTCGGCGAATCGGCGCCGGAACGGCGGTCCGAGTCGCCCTGAGCGGCGCTGGATTCCCCGAACATGCGGAAGCCCTGGTGCATGATCTGGCGCTTCACCGACGGCATCAGCAACTCGACCGCCTGGGCGAAGGTGCCGACCGGGGTGTCGATGCGGTGCGGCCGGTCCTCCAGCGCACGAACCACGATCGCGGCGGCCTGTTCCGGATCCGGCACCGGCAGCGACCGGTACAGATCGGTCGGCGCGATCATCGGGGTCCGCACCAGCGGCATCCGCACCGAGGTGAACGTGACACCGGCATCCCGGTTCTCGACCGCCGCGATCTCACTGAAGTTGTCCAGCGCCGACTTGCTCGCCACGTACGCGGCGAACCGGGGCACCTTGGTCTGCACCGCGATCGAGGAGATGTTGACCACGTGCCCGAACCGGCGTGCCCGCATGGACGGCAGCAGTCCGAGGATGAGCCGCACGGCGCCGAAGTAGTTCACCGCCATGGTGCGCTCGAAATCGTGCATCCGGTCGGTGGAGTTGAGCACGGAGCGGCGGATCGAGCGGCCCGCGTTGTTCACCAGGTAGTCGACGTGACCGTGGTCGTCGAGGACGCACTGCACGAGCTTCTCGACGGCTTCGGAGTCGGTGATGTCGCACGGATAGGTATGCGCGACACCGCCTTCGGCGCGCACGGCGTCGGCGGCGGCCGCCAGGTCGTCGTGACCGCGGGCGACCATCACGACCGTGGCTCCGCGCCGCGCGACGGCGTGCGCGGTGGCCAGCCCGATACCGGAGGACGCGCCCGTGATCAGCACGATCCGCCCGGCGAGCGGGTCACCGGTGATGGACACGCGTCCACGCTGCGGGTCGAGGTGGTCGCGCCAGTACTGCCACAGCCGCTCGGCGTAGCTGTCGAACGGCGGCACGGTCAGACCGGAGCTGCGCAGCTGGGCGCGAGTGGAGTCGCTGATGAACTCCGCGGAGAACGAGGTGTGCGGAGCGACTTCGGCGGGGATGCCCACCTGCTCGAGCAGGAAATCGCGCACGGAAGCGATACCCGGGATCTGCGCGAGGCCGCTGAGCGCCAGTCCGCTGCCGGGAACCGTGCCCACGCCGGTCGGTGCCCCCGCCGCGGCGGCGAGCGCGCCGTACACCTCACCGAACGGCTGCGGCTCCGGGTTGACCAGGTGGAAGGTGCGTCCGTCCAGGCCGGGGCGGCGGATCAGTTCCACCATCGCGGCCGAGACATAGTCGACCGGCACGATATTCGTCGCACCGAGGTCGGGCAGCGGCAACGGCAGATCGGACGGTAGCGCGCTCAGCTTCGCGATCGCGCTGAAGAAGTAGTACGGGCCGTCGATCTTGTCCATCTCACCGGTGCGGGAATCGCCGACGATGATCGCGGGCCGGTAGACCCGCCAGCGCACGCCGCGCGATTCGCGCACGAGCTTCTCGGCGGCGAACTTGGTGCGGTGATATGGCGAGGTCAGTTGCTGGCCGAGGTCGAAATCCTCCTCGAAGAACTTGCCTTTGTGGTCGCCCGCGACCGCCACGGAGGAGACGTGATGCAGCACCGCGCCCAGCTCGCGGGCCAAGGCCAGCACCGAGCGCGTGCCGGTGACGTTGGCCGCGTGCGCGGTGTCCTCGTCGGCGGTCATGTCGTAGACGGCGCCCAGATGTATGACGTGGTCGGCCCGCGGCGCCTCGCACGCCAGTCCCAGCCCGTCGACGGTGAGATCGCCGATCAGCGCGAAGACTCGTTCGGCGCCGCGCCAGCCCGCCGCGATGTCGGTGAATTTCGCCAGGGACGTCTCACGCACCAGCACGTGGACGATCGCCTCGGCGTCGCGATCCAGAAGGTCTTGAACGACCCGCCGCCCCAAGAATCCGGTTCCGCCCGTCACGATGTAAGTGGCCATCGCACTCTCCTGCTGTTCACTCGAACCATGTTGTCGCACAAGTCATCCGGCATGCGGCAATGAATGCGGACAGCGTTGATTCGGCCCCCAGCGACAGACGTCGGGCCGAAAGTAGGAACACCTTCGTCCTGACTTATTACTGAACAGTAATCGACCGTGCGCGGCACCGGCAAGCGATCATGACCCGTTCGGCTTGTGGGACTGATCACCTGTCGGTGCAGGTCAAACGGTATGTGTTACAGGAATTTCCAGTTACCGACATTCTGGTCGAGTGTCCAGCAATCTGGCAGCGTCCGGTACGGCTACTTCCATCCGGCTATTTCTTCTCCACGCGGGCGGGCGGTGTACGCAGCGGCGGCTTGCCGCGCAGGAACGTCTCGAAGGCGTCCAGATCGGTCGGACCCACCGTGGTTTCGGTGCCCTCGGTGAAGACGGTGAACCCGTCTCCTCCGGAAGCGAGGAAGCTGTTGGTCGTGATGCGATAGGTGGCGACCGGGTTCAGCGTCGCGCCGGCGATCCGGACACTGTCCGGGACCACCTTCGCGCCCTTGGGTGCGATGTCGGAGTACGCGTAGGTGATGCCGGCGGGAGACAGCACCGTCGGATTGCCGGAGTCGTCCCACTGTTGTTCCAGCAAACGCAGGATCTGACTGCCGGTCAGGGTGAGCGTGACGACCTGGTTGCCGAACGGTTGGACGGTGAAGATGTCGCCGTAGGTGATCGGTCCTTGCTTCAGATCGGCGCGGACACCGCCGGGATTCATGAAGGCGGCCACGGCGGCGGCGGGCCCCGCGGTGGCCGACAGCATCGAATCCGCGATCACGTCGCCCAGCGGCGAGGTGCCCGCCGGGCGCGGGTTGTGCGGGAGAGCATCCGCGGTCGCGCCCACGACGCGGCCCGCGCGGGGCCGTGCTTGCTCGGCGTAGAAATCGATCAGCGCGGTCGTGGGGCCATCGGGCGTCACCTCGCGGGTCACGACTCGGTTGACCGCCGACGCCTGCACGCCGTCGCCGCCGAAACGCAGCGTGACATCGGTGATGAGCCGGCCGTACGAGGCCGCCTGGGTGATCACCTTGCCGCCGACGGTGCATACGTAGGGCTGGTGGCTGTGGGCGGTGAACACCGCGCGGACGGCGGGGTCGATCCGCTCGGCCAGCCCGGTCACGTTCGGGGTGACGTTCGCGCATCCGTTGTAGTCCAGGGGTGCGTCGCTCTCGGGCCGCTGCGCGCCTCCGTCGTGCACCAGCGCCACGATCGCCTCGGCGCCCGCCGCTTTCATCTCCGGCACATGACGGTTGATCGCGGCGGCTTGGTCACCGAAGTAGTAGCCCCGGATCCCCTCGGGCAGGACGATCTGGGCCGTGTCCGGCGTCACCGTCCCGATGACGCCGATCTTGTGCCCGCCCACTTCGAGCAACGTCCACGGCCGCAGCGCGGGCGGAAGGTCGCCGTGGGCGTCCGCGACGTTGGCGGCCAGATAGGGGAACCGCGCGCCCGTGAACGGCGCGCCGGGAGAGCATCCGTCCACCGCGCAGCCGCCCCGCTGCAAGCGCGCCAATTCCAGTACCCCATCGTCGAATTCGTGATTGCCGACCGCCGACGCCGCCACCGCGACGTTGTTCAGGAAGGTGATCGTCGGCTCGTCGTGGAACAGCCCGGAGACCAAGGGGCTGGCCCCGATGTTGTCTCCGGCCGCCAGCACGGCGCTGGAGGGATACGCGGCCTTCAGCCGCGCCAGATGAGTGGCGAGATAGGCGGCGCCGCCCGCGTCGTGCCCCGCGATCTTTCCGGTGGACCCCCCCGGCGGCTGCAGATTCCCGTGCAGATCGTTGAATCCGAACAGGTGCACTTCGTCCGACTGTGCGGGACGCAAGTCGTTCGTCGAGATCAACGGCACTATCCGGGCCGCAGTCGACGAGCCGGGACCGGCGCCGGGATCGGATGTCGTGCCACAACCCCCCACCAGACCGACGCCTACAAGACCGGCAAGGACCACGGCGATGCGACGGCGCGCTCTCATGCCATGACTGTCGCACGTCCGCGTCGTTCGCGCACGACGGCCGAAATGCCGCTCCGCCCAGCACGATGCGTTCGGCCGGCTACTGCGCGGCGGGGAATTCCTCGGCGAGCTCCTCGAAGAGCGCGGTGTTCATCGCGAAGGCACGCCGCCCCTCATCGAGCACGCGGCGGCGCTCCAGATCGTCGAGCGGCAGGCCATCGAGCAGACTGCGGTACTCCCGCTTGAACGCCGCGGGATTGCCGACGCCGTCGAAGACGTAGAAACGGACGCCGTCGCCGCGATGCGGCAGGTCCCACAACTTCTCCGCAGTGCCGCGGATGACCTGTCCGCCGGACAGATCGCCCAGGTACCGGGTGTAGTGGTGGGCGATGTACCCGGCGGGCCAATTGCGCGCGCACTCATCGATGCGTTCGGCGTAGGCCGCGGTCGCGGGCAGGGGTTCCAGGCCGGCACGCCAGTCGGAGCCCATGAGATGTGCGAGGTCGCGCTCCAGTTCCGCGGTGCGGGCGAGCTCGGGCCGGATGAACGGTCCGGCCACCGGGTCGTCGGCCAGCGTCGCCCACCGGCCCTCGAGCGCGCGATAGATGAACCAGAGCTGGCCGGTGTAGCGGTGATACGAATCGACGCCGAGCGATCCGCCGAGCATGTCGCTCATGAAGCGGGAGTTCTCCGCCTCCGCATGCTGTTGCGCGGTGGCGGTGCGGATCTGCGTCGAGAACGGCACTGCTTCCGACATATCCGAAACACCTCACCTCACACCGGGGCCGCCGCCGAAGGAGGCCACCCTGACCAGTTCGATATGAGGTTACCGGGCGGGCGTTGGCCGCGCATGCACCTCGCGGTTCAGTGCACGGGCGCCGACCGGCGGCGACGCCGCACGATCGGGCGCCGCACCGAGCCGAACCGGCGCAAAATCCGCGGTCTGCGCACGGTGCGGTCGAACCACTCGCCGAGGGTGACGCCTGCCGCCAGCGCGCAGCCGATGCCGAAGGCCGACAGCAGCTGGTTTGCTCCGATCAGCAGTTCGTCGTTGAGCAGTGCGTAGAGCCCTCGATAGACCTTGAGGCCCGGCAGCAGCGGCGTGATGCCCGCGACCGCGACGACCAGCGGGGGAGTCAGCGCACGGCGGGCCATCAGACCACCCGCCAGGCCGACGAGCGTCGCGGCGACGCCGGAGGACATCACCGGACCGAACCCGGCCTGCTGGATGAGCAGGAAACAGATGGTGCCTGCCGCGCCACTGCCCGCGGCCGCGGCGAGGGCCCGGCGTTCGGCGTAGCAGGCGAGCGCGAACGCCAACGCCGCCACCGCGCCGGCCACGATCTTCACCGGCAGGTCGGTGATGTCGCCGGCGGAAGTTAGGTACACCGGCGGCACGGTGGCGTCGAGCAGGTCGGCGATGCGCAGGGTGAGCGCGATGCCCGCGATGATGCCGCCGGTCATCATCATCACCTCGAGCATGCGGGCCGTCGCGGTGATGGGTGCGCCGGTTATCGCGTCCTGCACCGAGCCGACCAGCTGTAACCCACTGAGCAGCACGGTGATCCCCGCCGCGATGATCAGGGTCGGGTCGACATCGATCCGCAGGCGCGCGGCCAGGCCCGCCAGTACGATGGCCGGGATCGCCGCGATGGCGCCGCCGACCATGTGCTGGAAGAAGAACGGCAGACCATAGCGATTGAGGACGCGATTGGTGCGGTCGATCGCCGCGGTGGTCGCGAAGCTGACCGCGGCCACCACGGCACCGCCGCCGAGCAGCGCGGCGATCGCCGCCGCCATCAGCGACCACGCGGCGGTGGCGGTCCACCGGTGGTAGGGGTGCGGCGCCTGCGTGATCGCGTCGAGCGCGGCGCGAGCCTCGCCCGGCGGGACCACTTCGTTGCGGATGCGGCGGGTCAGGCGGTCCACGGCGGCGAGCCGGGTGAAATCCAGGGCGCGGTAGTGCACGATCCGCATGGTGCTGGCCGGTGGCAGCGCGGGCCCGCGGTCGGCCCAGATACGAATGGCGTCGTAGGTGACGTCGATGCTGCAGCGCGACAGCCCGTAGGTGGCGGCGATGAAGCGCACCGCGTTGGTCGTGTCCACCACGCCGGTGCCGGAGGACAGCACCACCTCGCCGACCCGGACGGCGAGATCGAGGACTTCGGTGACCCGGGCGTCGTCGGTGAGATCGATCGGCTGCAACGGCGTCGGCGCGGTGACGATGGTGTCCGCGGTCGCCTGCCGGTCCGCGACCAGCAAACCCACGGCCTGGCTGACGACGGGAATCGGCCGGGCGCGCCGCAGGCGAAGCCCGCGACGCCAGCCGAGGTGATCCACCCGTCCGGTGGTCACATCGCCTACGGAAGATGCGTCAGGACTCATGGAGGCGAACCTAGTCATCCGGCGTGCCCTTGGCATCCGTGCGGGTCGCGGGCGGGCGGGCCGGTCGCGCTGCGCCCTTGGTCGGAACGCCGAATCGTGGTAGAACTTGTTCTAGTTTCAGCGATGGGAGCGCGTACGGTGCGGTACGGAATCGTGTTGTTCACCAGCGATCGGGGGATCACCCCCGCGGATGCGGCGCTGGCCGCGGAGCGTGCCGGGTTCGACACGTTCTATGTGCCCGAGCACACACATATCCCGGTGGTCCGTGCGGCGGCGCACCCGCGCACCGGCGACGCGAGCCTGCCCGACGATCGCTATCTGCGCACCCTGGACCCGTGGGTCGCGCTCGGAACCGCCGCGTCGGTGACCGAGCGCATCGGGCTGTCCACCGCGGTGGCGCTGCCCGCGGAACACCATCCGATCACGCTGGCCAAGACCATCGCCTCGCTGGACCACCTGTCCGGCGGCCGGGTCAGCCTCGGCGTCGGATTCGGCTGGAATACCGACGAACTCGCCCATCACGGTGTTCCCGCGGGCAAGCGCAGGACCGTGCTGCGCGAGCATCTGGAGGCCATGCGGGTGCTGTGGACCGAGGAGGAGGCCGGCTTCGACGGCGAGTTCGTCACCTTCGGCGCGAGCTGGTCCTGGCCGAAGCCGGTGCAGAAGCGCATTCCGGTCCTGCTCGGTGCGGCGGGCACCGAGAAGAACTTCACCTGGCTGGCGAAACACGCCGATGGCTGGATCACCACGCCGACCGAGGACGGCCTGGACGAGAAAATCGCTTCGTTGCGGCGGATCTGGGACGAGCACGACCGCGCAGGCAGGCCCGACGTCGTCGCGCTGGCCGGTCGCTACGACGCCGAGCAATTGACGCGCTGGGCCGAATCCGGCGTCACCGAAGCGGTTTTCGGGTTGCCCGACCGTCCGGTGGAGGACGTGCGGGCCTACCTCACCCGGTTGGCCGGGAAACTGGGGATCGAGCACACCCGGTGACGCATCGACGGTGCCGCCGGGCGTTGTCGGCAAGCCACAATCCACGACAGATGCCGTCCGACACCCACAGTCCGATCCGCGGCATGCCGCCACCGTCACGGATCACCGGCTGCGCGCCGCCTGCGACGCACCTGCCGTGGACGCGGGCTGCTTCAACCGGCTCTAGCGGTATCGGGCCATCGAAACCCGAGGGACAGACCCGTGCTCTTCTATCGATGCACACCCGATCTGCACCTTGTCATCTGCAGCAGGGGAGTCAGCTGGAGGCCACTTGGCAAGGACTGAAGTATCTGACTAAAGTCAGATAAATGAACAAGGGGCAGATCGACCAGGTGCGTCAGTTCAACCGCATCGTCACCGAGCGGGTCGGCGTACTCCAAGACGATTACCTGGGTATGGACCGACCCATCGGAGAGGCGAGACTGCTCTGGGAGATCGACGAACCAGGGCGTGACGTGCGTTGGTTGCGGCAACGGCTCGGCCTGGACTCCGGCTACATGAGCCGGCTACTGCGCTCCATGCAGGCCGATGGGCTGATCACCGTCGAACCGCAAGCCGATGACCGACGAGTCCGCACTGTGCGACTTACCCCCATCGGCCGGATCGAACGTGATCTTCTCGATCAACGCAGCGACGAGCTGGCGGGCCGTCTGCTCGAGCCGCTCAACCCCGCCCAGCGTGACCGACTTGTGACGGCAATGGAGGAAGTGGGCCGACTGCTGACCGCTACCATGGTCACCCTCGACACCGTCGCTCCCGATCACCCCGACGCCGAATACTGCTTGCAGTCCTACTACGCCGAAATGCGGGAACTCTTCGATACCGGATTCGATCCTGCCAAAAGCCTGCTGCCCGACGCGAATGAACTAGCGGCTCCGCACGGCCTGCTCTTGATCGCTCGCCTCCACGGTCAACCCGTCGGTTGTGCCGGACTGAAACTGCCGCCCTGCACGCCACCGGAAATCAAACGAATGTGGGTAGCTCCCCATGTTCGCAATCTCGGCCTCGCCCGCAGATTTCTCGCCGAACTCGAAGCGCGGGCCGCCCGGCTCGGGCACAGCACGCTCCTCCTGGACACCAATAAGGCCTTGACTCCCGCCATCAACCTCTACCGCTCCTACGGCTTCACGGAAACCGCCGCCTTCAATGACGAGCCATACGCTCATCACTGGTTCGAGAAACGAATCATCACAACGATATCCGGCTGATGAGTGTTGGTACGGGTGGTTGCTTGACTTCCGGCCGGGATGTCGGGTCACTGCTGCTACGGCCACAAGGCCGGATTCGTGGAAGAGTGCGTAGAGTCCCAACTCGGACAGCCGGCGGGAGTGAAAATGTCAACCGGTGTCATCAATGATCGTGAACGCGGCGATGCCCCTCGTTTTTCTACGCGCGCGATCGCGCACGTGCGTACCGGCCTACTTCGGACACTACGCGGCATGCACCGCCAGTACACCTTGTGGGCTGCTGGTTATCTAGCGAGATTCGCCTGACAACATCACCTACAACCGGCCGAGGAATTCGCGGATCAGTGGGACGACCTCGTCGAGGTGCGTTTCGAGCAGCCAATGGCCACCGTCGAAGACGTGGAGTTCGGCATCGGGGTGGTCGCGGTGATAGGCGCGGGCAGCTGGTTCGGGCATGTAGCCGTCGTTGCGGCCCCAGATGATCAAGGTCGGTGGGCGATGCTCGCGCAGGTAGGCCTGTTGGATAGGGAACCAAGCGACGGTATGGCGTTGGTCGGCGAGGAGATTCACGAGGTTGGCCTGCCGTTGCGGTGGGCTCGTCACCGACCACGCGAGTTTCCAGAGGTCCGGGCTCACCCGATCGGCGAGATGGTCGGGTAACTCTCCGAGGAACTCGCCCCGGAAGCCCGCTTCGCTGACCGCTGCCGCGAGGTCGGTCCGGCCCTGCTCGGTGGGATTGTTCCAGAACTGCTTGAGAGGTGCGTATTTCGGTCCGTGTTCGTCTTCGTAGATATCGCCGTTCTGAACGATGAGGCCGCGGACTCGTTCGGGTGCGTCGATCGCCAGACGCAGTCCGAACTGGGAGCCGTAGTCGTGGAGGTAGATCACGTATTCGGTGAGGTCGAGCGTCTCGACGAAGCGGCGTAGGTACACCGAGTAGCCGTCGAAGGTATAGGCGAAGTTCGCCGGGGCATCGCTGTAGCCGAAACCGGGCAGATCCGGTGCGATCGTCCGCCAACGATCGGCGAGTGCGGGCATCAGGTCGCGGAATTCGAATGACGACGAGGGGTAGCCGTGGGGCAGTAGGACGATCGGGCCGTCGGCGGGGCCCGCTTCTCGATAGAAAGTTTCGATGCCGTCGACGGTGATCCAGCGATGCCGTGTGCTCATTGAGGGTGTCTCCTGGTGAGTATTTCCGAGCCCGCACCGGGCGGCAGACACCCGGACGGGGCTGACTTGTCGGATCGGCTGAGGCAGGGCAGGCCTGTATGAATTCGGGCTGGGCACCGCCACAGCCGATAGTAGAAACGCGAATCGACAACTCAGCACACTAATCGCGTCTGCGCAGCGCCACCACACCCGCGATGACGCCGACCACGACGACGGCGGTCGCGCCGAGTCCCGCGAACAGAGGCCATCGGCTTCTCGGCCCGGAGTCCGCGCCCGCTGCCTCCGTGCGCTGCGCGGCCCGCTGCGTATCGGCTTTCTCCCCGAAGACGCCATCGGCGACGCCGGAGGAGTACGTCGGCCCTGGTTCCCGATGGCCGGTGACGCTCAGATCCAGCCGGATCGGCACCGGCGCCGCGTCGCCCTCCTCGAAGGTGGAGCCGAGCTTCACCGCGATGTAGTACCAGCCCGGCACCGCCTGCCTGCGCGCCTTGCTGTCGCCCGCGGTCCGGTTGGCGTAGCGGATCGGAACCGTCGCCATCGGGTCCTGGTTCGGCAACACCTGGTCGGTGCCGGTGTAGGCGGCGAAGTCGGAGCCGATCTCCTGGCGGATCGGGTTGTAGAGCGTGGTGTTGATATTGGACAGGTTGCCCAGCCCGCGCCCGCCGTTGCCGACGAAGCGCACCCGGTAGGCCAGGCCCTGACCCCAGTCCAGCCGGACACGGTAGAACACGAACTCGCCTTGCCGCAGGGTGTCGCTGTAGCGGCCGCTACCTGTCAGCGGCGCGGCCACGTTGAACGATCCGCCGCCGGACACGGGAGTGTCCGATCCGGTCGGCTCGGTGAACGCGGTCGGCGTCGTCGTGGGGGCTGTGCCCGTGGCGGCCGCGGCAGGCTCGATGCCCACCAGCAGTTCGATCGGCAAACGCTCCGGTACTCCGGCGGAGACCTTGTCCCAGGTCAGCCCGAAGGAATAGCGGCCGCCGCCGCGGCAGTCGTCGCTGCCGCCGCGCTCCTTGGTCGCGCCGTCGAAGGCTTTGGCGATGGTGAGCGCCACGCCGTCACTGGATTTGGTGGTCAGCTCGGATTCGAAGACGTGGCAGTCCTGACCGTTCGCGCCGTAGACGCGTAGTTGCAGTGTGTTCATGTCGTCGGTGGCGGAGACGTCCCGGAGACGGGGAAACGACACCGTGCCACTGAAATAGGCGGTCGCGCCCGCGGACACGTCCACCGACCAGTACCGCTTCTCGCGCTGTCCGATGGTGTCGAGGTACTGGCCGGGCGCGGCGATCGGTGCGGTCTCGTGACTGCTCGTGCCCGTGATGGGCGTTCCCGCGGCGCGGTAGTTGCGCAGGGCCGCGGCGCTCACGCGCGGCAGGACCCGCTCCAGTGCCCGCCCGTCGGCGGCATCGGTGTAGGTGCCGCCGGTGGCCTGCGCCATGCAGGTCAGCTGGGATCGGGCGGCGGCGTCCACCGCGAACCCGATCGCGTGCACGACCAGATCGATCCCGCGCTGCTTCACTTCCCGCGCCACTTCGCACGCGTCAGGTGGGGCGCAGGTGTCCTCGCCGTCGGAGACCAGCACGATCGAGCGCGGACCGGAGCCGGGCAGGGCGTCGGCGGCCGTACGCAGCGCGGGGCCCATGGGCGTCCAGCCACGCGCCCGGATGCCGTCGACGGCGGCGGTCAGCGCGACCTTGTCGAGCGGGTCGGCCCTCCGCAGCAGGTGGACGTCCCGGCATCCGGCGGCCTTGTCCGACTCCGCGCTCCCGGTGCTCGTGCCGTATGCCACGAGCCCGACCTTCGACTCGGCGGGGGCGGACCCGACGAAGGCGCGGACGGCGTTCTTGGCGGCGTCCATCATGGTGCCCGCAGGATCCGGCCGCAGCATCGAGCCGGAGGCATCCAGGATCAACATGGTCGGGGCGTACCGCGGTGGCTGTTCGGTGCGGTCCGGCTGGGCAGCCGCACCGGGCGCGGCGAGTGCCGCGCCGATCAGACAGGTGGTGAGCGCGGCGATGAACTGGGTGATTCTCGGCATGGTCCTCGTCGATGGGTTCGCCTGCGATGGCGCACGGCACGGCAAATCGGGTCCCGGTGACCGTATTGGCCGATCCTGCCGCGCCGCGAGCCGAACTGCCCCCTGACGGGAAGCGGCCCGCGCGAAGAAGCTTCGCGCGGGCCGGGAGGGCGTCGTCAGCGCAGGTCACGTCTGCGGAACGCCGCGACGCCGATACCGAGCAGGAGCGCGGCGACCGCGAGCAGCCACAGCACCGGCTGGGCATGGAACTCGGCGCCGGGCACCTTCGGCGGATGGACGAACGGCACCAGATCGACCATCCACTGCGGCAGCCCGTCCAGCGAACCGACGAAGAAGATCACCACCATGGTGCTGAGCACACCCCACGCGACCGGAGCGAACCGCGGCGCCAGACCGTAGAGCGCCACCGCGATGCCCGTGACGACCCAGACCGCGGGCACCTGCACAGCCGCGGCGCCGATCGACTGGGGCAACTTCGTACCGAGATCGCCGTCCGAGGCGCCGTACACGATGCCGATCGCCACACCGGAGACCAGCAGCGCCGCCGCGGGACCCAGCAGCGCGAAGCCGATGTGGCTCAGCGCGTAGCGACCGCGGCCGACGGCGCCGGACAACGTGGCCTCCACCCGCGCGCTGGACTCCTCGTCGTGCAGCCGCAGGGCGGCGGAGACCGAGTAGGCGGCCGCGGCCGCGGCCAGCATCGTGATCGCGTAGGTGACGAAGGAATCCTGCAGCTGCTGGGAGCCACCCATCCGGGTGACCATGTCACGAATGGACGCGCTGCCGTCGAGCATGTCGCCGACGCTGCTCACCGCGCCGCCGATCAGCAGGCCGTACAGGGCGAAGCCCACCGTCCAGGCCAGCAGGGTGCCACGCTGCAACCGCCAGGCCAGACCGAACGGGCCGGACAGGCCGGGCGCGGCGGCGGGTGGCCCGGGGCGCTCCGCGATGAGCCCCGAACCGATGTCGCGGTTGCCGAGCAACGCGTACGCGACAGCGGTGCCCAGCACCGCGACGGCGGCCGAGGCGATCAGCACCCACCACCGTTCGTCGGCGTACGGACGGATCTGCAGCGACCAACCGATCGGCGAGAACCAGGAGAGCACGCCGTTTCCGGCGTCGCCGACGGCCCGCAGGGCGAAGGCCGCGCCGAGGGCGCTGAACGCCACGCCGCGAGCCACTCGCGCACCGGCGCTCACCTGGGCGGCGACTCCCGCGACGGCCGCCCAGACGATGCCGGAAGCCGCGAGGGCGGCGCCGAAGGACACCGATCCCGCGCCGGGCAGGTCGGCGGCGGACAGCGACACAGCGCACACGATCCCGGCCAGCAGCGCCCCGGAGTAGGTCATGATCAGCGTGGCGGTGAGACCTGCGTAGCGTCCGATGCTGGTGGCGCCCACCAGTTCGGCGCGCCCGGTCTCCTCTTCCACCCTGGTGTGCCGGATTACCGTGAGCACCGTGGCGATGGCGATCATGGTGTACATCGCGCCGGCTTTCCAGGTGCCGATCGATCCGAGCGCGGAGCTGAAGACCGGTCCGTACATGGCGATCAGCGCGGGACTGTCCGCCGTGGTGCGCGCGAAACTGTCCAGGGCGGCCTGGTTGTCGTACAGATCTTTCACACTGACGACCTGCAAGGCGGGCATCAGGCCGATGAGCAGCGTCCACAGCGGCAGCACGACCCGATCGCGCCGCAGGTACAGCCGTAGCAATCGCCCGGTGCCCGCGAAGTCGCCGGATACGCCGAATACCGGCGCGGCGGCGGCGCGGCCCGCGATGGCGGTGGCGGTGGCGGTGGTCATGCTCGCACCTGCTCCCCGGTGGCCGTCGCGGTCTCGGTGCTGTGGCCGTCGACGTGGTAATGCCGCAGGAACAGCTCCTCCAACGTCGGCGGGGTGCTGGTCAGGCTGCGCACGCCGGCATCGCCGAGCACCCGGATCAGCTCGCCGAGGTGTTCGTTGTCGACCTGGCAGCGCAGCGTGTGGTCATCGAACTCGATGTCCGCCACACCAGGGATGCGACTCAGATCGCCCGCGTCGCCGGTCAATTCGGCGGTGATCGACGTGCGGGACAGATGGCGCAGCTCCGACAGCGAACCGCTCTCCACCGTGCGGCCGGCCCGGATGATGGTCACCCGCTCACACAGCACTTCGACCTCGGACAGGATGTGGCTGGACAGCAGGACGGTCGCGCCGCGCTGCTGCGCCTCGTGCACGCACTCCCGGAAGACCTGTTCCATCAGCGGGTCCAGGCCCGAGGTCGGCTCGTCCAGCAGCAGCAGCCGCGCGTCCGAGGCCAGTGCGGCGACCAGCGCGACCTTCTGGCGGTTGCCCTTGGAGTAGGTGCGCGCCTTCTTGCGGGGGTCGAGGTCGAAGCGCTCGATCAGCTCGTCCCGCCGTTTCTCGTCGATGCCGCCCCGCATCCGGCCGAGCAGGTCGATGGTCTCGCCGCCGGAGAGCGAGGGCCACAGCGTGACATCGCCCGGCACATAGGCTAATTCGCGGTGCAGGGCGACCGCGTCGGCCCAAGGATCGCGGCCGAACAGCCGGGCCTGTCCTCCGGTGGCGCGCAGGATGCCCAGCAGCACCCGGATGGTGGTGGACTTGCCCGCGCCGTTGGGGCCGAGGAAGCCGTGGATCTCGCCTTCGGCGACCGTGAGGTCGAGGCCGTCCAGCGCGGTGACGTGACCGAAAGTCTTGCGGAGGCCGCGGACTTCGATGATGTCGGACATCACTTCTCCTTGGTGAAAGTGTCCAAGATCGTGGGATCGGTGAGCAGACCCTGGGTGTAGAACTCCAGGGCCGGTGGGGTGAGTTCATCGCTGAGCTCGCGAATCGCCTTGCGATAGTCGATCTTTTCGTCGCGGTGCTGGCGCATCTGCATGTACAGCATGGTCGCGCCGACGTTCAGCATCATCAGGTAACGCGCGCGCGCCGCGGGGTCGCGACTCGGCTTGATGGCGCCCGCCTGAACCGCCCGCTCGAGGTACCCCTCGGCGTCGGCGACCATGTGCTCGAACAATGATTCCGCCATCGGTCCCCCCGCCTGAAGGCTGCGCACCATATAGGCGACCAGCGGTGCGTACGACTCGAGTTCGGCCAGAGACTCGAGCATCCCCGCCTTCATGGACGACGCGGTGATCGCCTTGACCTTCTCGTCGCGGATCAACTGCAGGACCCGCTCGTCGCAGGCGGCGCGCAGGCCGTCCTTGGAACCGAAGTGATGGTTGACCAACCCGGGGGAGACGCCGGCGGCGGCGGCGATCTTGCGGACTCCGACTTGGAATCCGTGTTCGCCGAAGACCTCGATCGCGGTATCGCGAATGCGGGCCGCGGTGGTCAGGTCCTCGGTGGATCCTTGCGGAACGGGCTGTTGATTAAACACATGTTCAGTATATTAAACAGTTGTTCAACGGTCTAGCAAGACCCTCCCGCGGACTTGTCGCGCATCACGGTTTGCCGCCGGTGTACGGGGCTATCGTCGAGTTATGACTAGCGGCACGGCAACGACGGCGGACCACCTACGCGCGGCACTCGACGGACCTTGGGCGGCCGTCCGGGAGGAAGCCCGGATCTTGCTGGCCGGGGAGGAGTTCACCGGCGACCCCTACCTCGACTTCAAGGCCGCTCGGGCCCGGGTGCTCGACCAGATGAAGGCCGTTTCCACGATGGGGTTCGCCGAGCGCGGCTTCCGCCGGGAGAACGGCGGCACCAGCGAGCCGGGAGCGGCGGTGGTCGGCATGGAGATGCTGGCCTACGCCGATCTGTCGCTGTGGGTGAAGGCCGGCGTGCAGTGGGGGCTGTTCGGCGGGGCCGTGGAGAACCTCGGCACCGAACGGCACCGGGAGTACATCGAGCGCCTGATCTCCTTGGACCTGCTCGGATGCTTCGCCATGACCGAGTCCGGGCACGGCAGCGACGTCGCGAACCTGGAGACGACGGCGACCTACGATCCGCAGACCCAGGAATTCGTCGTGCACTCGCCCACTCCGTCGTCCCGCAAGGACTACATCGGCGGCGCGGCCGAACACGCCAGGATGGCCGCGGTGTTCGCGCAGTTGATCACCCGTGGCGAGAACAAAGGCGTGCACTGCCTGCTGGTGCCGATCCGCGACGAGAACGGCGCCGACCTGCCCGGCGTGACCACCTATGACGACGGTCTCAAAGGCGGCCTGCCCGGCGTGGACAACGGGCGCATCGTCTTCGATCACGTGCGAGTGCCACGGGAGAACCTGCTCAACCGCTATGCCGACGTCGCGCCGGACGGCACCTACAGCTCCGAGATCGAGAACCCGAGCCGTCGGTTCTTCACCACTCTCGGCACCCTCGTGCGCGGCCGGGTCAGCGTCGGTGGCGCGGCCGCGGCCGGCGCGCGGGTCGCGCTGAGCATCGCGGTGCGCTACGCGCTGCAGCGCCGCCAGTTCTCCGACCCGGACACCGGGGTGGAGACGGTGCTGCTGGACTACCGCAGCCATCAGCGCAGGCTGCTGCCGTTGGTCGCGAAGTCCTACGCACTCGCCTTCGCGCAGAACGACCTGGTGCGCCGGATGCACCTGGTGCAGACCGGCCAGAATCTCGAGGCGGGCGCGCAACGCGCGCTGGAGAAGCGCGCCGCCGGCCTGAAGGTCGCGCAGACCAGGCACGCCACTCGCGCCATCCAGGAATGCCGCGAAGCATGCGGCGGCGCGGGGTATCTCACGGAGAACCGGCTGGTCACCTTGAAGGCCGACACCGACGTGTTCACCACCTTCGAGGGCGACAACGTCGTGCTCACCCAGTTGGTGGCCAAGGAATTGCTCACCGCCTATGCCGATGAGGTGCGCGACCTGGACGCGCTGGGCTGGGTGCGCTTCGCCGCGACCATGGCCGGTGACGTGGTGCGCAAGCGATCCGGCGTGCGTCAGCTGATCCAGACGCTGCGCGACCGCAGCGGCGAGTCCATCGATGAAGGCGATCTGTCGCGCCGGTCGGTGCAGCTGCAGTTGTTCGCCGACCGCGAGGACTACTTGGTCCGCACGGCGGCGCACCGGCTGCGCGCGAGGGCCGAGGAGACCGGTCCGTTCGAGGCGTTCAACAACGCCCAGGACCACATCCTGGCCGCGGGGTCGGCGCATATCGAGCGCCTCGTGCTCGAGGCGTTCATCGAGGGCATCGCCGACATCGAGGATCCGGACGCGCGCGAACTCGCCGAGTGGATGTGCGACCTGTTCGTCTACACCACCATCGAGGAGAACCAGGCCTGGTTCATCATGCACCGGTTCATGTCGGTGGAGCGGGCGAAAGCGATCCGCCGTGGCGTCAACGAGCTGGTCGACCGGCTACGGCCGCACGCTCTGACGCTGGTCGAGGCCATGGGTGTGCCGGAGTCGATGCTGCGCGCCGCCATGCTCGACGACGCGAGCGTCTTCGACCGGAACCAGCCGATCTCGGCGCCCTCGTAACAGACGCCCTGGTCGGGGACCGCGGGCTTCTGCCGCGGGCACTGGTCAGGTTGCGCCCGCGCAGGCCAGGCCGTCCGCGCTACACCGCGGCCGGTCAGCCCGGACCGTACGCGGTGATCGCGGTGACCACGAACCACACGATCCAGACGAAGCCGACCACCATCCCGATCGCCAGGACAGTACGCATCACCGCCCGGCCGAAGTCGAGGTCACCGGCCTCTCGGGGATACAGCTTCCACGGGCTGTACCACGGCGCCCGGATGGCGAAGGCGGACGCCTGCGCCTCCCGTTCGGCCTGCGCGAGCTCCTCCGCGTACGCCTCGGCCTGCGCCTGGTTGGGACCGCCGTGCCAGAGCGTGATGTCGATCGGGCCGAGGAAGCCCTCGTTGAGCAGGTCCTGCGGGGCGGGGAGATAGGGCAGGATGCCGAGTCCGCGGAACGCGACGGCGACGTCGTTGGCCGTCCAGAGGTGCTTCTCCTGCGCGGCGAGGGCTTCGAAGTAGTGCCGCAAGCGGCCGGGATCGTCGCCGAGGATCACGTCGAAGCTCGGATCGGCCCATCGCTGTTCGAGCTGGAGCTGAGCGCCCGGCATCGTGACCAACAGCGCGACGCCGTGGACGACGCGCTGCCCGAGACCACGGGCGGCCAGCCACTCCTGCAACGCGAAGGTGTGCTCGCGGGACTTGTCCACCGGTGTGCGGCGATCGCGGCTCTCCGTCGCGACCGGCTCGCCGTTGATCGACCACGGCCCGTTCAGCGGGACCTCCAGCACACCGTCCTGGCGGGAGACGAGCGCGTCGGCCTCGATCACCACGCAGCTGGTCGGCGTCCAGATCACAGCGTCGAACTGGTGCAGCCGATTCTTGTGGAACAGGCTGCAGGTGATCGTCGCGACACCATGCGGACTGTCGGGGTCCTTCCAGGTGCGCAACCAATCGATCAGCGCGCGCTCGGCATTGGTGCCTGCGGCGTTCTGGACTCGCACGAGCATTGGCGACCGCCCTTCACGTCGACACTCGACAGAGGACAGGATACGAGGTGGCGCAACGGGTTCGCCGCGCGCACGCCGACGCATGGCGTGTCGGCTGTCGGCGCCGCTCCCGTCGCGCGGGCTCTACGCCGGTTCTTCGGCCGGGATCCGGCCCGCCCGCACGGCCGCGAGCAACTCGGCGTGATCGGCTTCGGTGCGGTCGGCATAGCGCACGGCGAAGGCGGCCACCGCGTCGTCGAAGCGCTCGTCGCCGTCCAGATATCCCGACAGCAGACGCGGATCCAGCGAGCGGGAGTGAGCCCTGGCCAGCAACGCGCCCGCCAGCCGTCCGTAGTCGTCGAGGTCGCTCGCGGGCAGCTCGGCGGGATCGATGCTGCCCTTGAGATTGCGGAATTGCCGTACGATGAACGGCATTTCGGCGCCGCCTCCGTCCGGATCGAGAGACGTCCATCCGAGCAGGATGTCCGATTCGGACTGAACCAGCCTGGCTCCCCGCACGATTCGCTCACCCTCGTGCCGCACCGGGGGCGTCGGCAGGAACGGGGCGAGTGCCGCGGAAGGGGCCTGCTTCACCTGCAGGACAAGCGCTTCGCCGTCGTTGCCGTGCAGCAGCGCGAGATAGGTGCGCAGGCCGACGCTTCCGGTCCCGACGATCCGGAAAGCGATGTCGGACACGGCGAATCGAGCCAGCAGGTTGCGCCGCGACTCGGGCAGGGTGTCGGCGTAGCGCTCCAGCCCGCCGATCACCGCCTCGGCGACGCGCTCGTCCACCGTGGTGAGAATCGGGGGATCGCTGACGAAGCGGTGCTTGCGGATGCCGGTCTGGTGATCTTCCAGGTGCGCGGTCCACTTGGCCACCACTTTGGCGCTGGTGTTCTTGCGCGCCTTCTTGGCGGCCTTCTGGAAATCGTCGAGCAGCGCGTCGGCCTTGGCCTGGGTGATCACCGACTCGTCCGGAAGCGCGCACCAGGACGTCATGAACGGCATCGCGGCCAGCTCGTCCACGGCCAGGCGGTAGGAGCGGGCGGCATCGCGCGCCGCGGTGCGGCACTCGTCCTCGTCGGCGCCCGCCTCGCGCCCGGCCAGTACCAGGCTGGCCGCGAGGCGCTCCAGATCCCATTCCCAGGGTCCTTCGACGGTCTCGTCGAAGTCGTTGATGTCCATGATGATCTCGCCGCGCGCCGTGCCGTACAGGCCGAAGTTCGCCGCGTGCGCGTCACCGCACAGCTGGGCCGGGAGCCCACTGTCCGGGCCACCCGCCAGATCGGCCGCCATCAAACCCGCCGCGCCCCGGTAGAAGGTGAACGGCGAGCTGATCATCCGCCCGATGCGCAGCGGTATCAGGTGCGGCAGCCGCCCGGCGTTGCTCGCCTCGACGAAGTCGAGCACGCCCGGCCGCCGCACGCTGGTCGCCTCCCTGTCCCTGGCGATGACCGGAACCCGCTGACGCAGCGCGCGGCCCCGCGCGTGGACCTCCTCGGCGGGCACGTAGGAGCGCAGGTCGATACCACTGTCTGACACAACGGATCACGCTAGCCGGTGCGGACCGCCACCGCCGCGTGGTGTCGCCGCACCGCACCGGCGCGCGGGGCGGCACGGGCTCGATCGGCAGCCGCAGCGCGGCCCGGTCCCGACGCGGGGACCGCGGGACGCGCGGGGGACGCCGGCGATGCGCCGGTAGGGCGACCCCAGCTCCGGCCTGGTCTCGGGCTCGTCACGGTTGGGCCAGAACGCCATCGCGCGCTCGGCCTGCGCGGTGATCGTCAACGACGGGTTCACGCCGAGGTCGGCGGTCACCGCCGACCCGTCCGCCGCATGCAGGCCGGGATGACCGTAGACCCGCTGGTACGGGTCGACCACGCCGGTCTGCGGGCTGTCGCCGATCACGCATCCACCGATGTAGTGCGCGGTGGCCGGGATGTCGAACACGTCCATGATCAATCCGTGGGTGTCGCCGTCGACCTTCGCCTCGAACCGGCGGCCGATGTCGTGGGCCAGCGGGATCCAGGTAGGGGTTCGGCTGGCCGGTGCCCTGCCTGGTGCGCAGCCGCCCACGCCTGCGGAACGAGGTCAGCGAGTTGCGGGCGCCACACAGCGGCCCGCACGATGAGAAAATTTTCCGATCATTCTGTCACCGCCGCGTTGTGGCGGAAACCATCCTCGCACGGGCCCGGCGCGCCGATAGCCGGAAATTCGGCGCGTGGAGATGGCGGGGAACCGGGTCGATGGGGTATGCACGGGTCGTGACAACCGAATCGGGCACAGCGCAACCGGAGGAACGCGCCGGCGGAGTGCGGGGCGTCTTCGCCGACCGCATCCTGACCGTGCCGAACGCGCTGAGCGTGCTGCGCCTGCTGGGCGTGCCACTGTTCCTGTGGTTGCTGCTGATCGAGCGGGCCGATGGCTGGGCGTTCGCGTTGTTGGTCGCCAGCGGCCTGACCGACTTCCTGGACGGCAAACTGGCCCGGCTGCTGGACCAGTCCTCGCGGCTGGGGGAGCTGCTGGACCCGTTCGTCGACCGGCTCTATCTGGTCACCACGCTGGCGGCCTTCGTGATCCGCGGTCTGATGCCGTGGTGGGTGGCGGCGATCCTGGTGGGGCGCGACCTCGTACTCACCGCGACGTTGCCGGTGTACAAACGCCGCGACCTGCCTCCGCCGGAGGTGATCTACCTGGGCAAGGCGGCCACCTTCGCGCTGATGTCCGCCCTGCCCTGGCTGCTGGCCGGGCAGATGGACTGGGCGGCCGCCGGTTTCGGGCGCGCCTTCGGCGGGGCGCTGTTGATCTGGGGCACGGCGGTCTATGTGTGGACCGGCGTGCTCTACACCGCTAGAGCCATCGCGGTCGCAAGAGCGATACCGGCTGTGGGGCACCGAACGGCGTAGCCGATAGAGTTTGCGTGCAACGTTCAAAAGAAAGGACGGCCCGTGACCCAGACCCCCGAGGATCTGCTCTACACCGAGGAGCACGAGTGGGTACGCCGGATCGCCCCGACCCGGGTGCGGGTGGGCATCACCGACTACGCCCAGTCTCAACTCGGTGACGTTGTGTTCGTGCAGCTGCCCGAGACGGACGCGGACGTGGCCGCCGCGGACAGCATCGCGGAGGTGGAGTCGACCAAGAGCGTGTCGGACATCTACGCCCCTCTGAGCGCGAAAGTCGTTGCGGTGAACGACAAGCTGACCTCGGAGCCGGAGACGTTGAACGCCGACCCCTACGGTGAGGGGTGGTTGTTCGAGTTGGAGGTTCGCGATGCGGCGAGCCTCGACGCGACACTCGGTGAACTGCTGGATGCCGCAGGTTATCAAGGAGTTATCGGGGGCTGAAGCAGCCTTCCCAGTTCTACCTGCACGGGTGCGGCCCGGCAGGGTACGGTCAATGCCAACAGATGCCCCGGCGCCCCCGCCGGGAATCCGAGAGACTCGACGGCAGGTCGTGGTGCCAGAGGTATCACCTGCTTGCATGGGATAATCAGGTTCGAGGAGGAGAGAAACGGTGAGCGAGAACAAAGACCCGGGTTACGGGGAGACCGCGGCCGAGACGACGTCGGTCTTCCGCGCGGATTTCCTGAACGAGGTCGACGCGTCGCGCTCCGGAGAGCAGACCGGCGAGCAGCCGGTCCAAGGGGTCGAGGGTCTGCCCGTTGGCGCGGCCCTCCTGGTCGTCAAGCGCGGCCCGAACGCGGGCTCGCGGTTCCTGCTGGATCAGCCGACCACGTCGGCCGGCCGTCACCCCGACAGTGACATCTTTCTCGACGACGTCACCGTCAGCCGTCGGCACGCCGAGTTCCGTCAGGACGACGACTCGTTCCAGGTCGTCGACGTGGGCAGCCTGAACGGCACGTACGTGAACCGGGAGCCGGTGGACTCCTCGGAACTGCAGAACGGTGACGAGGTGCAGATCGGCAAGTTCCGGCTGGTGTTCCTCACCGGACCGCGCGCCCAGGTGACCGACTCGTCGGCGGGCGCGGGGAGTCTATGACAACGTCGGCGCTGGGTCGTATACCTCATGAAAGGCTCGTGATCATGAAGGACCTGGCGCTGTGACCGGTGCGGCGCAGTGGGCACGCGGAGGGATGTCGATCGGCTCCGTGCTCGACCTGCTGCGCCCCGACTTTCCCGACGTCACCATCTCCAAGATCCGCTTCCTGGAAGCGGAGGGCTTGATCCGGCCGGAGCGGACGCCTTCGGGCTACCGCAGATTCTCCGTGGCGGATGTCGAACGGCTCCGGTTCGTGCTGACCGCGCAACGCGATCAGTACCTGCCGTTGAAGGTGATCAAGGAACAGCTCGAGGCCATCGACAGCGGTGCGGCGACGCTCGGCGTGCGGGAAGCCCGCGCCCGAGCGCACTCCGTCCGGTCCGGGGCGCCGGAGCCCGGACCCGGCGCACCCGATGCCGAACAGGCCGTACCGGGTTCCGACCGTGGCGGGCGCCCGGTGCCCCCGCCTCGGCGGCTCGGCGTCGTGCCGAGCGAGGTCTCCCCGGAAGATCTGCGGTTCGATCACGAAATCCGGGTGACCCGGGCTGATCTGCTCGACCAGGCCGGGATCGATGAGAGGTTCCTCATCGATCTCATCCGGGCGAACCTGATCACGCCCGGTCCGGCGGGTTACTTCGACGCCGATGCGGTCACGCTTGCCAAGACCGCGCGGGCGATGGCCGAATTCGGTTTGGAGGCACGGCATCTGCGTGCCTTCAAACTCGCCGCCGACCGCGAAGCCGCGCTCGTGGCGCAGATCGTCGCCCCGATCGCGAAGAGCCGTGACGCGGGTGCGCGCGCCCGCGCGGAGGAGACGGTGCGCGAACTGGCCGCGCTGTCGCTGACCCTGCACACCTGTCTGGTGAAGTCCTCGGTCCGGGGGTCGCTCGGGGGCTGATCCCCGGCGCGCCCCGGGCTCGGAGGTTTCGCCGAACCGGCACTGTGATTTCGGCTGTGCAGACGGATCGCTGGACCGGTGCGGGTTCGCCTAGACTCGTGGTACGGCGAGCTCTGCAGCGGTCATGCCGGGCCGGCGGCGAGTATGGGAGGCAGTGCGATGAGCGAAATGCGCGTGATCGGCATCCGTGTCGAGCAGCCACAGAACCAGCCCGTGCTGTTGCTCCGCGAAGTGGCGGGCGACCGGTATCTGCCGATCTGGATCGGGCAAGCCGAGGCGACTGCGATCGTCCTCGAGCAGGAGGGGGTGACGCCGATCCGCCCGCTGACGCACGACTTGATCAAGATCCTGATCACCGAACTGGGGCACACCCTCAAGGAGGTCAGGATCGTGGATCTGCAGGAGGGCACCTTCTACGCGGATCTGGTCTTCGAGAACGATCTGCGGATCTCGGCGCGGCCGTCGGATTCGGTTGCGATCGCCTTGCGGGTGGGTTGCCCGATCCATGCCGAGGAGTCGGTTCTGGAGGAGGCCGGGCTGGTGATGCCGGACGAGCGTGAGGACGAGGTGGAGAAGTTCAAGGAGTTCCTCGAGTCGGTGTCCCCCGACGACTTCAAGGCGACCGACAGCTGAAGTAGAGGTCGAGACTTTTACCGCGCGTCGCGTTTGGCTCGATGACGTCGCTCCCTGGACAATCGTGGGGAGTAATCTCGACAGTTGGGCCACGACCGTTTCGGCCGAATCCGCACCGATTCGGTCGGTGACGGAGCCGGGTCATTGATGAGGCTGGGAATGCGTCGGCGAGGCAAGGGAGTGGTCAGTGGCAGAGCAATCGCAGGATGTGGTACAGCCAGGCCTGTTCCCCGACGACTCGGTACCTGACGATCTGGTCGGCTATCGCGTTCCCAGTGCATGCCAGGTGGCCGGAATCACCTACCGGCAGCTCGACTACTGGGCGCGCACCGGTCTGGTGGTGCCTTCCATCCGGAGCGCGGCGGGGTCGGGAAGTCAGCGGCTGTACTCGTTCAAGGACATTCTGGTCCTGAAGATCGTCAAGCGGTTGCTCGACGCGGGCATCTCGCTGCAGAACATCCGGATAGCCGTGGATCATCTGCGTAGCCGTGGCGTGCAGGACCTGGCGGGGATCACGCTTTTCTCCGACGGCACCTCGGTCTACGAGTGCACCTCGGCCGAAGAGGTCGTCGATTTACTGCAGGGCGGGCAGGGGGTCTTCGGGATAGCCGTCAGCGGCGCCATGCGCGAACTGACCGGCGCCATCGCGAATTTCCCCGCGGAGCGCGCGTCGGCGATCACCGAACGTCCCGAGGACGAGCTGTCGTTCCGCCGCAAGGCGCGGATGAACCGCAAGACCGGCTAGACCCCGCGCCGTTCGGCGCGGAAAGAAACAGGTGATGCGCACACACGGCCGGGTAGAGCGGGGCAGTCTCCCGGCCGTGCGTGTGTGAGAGCGCCGTCCGGCGGGGTGACCGGGCCGTGGCGGCAGCGAGAGGGGGGCCGCCGTGCGACTGGGCGACATCACCGGGCTCGTCGGGCCGATCGGCCGGATCGACGCGTTCCCGACCGTCGACGAACTGAACGGATTCGCCGACGCACTGGCCGCCGGCCATCCCGACCGGATCTCCATCACCGAACTCGGACGCTCCCGCGGGGGCGACCCGATCCGCGAGGTGACGGTCGGATCGGGTGACCGGCACATCTTGGTCTTCGGCAATCCGCATCCGAACGAGCCCATCGGCATGGCCACGATCCGCCACCTGCTCGGCCGGATGGTCGTGGACGAGACGGCGACCGTGGGCGCGACGTGGCATTTCGTGCTGTGCGTCGACCCGGACGGAACCCGGTTGAACGAAGGGTGGTTCGCCGGTCCGCACACCAGGACCGGCGTCGCACGCGGCTTCTACCGCCCACCCGCGGCCGAGCAACCGGAATGGTGCTTCCCGACCGTGTGGCGTGGCCGCCGCGTGGGCATCCCGCTCCCGGAGACGAGAGCGATGATGTCGCTGATCGACCGCACGCGGCCCGTACTGATCGCCTCGCTGCACAACGCCGAATTCGGCGGCGGGTTCTTCTACACATCCGGCGGCGACCCGGAGTACTGGTCGGCGCTGACCGCTCGCCTCGCCGCCGCCGACGTGCCGATCTACCACGGCGAACCCGACTCACCCGGCGCCCGCACGCTGGCCCCCGGAGTCTTCGAACTGCCATCCTTCGCGGCGATGGCCGACCTGCTCGCCGCGCAGGGTTTGGACTCGGTCGCCGCGCTGGGCGGGGGTGGCTGCCGCGACTACGCGGCGCGTTACGGCACGGCGATCCTGGTGTGCGAATTGCCGCTCTGGGTCGACGCGCGCATCGGCGACGCCTCGGCGGGCGACCGCGTACTGGGCGAGTTGCTCGACGCCACCGCCGCCGACTACCGGGCCATGGCCGAGGTGGCCTCCGAGGTGCTCGCCCGCGTCGACGGCCGGTTGAGCGGCCGTAGCCCGTTCGAGCGGTCGGTCCGTGCGCTGGTCGCGGGGCTGCCCGGTCTCGCGGTGAGCAGACAGGCCGCACCGGAACGCAACCGCATCGCGACCAGGGGCGAGATATTCGTCGGGCGCTACGACTGGACCGCGATGCTGCGCCTGCGGCTGGGCGGCATGCTGCTGCGTCTGCTCGAGGACGAATACGCTCGCGACGCCGCACCGGTGCTGGCCGCCGAGCGCGACCGGTTCGCCGCGATATTCGACCAGTGGTGCGCCGACGTGGAGCAGAACGCGCCAGGTGTCGCGGTACCGCTGGCTCGTCTGGTGGGCATCCAAGCGGAGTCGATCGTGCTCGCCGCGACGAGGTTGCGCGCGGGCCTGGCCGTCTGACGGTCATTCTCCCTCGGTCTGGCGAGTGACCAGGACGACACGGCCCAGGCGGGGTCCGGTGGCGCGCCCCGGCGTGGCGGCGGCATAAACTGACGGTGCGTCGCCGCCGTGCGGGAGAGTCTCGGTCTCGAAACGAGTCCGAGCGCCGAAGGAGCAGCACCTCCCCGTCAATCTCTCAGGCAACAGGGACCGTGCGGGCTTCGGCGCCTCTGGAAAGCGGTGGCTTCGAGCCGCCCGCCCATGGGGAAAGGGGCTCGGCCACCGGTCGCGGCACCCGAATCTCTCAGGCGCCACGACAGAGGGGGAGGGCAGGTACCCGTCGACCGCCCGGTCGACCCGCCCGACCTTGGGAGCTGTTGTGACTCGCTCATTCGCCGACCGCCATATCGGACCCGACCGGGACGAACTAGCCCGGATCCTGGACGTCGTCGGCGTGCCGTCGCTCGACGAGCTGGCCGTCGAGGCGCTCCCGGCGAGCATCCTGGACAGCGACGGCCTTGCCGGACTGCCCGCGGCGGGCTCCGAGCACGAGGTGCTCGCCGAACTCGCGGCGCTCGCGAAGTCGAACACCGTGGCCACCTCGATGATCGGCCTGGGCTACTACGACACGCTGACCCCGCCGGTGCTGGTGCGCAACCTCCTGGAGAACCCGGCCTGGTACACCGCCTACACCCCCTACCAACCCGAAATCAGCCAGGGCAGGCTCGAGGCCCTGCTCAACTTCCAGACCATGGTGTCGGAGCTGACGGGCATGGACGTCGCCAACGCGTCCATGCTGGACGAGGCCACCGCCGCCGCCGAGGCGATGACGCTGCTGCGTCGCGCGGGCCGGTCCTCTTCCGCCCGGCTACTGATCGACACCGACCTGTTCCCGCAGACCAGAACAGTGCTCTACACCAGGGCCGAGCCGCTGGGCCTGGAGATCGTCGAGGCGGATCTGTCCACGGGCGAACTGCCCGACGGGGAGTTCTTCGGTGTCCTGGCACAGACGCCGGGGGCCTCCGGCCGGATTCTCGACCGGACCGGCCTCATCGCGGCGGCGCACGATCGCGGCGCGCTGGTGGCGATCGGCGCCGACCTGCTGGCGATGACGCTGATCACCCCGCCCGGTGAGCAGGGCGCCGACGTCTGCTTCGGCACCACCCAGCGCTTCGGCGTCCCGCTCGGCTTCGGCGGCCCGCACGCCGGATACCTCGCGGTGCGGCAGGCGCAGGCCCGGCAACTGCCCGGCCGCCTGGTCGGCGTCTCGGTGGACGCCGACGGCGCGGTCGCCTACCGCCTCGCCTTGCAGACCCGCGAGCAGCACATCCGGCGGGAGAAAGCGACCTCCAACATCTGTACCGCGCAGGTGCTGCTGGCCGTCGTGGCCGCGATGTACGCCTCCTACCACGGCGCCGACGGTCTGCGGGCCATCGCCCGCAGGGTGCACGGGCACGCGGCGGCGATCGCGGCCGGTCTGGACGGCGCGGTCGTGCACGACAGCTTCTTCGACACGGTGCTCGCGCACGTGCCCGGTGGCGCGGAAGCCGTTGTCGCGAAAGCGAAGTCGCGCGGCATCAATCTCCGGCTGGTCGACGCCGACCACGTCGGCATCGCCTGCGACGAGGCGACCACCGACGCGCATGTCGCGGCCGTGCTCGAGTCCTTCGGCACCGCGGTGTCGCCGGACCCGGGGGCGCCCGCGCCCGTCGCGGCGATCGAGAACCGCACCTCGGAGTTCCTGGCCCACCCCGCGTTCACGAAGTACCACACCGAGACGGCGATGCTGCGGTACCTGCGCACGCTGTCCGACAAAGACATCGCGCTGGACCGCAGCATGATCCCGCTCGGCTCCTGCACCATGAAGCTCAACGCCACCGCGGAGATGGAGGCCATCACCTGGCCCGGCTTCGCGCGCGTGCACCCCTACGCGCCGGTCGAAGACGCCCCAGGTCTGCTGAAGGTGATCGCGGACCTGGAACGCTGGTTGTCCGACATCACCGGCTACGACTCGGTGAGCCTGCAACCCAACGCGGGCAGCCAGGGTGAGTACGCCGGGCTGCTGGCGATCCGCCGCTACCACCTCGACCGCGGTGACACCCACCGCGACACCTGCCTGATCCCGTCCAGCGCGCACGGGACCAACGCGGCGTCGGCGGCCATGGCAGGGCTGCGCGTGGAGGTGGTGAAGTGCCGCGCCAACGGCGACGTCGACCTCGACGACCTGCGGGCCAAGATCGCCGACCATGCCGACCGGCTGGCCTGCATCATGATCACCTACCCCTCCACGCACGGCGTCTACGAGCACGAGGTCGCCGAATTGTGCGCGTTGGTGCACGACGCGGGCGGCCAGGTGTACGTGGACGGCGCGAATCTGAACGCGCTGGTCGGCCTCGCCAGGCCGGGCCGGTTCGGCGGCGACGTGAGCCACTTGAACCTGCACAAGACGTTCTGCATCCCGCACGGCGGCGGCGGTCCCGGCGTCGGCCCGGTCGCCGTGCGCGCGCACCTGGCGCGGTACCTGCCCGGCGACCCGCTGGAATCGGGATCGCACGCGGTGTCGGCGGCGAAGTACGGCTCGGCGTCGATCCTGCCTATCACTTGGGCCTACATCCGCATGATGGGCGCCGACGGACTGCGCCGGGCCACGCTGTCGGCGATCGCCTCGGCGAACTACATTGCGCGGCGGCTGGACGAGTACTTCCCGGTGCTCTACACCGGCGAGCACGGCATGGTGGCGCACGAGTGCATCCTCGACCTGCGCGAGATCACCAAACAGACCGGCGTCACCGTCGACGATGTGGCAAAACGCCTGGCGGACTACGGTTTCCACGCGCCCACCATGAGCTTCCCGGTGGCGGGCACGTTGATGGTAGAGCCCACCGAGAGCGAAAACCTCGCCGAGCTGGATGATTTCATCGAGGCGATGATCGCGATCCGCGCGGAGATCGACCAGGTCGCCGCGGGCGTGTGGCCGGCGACCGACAACCCGCTGCGCGGTGCGCCGCACACCGCGGCGTCGCTGGTGGGGGACTGGGAGCACCCCTACAGCCGGGAAGTGGCCGTCTATCCCCGCGGTCTCGGGCATGCCAGGGCGAAAGTGTGGCCGCCGGTGCGCCGGATCGACGGCGCCTATGGCGACCGAAACCTGGTGTGCGCTTGTCCGCCGTTGGAGGCGTACGCGAATTGATGTCCGCACCGGCCGTGCCTCCGGGGTACTCGGAGGCGGCTACGGTGTGGTGAGCGCCTCGACGACGGCGGAACCGAAGGCGATATCGTCGGTACTCGCCAGCCGGGTGTAACTCCCACCGGTCTGCTGCGCCACAGCCTGGAGTGTCTGGGTGCCGCTGCCGCCGAGCACGATGACGTCGACGCGCACCGGTCGGGCACGGTCGGTCGCCGCGGCGATGTCGGCGGCCAGCTGGGCGCCGGTGACCGTGGAATCGTCGTCGGGCCCGTCGGTGATCAGCAGCACCGAATTGGTGCGGCCCGGCGTGTACCCGGTGGCCGCGCTCTTGTACGCCGCGATCAGGGACGGGTACGCCTGGTCGGATTTGCTCTCACCGGGCCGCACTGCGCTCAGCGCGGTACTGATCTTCGTCCGCTGGTCGGGGCTGAGCGAGGCGGTGGCGGCCGCCACCCGGTACGGGTTGTTGCCGTCGAGGTTCTTGCCGAAGGTCCATACCCCGAGGCCGAAATCGGGTGGCATGACCGTCATGGTCGAGTTCAGGGCGGCCAGGACGTTCGCCAGTCGCGTCGTCGCGCCCTCGGCGGTCCCCATCGACGCCGACACGTCGACCAGGACCGTGGACCGCACGCCGAGAACGGGATTCGCCAGGGTGGCGCGTACCTTGTCGAGTGCGGCGCGGGTCGGGACGGCGGCCGTGGTCTGCGGCGCACCGCCGAAACCCGCGGTGACGAAGGCCTGGGCCTGCTCGGGCCTGCGCAGGTAGTCGGTGAATCGCCCGGCGATGAGGTTCTGCGTCTTGTCCACCCAGGCGCCGGACATCAAGGCGGCCGGATAATCCGCTACCGGCGCCGATCCGGCGGGGCGGAATGCGACGACGCCGGGCAGGCCTCTGAGTTGCTGTTCGGTAGCCACAATCGCGTGCATCGGCGCGTCCTGCGTCGTGATCTCGGTCAGCGCGGCGGCGGTGTCCGAGACCTGCGGTGCGTCTGCGGCGAGCCCCGAGACAGCGGCGACGACCTGACCGGACTGCGCCGCCTGCTCGCTGAGCGGCTCGGCGCCCGACACCGCGGACCCGACCGCCGCGGCCGCGGCCAGCGTGGCGTCACCCGCGGGCAGGCCCAGCCGCAGCCCGCCCCATCCGCTCAGCCCGATCTCGCCGAGCGAACCCTGTTGCAACCGGGGCAGATCCGCCCAGGAGGCCTCCGCCTGCTCCAGTGCGCGGTGCAGTTCCTCCGGCACCGCCAGCACGATCGGACTGGCGGCGATCGATACCGGCGCGCCCTCGATCAGGCCCGGGACGCGCATGGATTCGATCGAACGGGTCGAATCGGCGATCCACAGCGCCGGTTGCGGCCCGAGCGCCTGATCCCACGGTTTGCCGCTGGTGAACGCGGCGACGATCGCCTCGGAGGGCTGCGCCGTCACGGTGACCCGAGCGCAGTGGTCGCGCACTTTGGGTTGGGTGGCGTTGTAGCTGTCCGCGACGGCCCGCACCTGCGCCGCGATGCTCGGATCGGCCGTCACATAGAGGGTCGCGGGCCCCTCTACGCATTCGGCCGCCGCCGCGCTGTCCTGGCTCGCCGCGCGATCGCGCAACTGAAACCAGCCGACGACGATCGCGGCCAGTAACGCAACGGCGACCATCACGATAACCGGACCTTTGCTGACGCCCCGGGACCTGGTTCCGCTGCGATGAGTGCCCACGCGCCTCAGTGTATGGTCACCGGCTCCCGACGAACTCGGCAAGGCTCCCCTGCCCGGGAGCGAGCCGGTTGGCAGCACCGGCCCGCCGTCGCACCGGAAGCTGCGCGACGACGGAACCTCAGTGGCGGATCACTCGTCCGCGGTCGAACTCGTGCCCGCCCCAGACACCCGACTGCCCGGTGCGCGCGGCGAAGTCACCGCACGCGTCCCGGATGGGGCAGCGCGCGCAGACCTCCCGCGCGTAATCGAAGTCCTGCGAGGGGTACGGGAACCAGGCTTCGTGGTTGGGGTCGCCGCGGCAGGCCGCCCGGTGCCACCCTCGGGAATCCGAGAGCGGGAGCAGGTCGGCCAAGGTCAGCTCCGCGACGGCGGTGGTCTCGGTGCGCGTCATCGCGATCTTCTCCTTTCTCGGGTCGTGGTCAGGTCGCGGCGAGTTGCTTCCAGATCCGGCGCTGCTGCCGGACCTGATGGGTGGGGGCCTTCGGCTCCCAGAGCAGGCGCATGCCCGCCTCCTCCGGGGTGCGGTCCGCCTTGGCCGCGTTGCACGGCGCGCAGCAGGCCACCAGGTTGCTCCAGGTGTTCGGGCCGCCTCGCGACCGCGGCCGGATGTGGTCCACGGTGCGCGCCCACCCCGCGCAGTAACCGCAGCGGTTCCTGTCGCGGCGCAGAACGCCCGCCAGCGTGGCCCTGCTCTCGTCGTGTACCAGCACGGTGTGCTCCAGATACACGTAGCGCAGCAGCCGAATCGTCTGTGGCAGTACGAGTTCCACGTGCCGCGACCGGATGGGGAAGTGCGGCTCGCGGTCGGCGACCGACTCCGCGGCTCCCGCGACCAGCAGCACCACGGCCCGATCGGCCTTGATCTCGTCGAGCGCCTCGTAGGAGGCGTTCAGGACGAGGACCCCGGTGTGTATCCAGTTGTCGGCGGTTATCGCCGCCTGATCGGCGGCACGGCGGAACGTCATGGGAATCACCATGTTTCGTGCGGAATGGAGCGAAGGAGGAGAGGAATTCGGCGATCAGCCGAGGGCCTGGAGGCGGCTGTCGCCCGGTTTGCCGTGCGGTGCCCGCATCGGTTCGCCGAACGCGTAGCCCACGGCCGACGGTCGCGCCGTCTCGGCATCCATTCGCTTCGTCGTATCCGGAATCACTGCCGCCCCTCCTCTCCACTGCTCGGCGACCACCTCGAGGCGGTGGTCGTTGTCGAAACACATGGTGGCACAGCGCACCCGCCGTTGTCGGGTCATTTTTCGGCGGTGCGGCCGGGGCCGCCGGGCGGCCGCGCCGCGATCAGACCGGTCGCAGTTCGGCCGCGCCGAAGGAGACGTCGAACCGGTCGCACCAGATCGCGACGCTGGTCAGCTGTGCCAGGTCGGCGTCGGCGGGAACGGTGTAGTTCTGGTCGCCCTGGTTGCCTTTGAGCTCGCCCAGGTCGGTGTGCGCGCCGTCGTCGAAGACGAACCACCCGTCGCGACCCTCACGCACCGGCGCGTCGGTGAGCCAGACGTGCAGGTCAGGGCCATCGGAGGTGTCGAGATTCTCCAGCCGCAGCACCGTGCCGCCATCGGGCAGCCGCAGCACCACGACCGAACCCGAGGTGGCGTGCTCGTGGGAGACGAACGCGCCCCGCGCGATGACCCGCGGCTGCGGCGGCGCATCGCCCGGGCGCGCCGGCGCGGCGGACGGCGCGGCCTCGTGGACGGTGGTGTCGGTGAACAGCCGCCACGGCTGGAATGCGGCAAGCCCCACGCCGAGCCCCGCCACCAGCAGCACCGCCACGGCCCAGGTGATCGGCGATCGAGCGATCCTGCGTGCGGATACCATGACTTCTCCTCGCAGCGTGGTCGCGCGACCGGTGCAGGTCACTGTGCAGAGGTTTCGCCCTCCATCGCATTATGGGGGCCAGCGGTGGCGGCGTCGACGAATCGGAACGATGTCATCCGATCGGGGAGTGCCCGAGCGGAAACACGCCTCCCTGCGCTCAGAGGTTGCCGACGACGTGCTCCAGACGCCGGGCGACCAGTTCGCGCGCCTTTTCGCGCAGCGCGGGCCGGTAGCCGCTCGGGTACACCGGGTCGCAGGGGGCGTAGTCCTTCAGGACCTCTTTCGCGAGGGTGACCTTGTGCACCTCGGTGGGGCCGTCGGCCAGCGCCATCACCTCGGCGTAGGTGAGCATGTCCACGAACGGCAGGTCTTGGCTGACGCCGAGCGCGCCGTGCAGGTGCAGCGCCCGCTGGGCGATGTCGTGCATGACCTTGGGCATGGCGACCTTGATGGCGGCGATGTCCTTGCGCACCTTCTTGTAGTCCTGCTCCTTGTCGATGCGCCACGCCGTGCGCAGCACCAGCAGCCGGAACTGCTCCATCTCGATCCAGCTGTCGGCAATGCGTTCCTGGGTCATCTGCAGTCCGGCGAGCGTGCCGCCGCGCATCGGGCGCGACACCGCCCGCTCGGCCATCATGTCGAACGCCTTACCGACCATGGCGACCGTGCGCATCGCGTGATGCACGCGGCCGCCGCCCAGTCGCGTCTGCGCGACGACGAAGCCCTGGCCCTCGGCACCTAGCAGGTGGTCGGCGGGAACGCGGACGTCGGTGAACCGCAGATGGCCCTCGTGCTCGCTGAACCCGGCGACGTGGAAGTTCTTCACAATCTCCAGACCGGGGGTGTCGGCGGGCACGATGAACATCGACATGCCCTGGTACGGACCGACGTCCGGGTCGGTCACCACCATGACGATGTGGAAGGCGGCGAATTGGGCGTTGGAGTTGAACCACTTCTCGCCGTTGATCACCCAGTCGTCGCCGTCGCGCACCGCGCGGGTACGGAACAGTGTCGGGTCCGAGCCGCCGGTCGGCTCGGTCATGACGTAGCAGGAGCCGATCTCCCCGGCCAGCAGCGGCTCGAGATAGGTCTTCTTCTGCTCCGGTGTGCCGTAGTGGGCGAGGATCTCCGCGTTGCCGGAATCCGGTGCCTGGCAGCCGAATACCGACGGCGCCCACACCGAGGTGCCGAGCACCTCGTTGAGCAGTGCGAGCTTCATCTGCCCGTAGCCGGGGCCGCCCAGTTCCGGTCCGAGGTGGCAGGCCCACAGGCCCTGCTCCTTGACCCGCTCCTGCAGCGGCCGCAGCAGCGCCATGGCCTCGGTGTCGGTGCGGTCGTACGGATTGAGGTAGAGCAGATCCATCGGCTCCACCTCGGTGCGGACGAACTCCGCCGCCCAGTCCAGCTTGCGCTGGTACTGCGGGTCGGTCTCGAAATCCCAAGCCATGGTCAGCCTTTCGTGTCCCGCGCGGTGCCGGTCACCACGCCGTCGAGCAAAGTGGTCGCGAGGATGTCGGCGATCTCGCCGGGCGAGCGGTCACCGTGCGGGCGGTACCAGAACGACACCATGTTCAGCATGCCGAGCACGCTGTTGGTGACCACGTGGTCGTCGGTGCGCAGCAGCCCCGCCGCGTGACCGGCGTCGACGACCCGCTGCCAGCAGTGCTGCACCCGGTCGCGCAGGTCCTGCAGTTGCGCGGCGCGCTCGCCGGTGAGCGCGCCGACGTCGCGCACCTGGATGGCCACCTCGCGCTGATGACGGATGATCAGCCGCACGTGACTGTGGATCAGCTCGCGCAGCTTGGTGACCGGATCGCCGGGCCCGTCGGCGATCTGTTCGGCATCGGCCAGCATCAACTGGATATAGTCGCGCAGGATCTGCCACAGCAGTTCCTCTTTGGAACCGATGTGGTAGTACAGCGCGCCGCGTTGCACGTCGGCACGTTCGCCGATCTCGGCTACGCCGGTGCCGTGGAAACCCTGTTCGGCGAACAGGTCGATCGCCGCTCCCACGATCCGCTCCCTGGTATCGCTCGCCGTCGATTCGGCGGCGGGCGGGCGGCCGCGCCTGCGCGACGGAGCGGTCATCGCGACGGATCCAGAACGATTTTGCCCACCCCGTCGGCGCGCTCGGCGAACATCCGGTACGCGGCGGGCCCTTCGGACATCGGGAGGTGGTGAGTGACCACGGCTTCCGGCCGCAACCTGCCGCCCGCGGTGAGTTTCAGCAGCGCGGGCAGTTCGTACTGGATCGAACACAATCCGATGTGGAACTCGAGGTCCTTCACCTGCGCCGCCATCAGATGGAACGGATAGGCGCGATTGTGGCTCACGCCGATCACGCTGACCCGGCCGCCGTGTCCGACCGCGCTGATCGCCAGCTTGATGGTCTCGTCCGCCCCGACCGCCTCGATCGCGACATCCGCTCCGCCGCGCAGTGTTTCGCGGATCGCGAGTTTCGGGTCGTCCGACTCGACCGGCTCGGCGCCCAGGCCGGCGGCGCGCTCGCGGCGTTCGGCCAGCAGGTCGACCCCGAGCACCCGCGCCGCGCCCATCGCGAAGGCCGACTGGACCGCCATGAGACCGACCGGCCCGAGCCCGATCACCACCACGGTGTCGCCCGGCGCGATCCGGGCTCGGCGGGCTCCGTACCACGCGGTGGGCGCGTTGTCGGTGAGCGCTACGGCGGCGGTGTCGCTCACCTCGTCGGGCAGTTTCGCCAGATTGCCCGCGGCGTGCGGGACGGCCAGCGACTGGGCCTGACACCCCGCCAGCGCGCCGCCGAGCCCGTAGCAGGCGTCGACCGGCAGCGGGTGGCGAGCGCAGGCGGTGACCTTCCCGGCGCGGCACTGCGGGCAGCTGTCGCAGCCTGCCGAGGCCGCGACCAGCACGCGGTCGCCTACCGATAACCCGCGGGTGTGCGGCCCGAGTTCGACGATCTCGCCGACCGCTTCGTGCCCCACGCCGTACCCGGCGCCCGCGACGAATCCGTGTCCGCCGTAGATGTGCAGATCGCTGCCGCAGATGCCCGCCGCGGTGACCCGGACGATCGCGCCGTCGGGGCCGGGCAGAGCGGGTTCCGGTCGATCGCTGTAAGAAATATGCTGCGGACCTTCGTAAGTCAGCGCCTTCATCGCCAACCTCCGTCGACCGCGAGGGTGGCGCCGGTGCAGAACGCCGAGGCGTCGGTGGCGAAGAACAGCGCCGCCCCGACGACCTCCTCCGGTTCGCCGACGCGGCGCAACGCGTTGTGCTCGGCGAGTTCCGCGCGCAGCTCGTCGGGCCACGCCGTGGCGATGTCGGTGGCGAATGGGCCGCACTGGATGGTGTTGACCCGCACGGTGGGAGCGAACGTCTGGGCAAGCCCGCCGGTGAGCGCGTTGAGACCCGCCTTCGCCGCGGAGTAGGGGACCGCGAACGGCTCCGGCCTGGTCGCCTCGATCGAGGAGATGTTGATGATCGAGCCGCCGCCGTCAGCCGCCATGCGGCTGCCGATCAGGGCCGACAGCCGGAACGGGCCCTTGAGGTTCACCCCGATGACCTTGTCGAACAACGCCTCGGTGACCTGGTCCAAGCTCGGGTACAGCGGCGAGAGGCCCGCGTTGTTGACCAGCACGTCGACCCGGCCGAACGCGTCGTAGACGGTCTCCACCAAGGCGTCGCACTGCGACCAGTCGCTGACGTTGCAGGCCACCGGCAGCGCGCGGTGGCCGAACCGCCGCGTCACCTCCTCGGCGAGCGCGGCGCACCCGTCCAGTTTGCGGCTGGCGATCACCACATCCGCGCCCGCCTCGGCGAACGCGAGAACCATCTGCTTGCCCAGACCCCGGCTCCCCCCGGTGACGACGGCGACCTTGTCGGTGAGTGGCACCTGAACTCCTGCCTGTCTCTTAATGTTCCGATCAGTACATTAAATCGGGCGGGCGTTACGATCAAGCGGCCGGTCCGGCCGACCGCCGACGGCTCGACGACCCGACGGGTGAAGGACCAGCTCACCTCGGTGCGGCGGACGGATATGGGCAGACGGCCGGACGACCCGGCGCGCGGTAGCACCACTACCCACGGGTAACATGGCACTGTTTTCCCACTCGGCTTTTTCGGAAGTGAGGCAGTAGATGACAGAGCGGATTCAGGTCGGCGGGCTCCAGGTGGCACGCGTTCTCCACGAGTTCGTCGAGAACGAGGCGCTCCCCGGTTCCGGCGTCGATTCCGCCGCGTTCTGGGCCGGCGCCGAGCAGGTCATCAACGATCTCGCTCCGCGCAACCGCGCTCTGCTGGCCGAACGCGACGAGATCCAGGGCAAGGTCGACGCCTGGCACGCCGAGCACCCCGGCGCGAACTACGACAAAGCCGCCTACAAACACTTCTTGACCGAGATCGGCTACCTGCGCCCCGAGCCCGCCGATTTCCGGATCGCCACCCAGAACGTGGACGACGAGATCGCCGTCACCGCGGGCCCGCAGCTCGTCGTGCCGGTCATGAACGCCCGCTTCGCGATCAACGCCGCCAACGCGCGCTGGGGCTCGCTGTACGACGCGCTCTACGGCACCGACGCGATCCCCGAGGACAACGGCGCGGAGAAGGGCACCGGCTACAACAAGGTGCGCGGCGACAAGGTCATCGAGTGGGCGCGCAACTTCCTCGACGACTCGGTCACCCTGATCACCGGCTCGCACATCGGCTCGACGTCCTACAAGATCGTCGACGGCGAGCTGGAGGTCGGTTTGGAGGATGGCACCAGCATCGGTCTGGCCGACGCTTCCCAGCTGGTCGGCTACCTCGGTGACCCCGAGTCGCCGAGCTCGGTGCTGCTGAAGCACAACGGCCTGCACATCGAGATCCAGATCGACCCGCAGTCCCCGATCGGCAGCACCGACACCGCCGGCGTGAAGGACGTCGTGCTCGAGTCCGCGGTCACCACGATCATGGACTTCGAGGACTCGGTCGCCGCGGTCGACGCCGAGGACAAGGTGCTGTGCTACCACAACTGGCTCGGCCTGATGAAGGGCGAACTCGCGGAGAAGGTCACCAAGGGCGAGAAGACCTTCACCCGCACCATGAACCCCGACCGCGTGTACACCGCGCTGGACGGTAGCGAACTGGTGCTGCACGGCCGCTCGCTGCTGTTCGTGCGTAATGTCGGCCACCTGATGACCTCCGACGCGATCCTCGACGCCGAGGGCAACGAGGTGCCCGAGGGCATCATGGACGGGCTGATCACCTCGCTGATCGCCAAGCACAGCCTTGCCGAGGAGGTGAAGCTGAAGAACAGCCGCACCGGCTCGGTCTACATCGTGAAGCCGAAGATGCACGGGCCCGACGAGGTCGCGTTCACAAGCGAGCTGTTCGGCCGGATCGAGGACGTGCTCGGGCTCGAGCGCAACACCCTCAAGGTCGGCATCATGGACGAGGAGCGCCGGACCACGGTGAACCTGAAGGCCTGCATCCAGGCCGCCGCCGAGCGCGTGGTGTTCATCAACACCGGCTTCCTGGACCGCACCGGCGACGAGATCCACACCTCCATGGAGGCCGGGCCGATGGTCCGCAAGGCCGACATGAAGTCCCAGCAGTGGATCCTGTCCTACGAGGACTGGAACGTCGACACCGGCCTGGCGGCGGGTCTGCCCGGCAAGGCGCAGATCGGCAAGGGCATGTGGGCCATGCCGGACCTGATGGCAGACATGCTCACCCAGAAGATCGGCCACCCGCGCGCGGGCGCCAACACCGCGTGGGTCCCCTCGCCGACCGCCGCCACCCTGCACGCGACGCACTACCACCTGGTCGACGTGTTCAAGCGGCAGCAGGAGATCGCCAAGGGCGGCCGGCGCGCCACCGTCGACGAGATCCTCGAGATCCCGCTGGCCGCCGCGCCGAACTGGACCGACGAGGAGAAGCGCCAGGAGCTGGACAACAACTCGCAGTCCATCCTCGGCTACGTGGTGCGCTGGATCGACCAGGGCGTGGGCTGCTCCAAGGTGCCCGACATCAAAGACGTCGCGCTCATGGAAGACCGGGCGACCCTGCGCATCTCCAGCCAGCTGATGGCCAACTGGCTGCGCCACGGCATCGTCTCCGCCGACGAGGTGGTCGCCAGCTTGGAGCGGATGGCCCCGGTCGTGGACCGGCAGAATGCCGGTGACCCGAACTACCGGGCGATGGCCCCGGACTTCGCGGGCAGCATCGCCTTCCAGGCGGCCAAGGAGCTGATCTTGGAGGGCACCAAGCAGCCCAACGGCTACACCGAGCCGATCCTGCACCGCCGTCGCCGTGAGGCGAAGGCGCTGGCCTGCGTCTAGCCACCGCGCATCGCGAGTCCCCCGGTCCGTCGGCCGGGGGATTCGCGCATTCCCCGCTGATCAGGAGTTTCGACTCCCGTTTATCGGTCCGTTACCCTGGGTGCCGCACGAGATCGTCGATTTGTGAGGAAGATTTATGGGAAGCGTTGTGCTCGACATCGTGGCATTGCTCGCCAATCGCGCGGCGATGTTCTGGAATTGGATGGCCACCGGATCGTCGGGCTTCCCGCCACTGTGAGCGTGCGGCGCACGATCGACTTCGAGTAGTAGCGAATCCCCTGGCCAGGCACACTGGCCGGGGGATTTCGGCGATTTCGGCCGGATTCGCCCAAACGTTCCGGAATGTTTGTTTTCACACTGACCGGCCCAACTGTGCCGTGACAGCAAGTTCTCATCGGCTCGCCGTGAATTCAACAGGCAGCGCGGTGCCGACCACACGAACTCGGGCGCGCTGCTTCGGAATTGGACGTATACCGGTCCCGCGGCTTTCGTCGCCGCTGTCCTGACCGCCGCGTCGCCGTGACCGGCCACGGGCCGGGCGCTTTCGTCACCGATCCCGCGCGCGAAACCGCGACCCCTCGTATCTTGAACACGTGAACTCCGCAGGGTCGTCGCGCACACGGTCACGTATTCCTCGTTGGTTCGTCTTGTGGATGGGGCTGCTGACCGCCTTGGTCGCGCTCTGCTGCGCGGCGCTGTTCTGGCAACTCGCCGCCGAGGGCACGTTTCCGACCCTCGTCGTGCTGTGGGTGGTCCTCGGTGTGCTCGGCGGGATCGCCGTCCTGTTCGGACTGCTCGGCCTGCTGCGCTACCGCGCGCTGTTCCACAGTCTCGCCTCGCCCGTGCTCATCGGCGTACTCGTGGCGCTGACGCTCTACGACGTCCCGGAGGACACCGGATGGCGGCTGTCGCGCGGCATCCTCGAAGACCAGGCCCTCGACTGCGCCCACCCCGGCCACCGCGGCCGTCTGGGCGTCTACACCATCACCTTCATCACGCCCCGCGACGGCGGCTGCCTGTTCTACACCCAAGCGGGAGACTCGAATTCGGAAGGCTTCGCCTACTTCCGCGACCCGGCCACCCCGCCCCATCTCGGTCCACCGGCCACCAACGGCATCGAATACGCCGCCTTCGACGGCCAGTGGTACCGGTTCGTCGACACTCACTGATCCCGATCGCCGAAAACCTCCTCGAGCGTGTGGGCCGTGGCGGCGCGGGTGATCCAGGCGGTGAGGCGGGCGTCATCGGTGCAGGCGTTGATGTCGGAGGCCAGCGCTGCGGGGACGTCGAATCCGCGGGCCGCGAGGACGGTCAGCAGTGCTTTGGCCTCTCCTTCGGCTTTACCTTCGGCTTTGCCCTGGGCGATTCCTTCGGTTATGCCGTCGGCGTACAGCTGCTTGAAGTACTGGCTGTAGTACGGGGACGTGTCTGTCGTCATCAGCATCTCCAGGAAGTGCCGGGCCGCTGCTTTGGGCAGTGCGGCCAGTACCAGGTCAATGTACCTTTTGCCGTCCGCGGAGTCGTGCGCTGTCGCGGCGAGGGCGGTGAGAATCGAATCGCGTTCCGGGTCGTTGCGGTGGGCAATGGCGGACAGGGCGGCCAGGTCGGGGCGCGCGAGCGCGGTGGAGGTATCGCTGACGACGGGCACGTTGGCCGGGCTGAGAACCATCGGCGACAGGGTGAATCCGGGCGCGACAGTGATCGGACGGCGGCAGTGGCCTGCGGCGCGCTCGTTCGGGCACACGACGACGAGCAGGACCAGGCAGCGCAGGCGAGCTCGCAGAGTCGTCAGGTAGACCGGCCAGCTCCACGCTTTGTCGTCGTCGCGTTGCAGTTGCACCTCGACGACGATGCCGAGGACAGGGACCTCGGCCTCGGTGAGCGTGACCACCAGGTCCGCGCGATACTCGGTCGGTTCGATGTCCGGTAGGTCGCCCGAATCGACCCGTGCGTGATCGAATTCGGGAAGGGATAGCCCGAGTGTGGAGATCAGGAGTTCGGCGACCAAAGTCGGTCTGCGCCGGACCAATTCGATGAGGACTTCGTGTACCGACGAGGGCATGGCGGGGACGGTACCGATAGCCACCGACAGGTTCGGATGAGGTGGGTCACCATTCGAAGGGCAGCGGTTGGCGCGGTTCGATCCAGAGGGCTTCGGCGAGCGCGCAGAGGGTGCCGTCGGCTCGGGCCAGTGCTACGCCGACCGTGTGTTTCCGGCCGTTCTCGGAGATGGGCCAGCCGTAGGAGAGGTAGGGGTCGCCGGTGCGGACGGGCTCGAGCTGCGTGGCGGTGAGGGCGGCGGTGACCGCTCCCGGCTGCATGTCACGCAGAGCCATCGCTGCCCAGCCGCCGGGACAATCCAGAGCGGCCCAGACGTTCTCGGTGGAAAGGAGGCCATCGGGGCCGCCGAGAGCGGGATCGGGTGTCCAGGCGGCGACGACCATGTCGTGCGTGGACATCGCCCAGGGCGACAGGCGCAGGCCACGGCCCGGCGCGCAGGCGGCGCCGCAGCCGTAGCAGCGGCTCATCTTGCGCAGCGCATCGGCGGTCGCTCCTGCGGCTCGGGCTTGCGTCCAGGAAGGCGCGGGCCGCGGCGTGACCGCAAGCGTCGACACGGACGCTTCAGCGAGGACTTCGCCGTCCGGGTCGGTGAGGCTCGCGCCGCCGGAGTCGTCGGCGGCCAGCATTACGGGGGTGTCCACGGCGATTCTGCGCCGGAAGTCGACGCGCACCTCCGCGGCGCCACTCGCCGCGGCCAGCAGCCCTGCCACGTACCCGCCGAAGGCCACCCCCGGATAGCCGCGCACATGCGCGGGCACCGTGAACGCATCGGTCCGAATCATCTCTCGCCCAATCTCTGCGGCCGTTGCGCCGACGATACCCGCGCGGAACGAACGGTTTGTTGCCGGGCGACCGGCCAGGCGACGCGGCCACGCCGAGTCGCGTCATGTCCGCGCAGGTCAGCGGCAGGCCGGAATTCCCGCGCGCTCGATGCTGTTGCGCCGAGACGTGACGAAAGCCGGAATGAACGTACTGGTCGTGTACGCCCACCCGAAGCCGGACTCACTCACCGGCTCGCTGAAAGACGTTGCCGTGGGCCAGTTGCGGGCGGACGGACACGAGGTGCGGATCACCGACCTCTACGCGATGGGCTGGAAGGCCGCCGCCGACACCGACGATTTCGGCGGGGTCGAGGAGCCCAACTTCATGCTGGCCTCGGGCGTGGCCTACCGCGGCGGGACGCTGAGTCCCGACATCCGCGTCGAGCAGGAGAAGCTGCTGTGGGCCGACGCCGTCGTCCTGCATTTCCCGCTGTGGTGGTTCGGCATGCCCGCGATCATGAAGGGGTGGGTGGACCGCGTCCTCACCTGCGATTTCGCTTATGGCGCCGGAGGCAAGGCGCTGCCCAGATACGGGGCGGGCGTACTGGCGGGCAGGCGTGCGATGCTCGTGGTCTCGGTCGGGGGCAAGCAGCCGTCGTACTCCGATCGCGGAATCAACGGCCCGGTCGATGATCTGCTGTTCCCCATCCACCACGGCATTCTCTACTACACCGGCATGGACGTGCTGCCGCCGTTTCTGGTGCACGGCACGATCGGGCTCGGCTCCGCGCGCTTCGACGAGGTCGCCCACGACCTTCGGCAGCGGATGACGGATCTGGCGGAGCTGGAGCCGATCCGCTACCGCCCGCAGAGCGGGGGCGACTACGACCGGAGTTTGCGTCTCGAGCCTGGGCGCGAGAGGCGAGGCGCGACCGGATTCGGGCTGCATGTGGCGTCGTGACCCGGCGGTCAGGGCAGTGGGGCCGCCCCGCGCTGGGTGAGCATCAGCCCCATCATCCCCGCTTCCTGGCCTTGCCCGTGGATCATGGAACGCGCGATCTCCTTGACCGGTCCGGAGTGGAGACGATCGTCGGCGGCCTCGGCCATCGCGATTCCGCCTCGGTGGTGACGAAACATCAACTGGAGGAAGAGGACTTCCGCGTCGCGGCCTCGTGCGGCGGCCAACGCATCCAGCTCCGCGGTACTCGCCATCCCGGGCATGACCGGTGCGGGGGCGGTCGGTGCGACCGCTGCCGGGTGCCGATGCGCGGCTGCGGTGTGCATCCACGCCATCGGGTGCGCGGAGCTCGGGGCCGCGTCCGCCAGGCGCAGCCAGCCGAGCATGGTGCCGATCTCCATGCGCTGGGTGCGGTCGAGCTGCTCGGCCAACCGGGCGATCGCCGGATCGACCGAGCGGTCGAGCCGCTGCGCCATGAGCAGCGCCTGCTGGTGATGGACGGTCATATCCTGGACGAAGCCGATCTCGATCTCGTCGAGAAGCGTTGTCGCGGCGGGATGCTCCGGAAACATCAGTGGCCGCAGCCCGGCGCCGAGCACGAGCAGCGCGAAGGCCGCCGAAGCCAGGGCCGCGGTTCGCGCCCAGTGCCGCATCACTACGACCCGACGATCGACCGCTGGTCCGCCGGAGGCGAATACACGTCGTTGTCCAGTTGCAGCACCATGAATCCGTTGTCCGAGCACGCGACGTAGAGCTGCGAACCGCGCCATTCCGGCGGCGAGAAACACCAGTCGGTGGACACGTCGCCGAAGGCGAGACGACCGGTGCGCGGGGTCGTGGCGTCCAGCGGGTGGAATTGTCCTTCCAGTGCGGCGCGCACGGCGGGAGGCGCGCTCATCAGCGGAACGCCGATGAGGGAGGCGAGCGCGTGCGGCGAGTTCCACAGGCTCAGGTTCTGCCCGGTGCGGGCGGGCGGGTTGTAGTAGGCGATCTCGCGGATGGCGTAGGGGTCGCGGACGTCGAATACCCGGATGCCGGAGGACACCCATCCGCATGCCAGGGCGGTCGGGTTCTCCTGCCGGTCCGCGGCGCAGTAGTGCGCTTCGTAGGCGAAGGCGGAACCCCCCATGGCGGAGCCGATATTGCTGTCGATGTGCTGGGGCAGGTTGATCTCGAGCTTGATCTTGTTGACTACCTTGGGCGCGGTGTCGTCGGAGATGTCGACGAGTTTGACGCCCCCGGAGCCGCCTTCGTCGACGGTGTAGAGGTAGGGCTTGCCGTCGTAGCTGACCGGAACACTGTGCTGCGTCGCCCAGCCGTCGGTCCAGAACACCCGGCCGAGGTGGTGCACCTGCGGGTTCGGATCGCGGCGTTGCACCGCGCTGATGTCGAGGACGGTGAACCCGCCGAGGGCGGAGAGATACATCCGGTTGCCGTCGGGGCTGATGCCGAACCCGTGCGCCTCGATGCCGGTCACTCCCTGCCACACCACGCGCGGGTCGGCGGGGTCGGACAGGTCGACCGCGCTGACGAAACCGGGCGCGATCCCCGAGGCCCAGTAGGTGTTGCCGTCCGGCGAGAAGCCGCCCTCGTGCGTGATGATCGGCAGCGGCATCGCCGGATTCGTGCCGGGGCCGGGATTGAGCAGCCTCGGATGTGCGCAGTCGGAGACGTCGTAGACCGACAGGTAGCCCACGCCCGCGAGCAGCGGAACACCGGTCCCGACCAGCAGCTTCCGTTTGGTATTGACCTTGAGGCTCTCCCAGGTGCCCGCGAGCATGGCGGGTTCGGTCAGCGTGGCCGTCGGGCGCGGGGTCGCCGGATCGGACACGTCGAGCACTTGGACGCCGCGTCCTTCGCTGATCAGGGCGCCGGGAAAGAACGAGCCCAGGTAGGCGCAGTGCTCGAAGCTGGTGGAAGTGATGCCTGCGCCGCGCCCCGCGTAGCCGCCGACGAGGGAGATATTGCACCGGTAGCCCTGGGTACTGCGCCCACTGTCGCGGTCCGCGGCGGTGACGTCGCCTTGCAGGCCGTTCTCGGGTGCGGCGCCCGGTCCGCAGTCGGCGCGGGGCACCGAGGTGCGCCCGACATCGAGAAATTCCCGCAGTGTGTTCTGGATTTCCGAGTGCGGATCCGCCGAGGCGCTCACGGGCAGCAGCATGGCCGTGACCATGCCGATCGTGAGCAGGGCCAAGGGTTTGGCACGGCACAGACTGGCCAATGGGCGCATCATCGCGACCCCCAACTTCGTCTTTCGAGTTGACTACCCAGAGTGACTGGGACAGTCACCGCTGAGCTGACTGAATGGTAGTGATGCTCAACAACTCCGGTGTGGGTTTCGCCGATTCCGGTTCGGATTCGCGAAGTTTTCCGCTGTCAGCACGGTTGAGCTGATCCGGCGCCCTCGACCGCGGCGGAATCGACGTCCGACGCCAGAAGGTCGTCGCAGACACTCAGGAACGTCCGGCGCAATCCGGTTGCGCGCTGCGCCAACGCGGACTGAGCCCGGACGTACTCCGCCCGTCCCGCCGCGGTCTCGATGCGAACCGGTTCGTAGCCGAACTCGGCGAGGTCGTAAGGGCTGGCGCGCATGTCGAGTTCGCGAGCGGCGCAGGCCAGCTCGAAACAGTCCAGCACCAGTGCCGAGGAGATCAGCGGGACCAGCTTGAAGCCCCACTTGTACAAGTCCATGTTCGCGTGCAGGCAGCCCGGCTGTTCGCGGCGGAGCTGGTCGGCGCGGGTGAGCGGTTCGGCGTTGCGGCCGACGGCGTCCGGCGTGAAGAAGCGGTAGGCGTCGAAATGGGTGCACCGCAGCGACATCGATTCGACCACGGTGTCGGTTCCCGCTCGCCCGAGTCGCAGCGGCACCTTCTGGTGGCGGATGTCATCGGTGCGATACACCATCGCCCATTCGTGCAGGCCGAAGCAGGACAGCTGCGCGGGCCGGGATGCGGTGGCGCGTAACAGGTCGGCGACGAACGCGAGGGTGTCGCGGCGTTTGTCCAGGTAAGCGGGGTCGGCCGTGAAAACGTCGTCCGCAGCGGGATTGCCGGTGACGACGCGATGATATCCCCGAGCGCCGTCGTATTCGGCCGCATCCGCCAGGCCGATGCCGTATCCCGGATGCCAGCGCCGCAACTGGGCGGGTTTGTGTCCGTAGTAGGTGAACAAGAAGTCGATCACCGGGTGCGACGAACCTTGCGCCCGCCGCTCGAGATAAGGCCCGACCAGCTCGTCCAGCCGGGCCCGATGCGCGGCGGCGGATGCTCGCCACAGCGCGCCGGGCAACACCCGCATCACCCCACCCCTCGCAGTGCCGAGGTCGTCATTCGCCCACCCGGTGCGTCCCGTCTCGGACGGTGCCGACGAACTCCTCCACCAAGTCCTCCAGGGCGACGATGCCGGTCGTGTTGCCCCGGGCGTCGACCACGCGGCCGAGATGGCTGTTGGTGCGGCGCAATCGCGCCAGCGCCTCGTAGAGGGCGGTGCCCATGCCCACTGTCGGCAGAGGGCGGATATCGGTGCGCGGGATCGGCGTTGTGGGACCGGCGCTCTCGTCGGCGACCTTGTCCAGGACGTCCTTGACGTGCAGGTAGCCGACCAGTGAGCCGTCGCTCGCCCGTACGGGGAAGCGCGAGAACCCGGTTTCGGCGACGGCGAACTCGATGTCGCCGAGCGTGGTGCCGTTGCCGCGCAGCGGGATCGATCGGGTCGTGTCCAGCGGCACCATCACGTCGGCCACCACCCGCTCGCTGGTGCCGAGGGCCTGCGTGAGGCGGCGGTGCTCTTCCTCGTCGAGCAGCCCCTCGGAGCGGGACTCGCCGATCATTTCGGCCAGCTCGACCGTCGAGACGGTGGCCTCCAGCTCGTCCTTCGGCTCGATTCGCAGCAGGCGCAGCGACAAGTTGGCGGCCAGGTTGTAGAGCGCGATGAGCGGGCGGGCCAGCCGCAGCCACATCAGGTGCAGCGGCACCAGCAGCAGCGCGCTGCGTTCGGGCCCGGCCAGCGCGATGTTCTTCGGGATCATCTCGCCGAACAAGATGTGCAGGATGACGATGATGGTCAGCGCGATGGCGAACGCCACCGGGTGCAGCAGCTGATCGGGCAGGCCGATCAGCTCGAACGGCCCCTCCAGCAGGTGGGCGACGGCGGGTTCGCCGACGCGGCCGAGCAGGATCGAGCAGATGGTGATGCCCAGTTGCGCGGCCGCGAGCATGATCGAGAGGTTCTCACCCGCCCGGATGACGGTGTTCGCGTTGCGTTTGCCTTGTGCGGCCAGCGCTTCGAGCCGGTCGCGGCGGGCGGAGATGAGCGCGAACTCGGCGGCGACGAAGAAGGCGTTGCCTGCCAGCAGCACGATGGTGAGCAGTACGCCGAACACATCACCCATGGCTGTGCTCCTTGGTCGCGAGGGCGTCTGCGTCGACCGGGATCAGCCGCACCCGGTCGATGCGCCGTCCGTCCATGCGCTCCACTCGGGCGATCCAGCCGCCCTCGTCGTGGCTGTCGGTCATCGACCACTGCTGCGAACGGGGATTCGGCAGCACCACTTCGTCGCCCGTCACCGGGATGCGGCCGAGCTTGGTCAGGACGAGGCCGCCCAGCGTCTCGTACTCGCCCTCCGGGGCGTCGTATCCGGTCGCCCGGGAGACCTCGTCGATGCGCAGCAGCCCCGAGCAGTCCCATCCGTCGGAGACGCGCCGCACGTCGCGCTCCTCCTCGTCGTGCTCGTCCCGGACGTCGCCGAGGATCTCCTCGATGATGTCCTCCATGGTGACCAGGCCCGCGGTACCGCCGTACTCGTCCACGACAAGGGCGACCTGCATGCCGTCGGAGCGGACGCGTTCGAGCACCTCGTCGCCGTCCAAGCTGGCGGGCACGATCGGGACGGGCTGGGCGAGCCGGTGCAGGGGAATGGTCCTGCGCGCGTGCACCGGCCGGGTGAACGCCTGCTTGACGTGCACGAAGCCGAGAGTGTTGTCGAGGTCGCCGTCGATCACCGGGAAGCGGGAGTAGCCGGTGCGGCCCGCCGCGTCGATGAGATCGGCGATGGTGTCGTCCTTGTCGAGCGATTCGATCTTCACCCGTGGCGTCATCAGTTCCTCGGCGCTGCGCTCGCCGAACTGCAGTGAGCGGTCCATCACCTGGGCGGTGGGCTGGTCCAGCGCCCCGCGCAAGGCGGAGGTGCGCACCAGGGAGCCGAGTTCCTGCGGGGAGCGGGCCGAGCGCAACTCTTCGGCGGGCTCGACGCCGAGCCTGCGGACCACCCAGTTGGCGGTGCCGTTGAGGAAGTGGATCATCCACTTGAACCCCACCGAGAAGGCGATCATCGGTCCGGCGGTGACGCGGGCGGTCGCCAGCGGCTTGGCGATGGCGATGTTCTTGGGCACCAGCTCGCCGTAGATCATCGACAGCGAGGTGGCCAGGATGAGGGCGAGCGCGAGGGCGATGCCGTGTGCCGCGGATTCACTCAGCCCAATGCCGGTGAACACCGGATTCAGCAGCCTGGCCAGCACCGGCTCGGCGATGTAACCGGTGATCAGCGTGGTGATGGTGATACCGAGCTGGGCGCCCGACAGCTGGAACGACAGGGTGCGATGCGCCTTGCGGACCATCCGGGCGCGAACGTCGCCGCTGCGGGCGTGCGCCTCGACGGTGCTGCGTTCCAGCGCGGTGAGGGAGAACTCGGCGGCGACGAACAGGGCCGTGCCGACGGTGAGTGCGATGAACCCGATCAGGCTGAGCGCGGTGAGCGCGATCGACATCCTCAGCACCACCCGAACGGTGCTGGGACGGGGCCTGTGCGGAATAGGACTACTGCGGGGAGGGGGACGCCGGGTTCGTCACCCGGCTCGCTAGAGGAGCCCTCCTGTACGGCGCCCTCGGACGCGGGTGACAACTGGATCCTTTCGCAAACGAGTCGTGGTGCCGGTGTCCGGCAACCACCATGCTACCGGCCCACGTGCCGAGCGGCGTGGGCCGGTACCGGTGCGATGCGCGTGTCGGCGCTCACCAACCGCTGGGCAGCGGGCGTCCTTCGGCGAATCCGGCCGCGGACTGCACGCCGAGCACCGCCTTGTCGTGGAATTCGGCCAGCGTCCGGGCGCCCGCGTAGGTACAGGCGCTGCGCACGCCGGAGCAGATGTGGTCGAGCAGGTCCTCGACGCCGGGACGCTCGGGGTCCAGCCGCATCCGGGAACTGGAGATTCCCTCCTCGAACAGCCCCTTGCGCGCGCGGTCGAATTCGCTGTCGGAGGCGGTGCGGGCGGCGACGGCCCGCTTGGAGGCCATGCCGAAGCTCTCCTTGTACGCGTTGCCGTCGCGATCGACGCGCAGATCGCCGGGGGACTCGTAGGTACCGGCGAACCAGGAGCCGATCATCACGTTGGACGCGCCCGCGGCCAGCGCGAGCGCCACGTCGCGGGGATGGCGCACACCGCCGTCGGCCCAGATGTGCACGCCCAGTTCCTCGGCGGCGGCGGCGCATTCGGCCACCGCGGAGAACTGCGGGCGGCCGACGCCGGTCATCATCCGGGTGGTGCACATGGCGCCCGGCCCGACACCGACCTTGACGATGTCCGCGCCCGCCTCCGCGAGATCCCTGGTGCCTTCGGCGGAGACGACGTTGCCCGCGACCAACGGAACGCCGAGCCCGAGATCGCGCACCGCCGCGAGGGTTTCGAGCATTTTCGCCTGGTGACCGTGCGCGGTGTCGATGACGAGCAGGTCGGCGCCCGAATCCACCAGTGACTTGGCCTTGGCGGCCACGTCGCCGTTGATGCCGACCGCCGCCGCGACGCGCAGCTTGCCCGCGGCGTCGACGGCGGGCTGGTAGATGCCCGCGCGCAGGGCGCCGGTGCGGGTCAGCATCCCGGCGAGGGTGCCGTCCTCGGCGGTGAGCACGGCGAAGTCGGCGTGCTCTGCGTGCAACAGGTCGAACAGGTCACGCGGGGTGGTGCTCGCGGGGGCTCGCACGAAATCGGTCACCGCGACTTCCCGGAGCCGGGCGAAGCGGTCGACGTCGGCGCAGGAGGCCTCGGTGACCACACCCACCGGGCGGCCGGCGTCGACCACCACGACCGCGCCGTGCGCGCGCTTGTGCATGAGTGCCACCGCCTCGGAGACCGAGCGGTCGGGGTCGAGGGTGACGGGGGTGTCGGCGGTGAGCGAGCGGCTCTTGACGAACGCGATGGTGTCGGCGGCCGCGGTGATCGGCAGGTCCTGGGGGAGGACGACGATGCCGCCGCGGCGGGCGACGGTCTCGGCCATTCTGCGCCCGGCGACGGCGGTCATGTTGGCCACGACGATCGGGATGGTGGTGCCGGACCCGTCGCTGGTCGAGAGATCGACATCGAAGCGCGACGCCACGTCCGTCCGGTTCGGGACGAGGAAGAGGTCGTCGTAGGTCAGGTCGTACGGCGGCTGATGACCGGGGAGAAAGCGCACTCGACCGATCATATCCGCCGAGCCGATCGACGCGGGCTCTTCCGCGCGAGCCGCCTCAGGCGGCCGCTTGGGAGCGGGACAGCGAGACGGTGGCGGCGCACATGACGATCACCGCGCCCGCCGCGACGACGAGCCCGGCCGCATCGGCGCGCAACCGCTCGTCCAGCACCGCGAAACCGACGAACGCCGCGGCCAGCGGCTCGGCGATGGTGAGGGCGGGCAGCGACGCGGTCAGCGGCCCGGCTTGGTAGGCGCGCTGCTGCAGGTACACGCCGGTGCCGCCGGCCGCGATCAGCGCCCACGTCTGCCAGCCGCCGAGCACGTGGCCGAGACCGTGTTCGAACAGGTCGGTGACGTAGGAGGTGAGGGCGGCGGCGAGCCCGTACAGCGCGCCTGCGGCGGCGCCCAGCAGCAGCGCGCGCCATCCCGCGTCGTGCGCGGTGACGCCCGCCGCGGTGGCGGCGGCGATCAGGCCGAGCACAATGCCCAGCGGTAGGAGCCAATCCCGCAGCGGCGCATCGGCATTGCCCGCCGTCGGATTGCCGACGAGCAGGAAGCAGGCCAGCGCGGCGGTGAGCGCCAGCGCCGTCGCCCAGGTGCCCGGCGTCACGCGGCGGCGATTGAGCCGGGCGGACAGCGGCAGCGCGAAGACCAGTGCGCTCACCAGGATCGGCTGCACCAGCAGGACCGCGCCCAGGGCGAGCGCGGCGACCTGCATGGCGTATCCGCCCGTGTCGCCGCCGACGCCTGCCCACCAGCGCGGGTTGCGCAGCAGCGCGCGAACCAGCGACTCGCCCTCGGGCACCGCGGCCGCCGCGCGTTGTTGCGCGACCGCGGCGACCGCGAACAGCAGCGCCGCGAGCAGTGCGCAGACGACGGCGGCCGCCGGATGACTCGACACCCGATTAGTTTGCTGTTCGATTGCCTCGGGTCGGGGACTGCTGGGTTCGTACGGCGCGTCGCCGTGTCCGCCCCGGCGTGTCGCCGGAGGCGGGACTTGCGGCGCGGCTGGAGAACCCGCTAGTCGTGCCCGATCCGCGTGCGGGCGTGCTCTTGCCCGAGCCCACACCGCGGACCACGGTGCCGCCCGTGGCGGCTTTCGCGTTGCCACGGCGGCGCGCGGGCGCGGTGACCGGCTCGGCGCGGCCCGTCTCGCCCGACCGGCCCCGGGACTGTTTCCCGCCGCGGCCACCGGACGGCGCGTGCTCTGCGCGCCTACCCGGCTTGCGCCGCGCGGTTTTCGCCGGATCCGTGGCAGCAACGGGTACGGGCGCGGCCGCCGCCTCGACCGGAACGCCGGACGGGCGGCGCGCGCCGGTGATGGCGATCAGTGTGCTGTCGCCGGGACGCACCGCGACTCCGTCGATTTCGACGCCCGCCTTGCGTGCCATCGTCTCGACCTCGCGGCGCTCTTCGTCCATCACCAGCGTGACGACCACGCCGTCCTCGCCCGCGCGGGCGGTGCGCCCGGCCCGGTGCAGGTAGGCCTTCGGCTCCGGCGGCGGATCGACGTGCACGACGAGAGAGATCCCGTCGACGTGGATGCCGCGCGCCGCGACATCGGTGGTGACCAGCACCGGCACCGAGCCGTCGGCGAACGCCGCGAGGGTGCGGGTGCGGTTGTTCTGCGCCTTGCCGCCGTGCAGCGCGCCCGCGGCGATGCCCGCGCCGCGCAGTTGTTTGGCGAGCCGGTCGGCGCCGTGCTTGGTGCGGACGAACATGATGGTCAGCCCGTCGCGTGCGGCGATCTCGGTGGCGACGTTCCGTTTGGCCACTTTGTCGCCGACGTACAGCAGATGATGCGACATCGTGGTGACCGACGCCGAGGGCGGCGCGGTGGAATGCGTCACGGGCGAGCGCAGGTAGCGCTTGACCAGCTTGTCGACCTCCCCGTCCAGGGTGGCCGAGAACAGCAGGCGCTGGCCGTCGCGCGGGGTGCGGTCCAGCAGCTTGGTCACTTGCGGGAGGAAGCCCATATCGGCCATGTGGTCGGCCTCGTCCAGGGCGGTGATCATCACGTCGGACAGGTCGGCCGACCCCTGCGCGATCAGGTCGGCGAGTCGTCCGGGCGTGGCGATGAGCAGGTCGACACCGCGGGCAAGGCGGTCGGCTTGGCGCTTGATCGGAGCGCCGCCGACCACCGCGGCGACGCGCAGGCCGAGCGCGAGCGCCGGTTCGTCGAGCGCCCGCTCGATCTGCGCGGCCAGTTCGCGGGTCGGCACCAGCACGAGTCCGCGCGGGCGGCCCGGCTTGGCCGCGCCGCCCGACAGACGGGTGAGCATCGGGAGGCCGAAGGCCAGGGTCTTCCCGGAACCGGTGGGTCCGCGGCCGAGGACGTCCTTGGCTGCCAGGACATCCGGCGCCGTGGCGGCCTGGATCGGGAACGGCGTCTCGATGCCGTCGCGTCGCAGTGCCTGTATGAGCACGGCGGGCAGGCCCAGATCCGCGAAGGTCGCGGTGGGCTCCGCGGCGACGGTGGTCGAGGAGGTCACGAGGTGGGTGTGCCTTTCGTCGCACAGCGCGTTCGACACGAACGTGCTGTTCGGTGGGATGGAGAGCGGTGCACGATGCGGTTCACCGCGCTGCGGCGCGGGCGATGACGCGCGCCGGGTGGAGCGAGAGGTGTGGCCGGCCGAAGGTCAGCCGAACGTCCAGGATACGTGTCCGCGAATCAGCCGTGGAACAGCCGACTCAGTTCCACCAGCCAGGGTACGGCCACGGCCAGCGTCGGCACCACCAGAATGGCCGCCGAGCCGAGGTAGGCGGCCGCGGCGATGCGGATGTCGCCGATCCGCTCGCTGAGCCGCTGGATGCGGATCAGCGTGGTGGGGCCGCCCGCGGCGAGCGCGCCTTGCGGGGCGGTGGATTTCGCGCACGCGACGAGGGCGCGGGCCAGCGGTTTCGGGCCGGTGACCTTGACGGCCGAGTCGTCGGCGAGCAACTCGATGAGCAGTTTGACCGAGCCGAGCGCGGCCTTGCTGCGCACCACCCTGGGGAAGGCCTCGTGCACCGCCGTGAACGCTTCCAGTACGAGATCGTGCCTGGCGCGCAGGTGCGAACGCTCATGGCTGACGATGGCGGTGATCTCGGCGTCGGCGAGGTTGGTCAGGGTGCCTTCGCTGAGCACCACGCGCTGGCGCAGGCCGGGCAGGCAGTAGGCGATGGGCTCGGTGGCGGCCAAGACCCGGATGTCGGCCGCCCGCCGGTGCGGACCGCTCTGGTCGAGCAGGTCGACGAGCATGCGGTGACGCGCCCGCCGCCTGCGGGTGTGCACGCCGACCCGGATGATCGCGTAGATCAGCCGGGCGCCGATCAGCAGCGTGAGCGCGAAGACGAACACGTACGCCAGCCACAGCGGCAGGCCGAGCGCGTCGATCTCCCTGGTCGGCGCGGTGGTCGGGCGGCCGTCGGGGCCGGGTACGAGCAGTTCGGCGGCGATGGCCAGCCCCGAGCCGAACGCGCTGAGCACGGCGGCGAGCGCGATGGCCTGCCAGAGCACCAGCGCTGCGCGGGGCGTCCGATAGGTCCACCTCGCCCGGCTGAGCAAGGCCGGGGCAGGCCCCGCGAGAAGCAATGCCAGTCCGGCGAAGACCGGCGCGGTTGCGTTCATCGACTCAGCTCACTGCGTTGTGGGGCCAGGGCGCCCGAGGAGTCTACGTCTACTGCGGCGGTGGCGCCGAGTCCTCGTCCTCGGTTGCTTCGAGCTTAGCGAGTGCTTCGCGGAGAGCGGCAGCCTCGTCCTTGCCTACCTGTTCCACGAAGTGCACCAGCGCGGCGGCGCGGCTGCCCGCCGCGTCGGCCTGTTGCAGCGCGTCGACCATCAGACTGGCCACGAGCTCGTCGCGAGTGTGCACGGGTGCGTAGCGGTGCGCCCGGTCGTCGCGCCGCTGGACCACGAGGTTCTTCTTCGCGAGTCGTTGCAGCACGGTCATCACCGTGGTGTACGCGAGCTCACGGCGTGCGGCGAGCGCCTCGTGCACCTGCCGGACCGTTTGTGGTTCGTCGGCCGACCACAACTGGTCCATGACCGCTTTCTCGAGTTCACCAAGACCTGCCATCCCACAATTTTAGGTACTCAACGACGCCGATGCGTACTACAGGGTGTCGTAACCATGAAATAGCTGGTGTGTCATTTCTCATAGGGCGCGGATTCCGGGGTCGCGGCAGCCGGTCCACCGACCTTCCCGCGCACGTGCCTGGCGCCGATCGGCACGATCATCGGCCGCCCCGACACCGGGTCCTCGAGCACCGTGGCGTCCAGCTCGAACACCTCGCGCAGCAGCTCGACCGACACCACCTCGCCCGGGGCCCCCGTGGCCACGACGCGTCCGTCGTGCATGACGACGAGCTGGTCGCTGTAGCGGATCGCGAGATTCAGATCGTGCAGCACCATGACGACGGTGCGCCCCAGATCGGCGTGCAACCGGTCGACGAGGTCGAGTACCTCGATGGAGTGCGCCAGATCCAGGTAGGTGGTCGGCTCGTCGAGCAGCAGGATGTCGGTGCCCTGGGCCAGCGCCATCGAGATCCACGCGCGCTGGCGCTGTCCGCCGGACAGCTCGTCGAGCGCGCGGTCGGCCAGGTCGGCGATCCCGGTCTGTTCCAGTGCCGTCGTCACCTCGGATTCGTCGGTGTCCGACCATTGCCGGAACCAGGACTGGTGGGGATGGCGTCCGCGCGCGACCAGATCGGCGACGGTGAGTCCTTCCGGGGCGACCGGCGACTGCGGCAGCATGCCGACGATGCGGGCGACGTCCTTGGTCTTCATCGTCGAAATGGCCTTGCCGTCCAACAGGACCCGGCCGTGGCGCGGGCGCAGCAGACGGCCGAGCGAACGCAGCAGGGTGGACTTTCCGCAACCGTTGGGCCCGATCACGGTCGTGACCACGCCCGGGGCGATTGCCAAGCTCAGTCCGTCGACGATCACCCGGTCGCCGTAACCGAGGGTGACCCCCTCGGCGCCGAGCCGGTGGCCCGTCGCGCTCGCCGGTGCCTCGGCTTCGGAGGTGGTGATGTCCGCGATCGTCATGTCAGCGTCGCCTTCCGGTTCATACGCACGAGCAGGTACAGCAGGAACGGGCCGCCGAATGCCGCGGTCACGACGCCGACGGGCAGGTCGACCGGAAACAGCGTCCGGGAGGCGACATCCGAGCCGACCACCAGGATGGCCCCGACCACGGCGGAGCCGACGAGCGGTTCGCCCGGAGTGCTCAGAACGCGTCGCGCGATCTGCGGCGCGGCGAGGGCGACGAACCCGACCGGTCCGACGGAGGCGGTGGCGACCGAAGCCGCCACGACGGCCGCGCCGATCAGGACGGCCTGCTGGGTCTGGATCCGCACCCCGAGCGCTCGGGTGGTGTCCGAGCCGAGGCGCAACGCGGCCAGTGTGCGGGCGGAGCCCAGTGCGACGAGCGCGGCGGCGCCCGCGGCGATCGCGACGGGCGCCAGGTGCGCGGAGTCGGCCGCGTTGAGCGATCCGTTCAACCACAGTTGCACGCGCTGCGCGTCGATCAGGTTGGCGCGGGTGAGCAGCCAGCTGATGCCCGCCATCAGCAGCGCGTTGACGCCGACGCCGATCAGCACCAGCCGCAGCCCGGTGGCGCCGTACGCGCCGGTGGACGTGCGTCCCCAGGCGAGCAGGTAGACGGCCACCGCGGTGAGCAGGCCGCCCGTCATCGCGGCCAGCGGAGCGCCGAGGGAGGCGGCCAGTCCGGTGGTCGCACCGCCGGTGCCGACCAGCACCACGACCGCGCCCAGGCTCGCTCCCGTGGTGATGCCGAGCATGTCCGGGGCGGCCAGCGGGTTGTGCAGGATGGATTGGGTGATCGCGCCCGCGAGTCCGAGCGCCAGCCCCACCACCAGCGCGGTCAGCGCGCGCGGCAGCCGGGATTCCAGCACGATGAACCGCTGTGCCCGGGTGCCGCCGCCGGTCAGCACGTCCAGCACGCGCCCGAGCGGCAGAGGGGACTCGCCCACCGCGATGTCCAGGCAGAACAGTCCGAACGCCAGCACGATCAGTGCCGCGACGATCAGCACCATCCGCGGCCGCAGCACCGCCGACACCGGTCCGACGCGCAGTGCGGGCCGCGCGCTCGTGTTTCGCAGCGAAATCGTCACAGATCCACCAACTTTCGCCGCCGCACGAACGCGAGGAACAACGGCACGCCGAGCAAGGCCAGCATCACCCCGACCTCCAGCTCCCCGGGTCGGGTCACCAACCGACCGGCCACGTCGGCGAGCAACAACAGCAACGCGCCGAGAATGCCGGAGTAGGGGACCAGCCAGCGATAGTCCGGTCCGGTGACGACCCGCGCGAGATGCGGGACGACCAAGCCCAGGAACGCGATCGGCCCGACCGCCGCCGTCGCCGCGCCCGCCAGCAGCACGACGGCCGCGAGGCCGAGCGCCCGGCTCCGGCCCACATGCACGCCGAGCCCGCGAGCGACGTCGTCGCCGAGGCCGAGCAGATTCAGTCCCGGCGCTGCCGCCACAGCCAGCAGCATGCCGGCCGCCAGGAACGGAAGTACCTGCCAGAACACCGCCGCGTCGCGGCCTGCGACCGTGCCGATCACCCAGAACCGGTAGGTGTCCAGCGCCGACGCGTCGAACAGCACTACCGCGTTCGTCATCGCCTGGAGGAACGCGGTGACGGCTGCGCCCGCGAGCACCAGGCTCAGCGGGTTCGCCTTACCGCCGCCGACGGACGAGGTCCCGAACACCACCAGCCCGGCGATCAGCGCTCCGGCGAACGCGAGCCAGATGTATTGCTCCGGCGCGGTGAAGGCGAACAGGTACACGCTCAGCGCCGCGAGAAACGCCGCGCCCGCGTTGAGTCCGAGCAATCCGGCGTCGGCGAGCGGGTTGCGGGTGTAACCCTGGATCAGCGCGCCCGCGATGCCGAGGGCGGCCCCGCAGACGAGCGCCAGCGCGGTGCGAGGGAGGCGCAGTCCGCGCACGATCTGCTCTTCGGTGGACCCCGCCGCGCAGGTGAAGGGTCCGCCGGGGCAGGTGAGCGCGTGGTGCACGGCGTCGTACACGGTTGCCGGCGCGAGGGAGCGCGCGCCGACCGCGACACCGGCGAGTACGGCGAGCAGGAGCAGGACGGTCGAGACGAGGAGTCCGGAAAGACGTCGCCGCCTCACGGTGGCAAGAGGGGTCACGGCGTCGAACTGCTCCTGGAATCAGCGGTATGGTTGCTGGGTCTGGTAAGCCTAACCTATCTTTCGCTACACGGGCATGGCCGAGTGTCCGCCGCGCCCTGCGACGGAGCCGATCCCGGAGGAGGTTCGATGACCGAGCTCATCACCACGCCAGAACATCGATCGATGACGGCGTTCGGACGCGCCTGCGCCCGGCTTCGCACGCTGCAACCGGAACATCCTCGGGTATACGCGGTCGCGGCGATGGCCGAGCAGGGGAAACGACGCTGGTGGCAGCTGGCGGACGGAGTGCGCGAGGGGCGGGTCGAACTCATGTACCGGCGGCACGCGGCGGAGATGATCAGCGCCGACATCGCAGCGGAAGTGGTTGCCACAGCACTCATCCACGCGATCGTGGGACGGGTGGTCGCGCTGCTCGTCGCGGAGGAGCGGGCGTGGGACCCGGGGTTGGAGAATCTCTGGATCCATACCGACAACGACGGCGGAATCGACTGGGCAGGCCTGTCGGACACCACGATTCGCGTGGTCGATGGCGATCCGCTGGCGGGCGGGCCGGGTGTGGTCACGCTGCCTTGCGTGGAGGCGATGTACATCTGGCTGGCGCATCGCTGCGAGTCCGCGCTGACCGTCGTCCAGCAGAACATGGCGCGCTGCTCGGGGCTGAGCGCCCGGCGGTTCTGGTCGCTGGTGGGTGAATCCGTCGCGGGCGCATCGACTTACGTGCCGGATCTGGCGCGGACCGATTCCGCCGCCGGTGCGCGGCGCGGTCAGGGACTGCTGGCGGCGATGGCCGAGCGGGGGCTGCCGGTGCGCCGGTCGGGGTCTTGCTTAGTTAGGTAAGCCTGACCTATACTACTTCTCGGCGTACGGATCGCGTGAGAGTCCCGAGGGCTGCGGTGACCCCCGATCCCTTGCCGCGGCGGGCTCCACTCCTTGTGGGGCCCGCCGCTCTGTATCCCGCTGTGAACTATGTCGCGCCGCTCGGCTCTGGCGTGCCGTCATGTCTCGGATCTACGCTGACGCCGACACGAACGCCGAACACCCTGCACATCAGGAGCATTGGATGTCCGGGCCGCCGTCGGCAGGTCACCGCCACGCCGCGGCTGCGCTCGGTGCCGTGTCACGACCATCGGCGCGCATCGTCGCGCGCCCTATCTCCGAGTCCCGATGACGCCGCCGGAGTCACCGGCGTTCGCGGCGGCTCAACGGTAGTTCGAGGGGTTGTACCGACTTGCTCACCATCAGACCGTCCCGTCCCCGTTCGATCGCGGCCGCGCTGGCCGCTGTCGCGGTACTCGTCCTGCCCGCCTGTGGTGCCGGCGAGCGGGAGGGGACCGGTCCAGCCCAGCCGACTCCGCACGCCGCGCCGCACTGGGACTACGACGCCGAGGGGCCCGACCATTGGGCTGAGCTGGACCGGGACTATCTGACCTGCAAGAGCGGCCATCAGCAGTCACCCGTCGACCTGCCCAGTCACGCCCTGCTCGAGTCGTCCGAGCACATCGTCATCGACTATCACTCGGTGCCCGCGGTGACGCTGCGGAACAACGGGCACACCGTGCAGGCGAATCTGCGACCGGGCAACGGAAACCGCGTCATGGTCGACGGCGTGCCGTTCGAACTCGCGCAGTTCCATTTCCATCTGCCCAGTGAGCACACCGTGGACGGCGTGGGCACCACGATGGAAGCGCACTTCGTGCACAAGAGCGCCACGGGCAAGCTGGCCGTGCTGGGCGTGCTGCTGCAAGCCACACCGGGACCCTCGGCCTACGCGCCGATCCTCTCGGTCGCGCCGCGAGCGGTGGACGTCGGACCCATCGTGCCGGGCCCGATAGACCTGCGCTCGCTGTTGCCGGCCGTCGTCGACCAGTACCGGTACGAGGGTTCACTCACCACCCCTCCGTGCAGCGAGGGCGTCTCGTGGACGGTGCTCGGCAGTCCGGTCGCGGTGGACCCCGCCGACGCGGAGCGGTACCGGACGCTGTTCGCGCACAGCAATCGGCCGACTCAGCCGTTGAACGGGCGTCCGATCACGCTTGCCGGCGGGTGAGGCCGCGACGGCGGGCCGTGCGAGCTGTGCGACAGTGAATGCATGACACAGCAGGAGACGCAGCGGTTCGGCTCGCTGTCGGGCGTCACACCGGAGCAGATGAACGCCTACAGCGAAGGCACCTTCGCCGACCTGATCGGCCTGCGCTACACCGAGCTGACCCCCGACCGCGTGCGCGGCGAATGGGTCGTGAAACCGCATCTCTACCAGCCCGCGGGTATCCAGAACGGCGGCGTGTACTGCACCGTCATCGAGACGCTCGCCAGCATCGCCGGCGGCATCTGGTTCGGCGACCAGGGCACGGTCGTCGGCGTGAACAACAACACCGATTTCTTGCGCGCGGTGCGCGAGGGCACGCTGTCGGGTGAAGCGACGCCCCTGCATCGCGGCAGGCTGCAACAGCTGTGGCAGGTCGTGATCACCGACGAGCAGGGACGCACCGTGGCGCGCGGTCAGGTGCGGTTGCAGAATCTGCCGCGGCCTTCCTGAGCGCTCGTCCGGCGACAGCTGAACGAGCGTGCCAGAATGTCCGTCACCCGCCACTGCGAACCGGTGAGGAGCCAGGATGCGACTGTCGCCGCATGAGCAGGAGCGCCTGCTGCTCAGCTACGCCGCCGAGCTGGCCCGGCGCAGGCAGGCGCGCGGGCTCAAACTGAACCATCCGGAGGCGGTCGCGTTGATCACCGACCACGTGCTGGAAGGCGCGCGGGACGGCCGCACCGTCGCCGAGCTGATGTCCTCGGGACGCACGGTGCTCACCCGCGCCGACGTGATGGAAGGCGTGCCGGAGATGATTCCCGACGTCCAGGTGGAGGCGACCTTCCCGGACGGCACCAAACTCGTCACCGTGCACCACCCGATCGGCTAGGCGGACGTCATGCGGTATCAGAGCGAGGCCGCCTGCGGATCGTGCCGAGGCCGGGCATGATTCCCGGCGAGTATCTCTGCGCCGAGGGCGTCATCGAGCTGAACTCCGGCGCGGAGGGCCTCGAACTCGACGTGCTCAATACCGGTGATCGCCCCGTGCAAGTCGGCAGCCATGTGCACTTCCCGCAGGCGAACGCGGCCCTGGACTTCGACCGAGACGCCGCCCACGGCCGCCGTCTCGACATCCCGGCCGGGACGGCGGTGCGCTTCGAGCCCGGTCTGGCACAACGGGTTCGGCTCGTGCCGTTGGGCGGCGCCCGTGAGGTCCACGGGATCACCCTGACCCCGCCGGGCCGCCTCGATGACTAGGCGCAGGCGACGAGGAGTGTCAGCCGGACGAGGGCTCAGGAGATAGGACGCGATGAGTGAGCTGAGCCGGGCGCGGTACGCCGAACTGTTCGGGCCGACGACGGGCGACCGGATCCGCCTGGCGGACACCGACCTGCTGATCGAGATCACCGAGGACCGCAGCGGGGGACCGGGCCGCGCGGGCGACGAGGCCGTGTTCGGCGGTGGCAAGGTACTGCGCGAGTCGATGGGCCAGTCCCGCGCGACCCGCGCCGACGGCGCTCCCGACACCGTGATCACGGGCGTGGTGATCATCGATCACTGGGGGATCGTCAAGGCCGACGTCGGGATTCGCGACGGACGGATCAGCGCCATCGGGAAGGCGGGCAATCCCGACACCATGACCGGGGTGCACCCGGACCTCGTCGTCGGCCCCTCCACCGAGATCATCGCGGGCAACGGCCGCATCCTCACCGCGGGCGCCATCGACTGTCACGTGCACTTCATCTGCCCGCAGCTGCTGGAGGAGGCGCTCGGCGGCGGCATCACCACCCTCATCGGCGGGGGCACCGGCCCGGCCGAGGGCAGCAAGGCGACCACCGTGACGCCCGGCGCGTGGCATCTGGCGCGGATGCTCGAGGCCACCGACGGCTGGCCGGTGAACATCGTGCTGCTCGGCAAGGGCAACACCGTCAGCGCCGAGGCAATGTGGGAACAATTACGCGCCGGCGCATCGGGTTTCAAGCTGCACGAGGACTGGGGCTCCACGCCCGCCGCGATCGATGCCTGTCTCACCGTGGCCGACGCCGCCGGAGTGCAGGTGGCGCTGCACTCGGACACGTTGAACGAGGCCGGATTCGTCGAGGACACCCTCGCCGCCATCGCGGGCCGCGGCATCCACGCCTACCACACCGAGGGCGCGGGCGGCGGGCACGCGCCCGACATCATCACCGTCGCCGCCCATCCCAATGTGCTGCCCAGCTCGACCAATCCGACGCGCCCGCACACGATCAACACCCTCGACGAGCACCTGGACATGCTCATGGTGTGCCACCACCTGAGTGCCTCGATCCCGGAGGATCTGGCCTTCGCGGAGAGCCGCATCCGTCCGTCCACCATCGCGGCGGAGGATCTACTGCACGACCTCGGCGCCATCTCGATGATCGGCAGCGACTCGCAGGCCATGGGCCGCATCGGCGAGGTCGTGCTGCGTACCTGGCAGACCGCGCACGTGATGAAGCGCCGCCGCGGCCCGCTGCCGGGCGACGGCCCCGCCGACAACGCCCGCGTGCGGCGCTACGTCGCGAAATACACCATCTGCCCGGCCGTCGCGCACGGCCTCGACCACGAGATCGGTTCCGTGGAGGTCGGCAAGCTCGCCGACCTGGTGCTGTGGGAGCCCGCGTTCTTCGGCGTCCGCCCGCACGCCGTGCTCAAGGGCGGTGCGATCGCCTGGGCCGCGATGGGCGACGCCAACGCCTCCATTCCCACGCCGCAGCCGGTGCTGCCGCGCCCCATGTTCGGCGCCGCCCCGGCGACCGCCGCCGCCACTTCGCTGCATTTCGTCTCCGAGCAGGCGATCGAGGACGGCCTCGCCGACCGGTTGCGGGTCCAGCGCAAACTGGCGCCGGTCCGCAACGTCCGTGGCGTGCGGAAGACCGACATGCCGCACAACGACGCCATGCCGCGCATCGAGGTCGAGCCGGACACCTTCACCGTGCGCATCGACGGCGAGGTCTGGCGCGAACAACCCGCCACCGAACTGCCCATGGCGCAGCGATATTTCCTCTTCTGAATCGCGCTCACGAGTCGAGCCACTGCTCGATCTGGTCGAGGTCGATCGCGGCGGTGATGGGTGCGCCGTCGTCGGCGTCGACGAGTTCCCAGATGTAGGGCACCGAGCCGCCGCGCAGCAGGCGGTAGCCCGCTCGTCCGGCTCGCGCGGTGAGCTGGTGGAGTCGCAGGCTCAGGCATTCCGTTTCCGGCAGGTGGCGTTCGCTGTCAGTCATCAGGTCCTCCCGAAATCGGTGTGCTCGGGTCGAATCGGGCGTGATGCGCCCGGCCGCGACCAACGCCGCGAACGCGGCGCGCTCGCGGGCGCAGCCGTGCTCGCGGTGCAACTGCATCGCGAGATGTGTTTCGGCGAGCGGGAGCGGCTGGACGGGTGCGCCACCCGTCCAGGTCGTCGGCCATTCGACCGAGCGCAGGTCGGAGCGCATGTCGGCGGAGCGCTGCTGGGCCAGGAGACGGAGGTGTTCTGCACGGCGCGTTCGGGATTCTCGACTTCGGGACAGACGCCAGAGGCCGACCTGTACATGGAGCACGCCGGTGATCTGCGGCGCTACCATGACATTGCTTCGGCCATTCGGCGTACAGCTTTCGATGAATCGCGATCGCGAGACCTGTCCGGCGGGTAGCTGGGAGTTGTGCACCGCCTGACACGATTCGAGGTCCAGGAGTGGACACGGCTGGGCGAGTTGTGAGTAGGGCTCTCGCAGGTGTGCCACTCGTGGCCGAAACAGGAAGGGGCGAGGGGTGAGGCGTCGGCTGGCCGTGGGGGGCGTTGGAGTGGTGGTGCTTCTGACTGCGATGTTCGCGACTTCCGCGGCAGCGCCGCCGTCCGGGAGTGGGTCCGGATCGCAATCATCGGGTCCCACTGTCACCTTGAACGACTACTGCCCGGAGCGCGGGGCGGTCGGCCGACTTGCCGACGGTCGCACCGCCTACTGCACACAGGTGCGGGGTGCCGACGCGTTCGTGTGGTCCTACAGCCGCGATCCGATCCCTCGCGATCCCAACACGCGTGGTTACACCTGCGACAGGGATGCTTGTCGCTGGCCCGACGGCACCGGCGTTCCGAACTATCAGCGCTGCGGGCTGCTCTGTGGTGAGCCTCCTACCAGTGGTGACATGCAGAGCGGCCGTTACGACTGCTTCGAGACGGGAGCGGCGTTCGAAGAGTGCGAACGCCGAATCCGATGAGACGCGCTACGTCGGCGTGACAACGCTTCGAGCCGGTCCGGCCGGGACGTGCCGTCAATAGAATTCCACTGTGCCGCATGCCATTACCGCGCTCATACTTCCCGGGACCCACGACACTGCGGCGGCAGACCGGTGGGACCTGGTGCCGGTGCCTCTGCACGGTGGCCTGACGCTTTTTCATCTCACGCACTACTACACGGCCTTTTGGCAAGCGACGCGGAAGGTTGCCGACTATGTCGAGTTGCCATCGGAGGCGTCTGGGCTGTTCCCCCGCGAAGGCGTTCTCCGCATACTCGCCGCCGACTTGTCCGCCAGGCCCGATCCGACCTTCGCAGTGGTGTTCACGGACTACTTCGCCGGTGCCGGAGAGCAGTGGGCCACGGTATCCGTTGCGGGTGGGCCGTTGCTCTCCGTGAGCACGATCAATGCGGCGCTGCGGACTCTGGGTGTCACCGCGGCAGCGGGATTGGACGAGTTCGACACGGTCGGATTGTCGGCGCACAGATCGTCGCCCGACTACCTCCACCGCTACCTCGATCTATGCGACGAACTCGGTGTCTGACGCCTCGGGACCGCTGCGGACGCCAACAGGCTTCCTGTAATCGAGCCACTCTCGGAGCGTTGACCATGACGCAAGGTCATAGTTGAGACTGGGTCGCATGAGAACCAGCGAACTCGCGAGGGCCGCGGGCACGACACCTCGTGCAGTGCGCCACTACCACCGGCTCGGTCTACTCGCAGAACCCACGCGCAGCGCAAACGGCTATCGCGATTACTCGCTCAAAGACCTTGCGCGACTGATGCGTATCCGCTGGCTTGCCGAGAACGGTCTACCGCTTGGTTCCGTGGCGACGGTCCTGGCCGAGAAACGATCGACCACCGGCGCCGACGATCTCCGTGACGATCTGCACGCACTCATCTCGAGCTGCGAGCGCGAGATCACTACGCTGGAACTGAAGCGACAGCGATTGACGCGACTGCTGCAATCCGCGGTCCAAGGAGAGGAGCTGACCGCTCTTCCAGCGGATCTGGTTGCGGCGTTCCATACGGTGCGATCGGAAGCAAGCTGCGAGGCAGAGATTCGAACGCTCGAGCGCGAAAAGGACCTACTGGAGGTCCTTGCGATTTCGAGCGCTCTGCCGGATCAGGTCTTGACGTGGTTCGCGCAGATGTTGAGCTGCGCTGACACGCGTGTCGTCTATCGGCAGCTCCTTCAGGCATGGGGAAAGCTCGAGGGGAGGCGGGTCGGGGATGCCGCCGAACAGATCGAACTCGCTGCGAATGAGCTCGCCGGTCATCTGAGCAGCTCGCTCCCTGCGGAGACGGTCTTCGCTGTGCCCGACGACGACACAATCGGCGGTCTCCGGCTCGACGAATGCATTCCTGACGATGCTCAGCGCCAGGTCGTACTGCGTGCTCTCGAGATCTTGTCGACGCACCCTGAGCCGGTGACTTCATGATGTCGCCGATCTTTCGCTTCGCTCGTTCGCGGCTCAGGGCATATCGGTCGGTGTGGATGTGGATCCGAGGGAAGACCGATCCAGGGAACGGGCTGGTATTCACGGCGTCAGCGGGCGTGCTCACGATGCCTGTCGCCTTCGCGGCCGCCACACTGATCGAGGTCGTGGTCCTGCATCTGGTTCTTCCGTGGGTCTGGCTGAAGATCGTTCTCGCAGTGGTCTCTCTGTCGTCCCTCGTACTGCTGGCCGCGTTCATCGCCGACGATGTCGTACATCCGCACTATTTGTCGGGAGGCGTGCTCGTTCTTCGGCGGACCGGGAAAGTCGTCGCCGAGGTTCCGGTCAACCACATAACGCGTGTCGTGACCATGCGGCGGTATTCGCGTACGGCACCCGTGATCGAGGGCGGCAGTCTGCACCTCCCGAATCATGAAGGCACCAACATCGAGCTTTCGCTCCGGCAGCGAACTGACGCCACGCCCGCTTTCATCGAGAAATGGCGCAGCTCAGGGCCTGTCACCACGATATGCCTGTATGTGGACGAGCCGTCGCAGCTCGCGGATGCGATACGGGAGGCACAACAAACAGACGTGCGTGGAACGTCGAATGGGCGCACCTAGCCGTGCACCCTGTGAGCGACGCGGAGTGCGGGGTAAAAGCACGCCTACCAGGCTCAAACAATCGCCGAGGCGCCGAGCGAAGGATCACTCGAGCCGATGCTCATGGATCGATGTACTCAGCCCTGTGCCGTTGATGTCCAAGTACAGCAGGCGTTCGGTGACGGAGAGGATGACCATGTTACGGCGTTCGATCGCGGCGACGGCGGCATCGATGACGTCGCGATCGAAGCTGTTTAGCGGAATCGTTTCGGCGCGGTGGATGCGCTTGCCGGTGTATTGCGCCAGCACCTTCGCGGGGTCACGATGGGTGTAGACCGCGACGCGTTCGGCGAGTTTGCTCCCGCGATGCAGCCGGTCGGCGTCGGGCGCGCCGACTTCGATCCACGCGGTGAGGCGTCCGGTGAGGTCGCGCACCAGCACCGCGGGCTCGTCGGTGGAGGATACCCCGCCGTCGCTGAAGGCGATTCCCTCCTCGTACTCGAGGCAATAGGCCAGCACTCGCGTCAGCATGAACTCCGCGGTTTCGGACGGGTGACGCGCTACCCGCAACTCCAACTCCTGGTAGACGCCCCGATCGACGTCGGCCAGTTGGACGGCGAAGTTGTGCAGTGTCGCGCTGAGTGCCATAGGTGCAGGAGCTTAACGGCGGTCGCAGTGCAGCCCGGAAGTGCCATGGCGATCACCACGAATAGCGCGCCCTGTAATGCCGGCTCAGTCTTCGCCCGCTCGGCGCTGATACGGGCGGGCCCGGAATACGTCCCGCAACCAAGGGGCTCTGCGGTGATGGGGGCGGCTGCGATCGGCCCACAGCGGGTTCGATTCGTCGCGACGGTAGACCGGTAGCTGGCCCGCGATGGCGAAGTGCAGGCGGGTGGCTTTGCCGACCACCTCACCGTCGGTGGCCAGCGCCTCCGGTGTGGGTAGCTGTACGAAGAGTTCGGGTAACTGGCGCTCGCCGTAGACCTTGCTGTGGCCGATCGCCGCCAGCAGCAGCGCCAGCACCGCACGGGTGCGCGACCAGCGCAGATCGGCGCGCAGCCAGCGTACGTCGAGCAGCCCGGCGTCGAGCCGGTCGCGGAACGCGGGCACGGCGCCGTGCGGATGGTAGGGGCCGTTGCCGATGAACAGGAACCACACCCGCTGCCAGCGCCCGTCCAAGCAGATCTCGATCGGTTCGGCCCGGCGCAGCGTGACCACGAGCGCGGCGGCGAATGCGGGCCATTTCCCCCAGCGCGACTGCCACTTCTCACGCAGCTGCACGAGATCCGGATAGGCGCCGAGGCTGGCGGTGTTGATCAGGTACCTGGTGCGCGAACCGGTTTCATCCTCGCACTCGACGCTGGCGATATCGACCGCGACCGCCTCGCCGACACCGGTGGCGTCGATGACCTCGCGCAGGTCGTAGACGCCGAGGTCGCGGGCGAAATGATTCAGTGTGCCGGTCGGGATGACGACCAACGGCAACTCGTGGCGCAGCGCGACCGCGGCCACGGCGGCCACCGTGCCGTCACCGCCCGCGACGCCGACCGCCGAGACCGGTTCGCCGTGTTCGGCGATGGCCTGCTCGAGTTGTTCGGCACAGTCCAGGTCCGGTCGCGTGCGCAGTACGGTGGCCGCGGGCAACGCCGCGACGACGTCGTCGGTGGGATCGTAGTTCGGGTCGCCGGAGATCGGATTCACCATGACCACAAGGCCTTTGCCCTCGACCAGCGCGGGTACCTCGCGGACCGGGCGGGCCTGCGCTTCGTCCGACTCGCGCACCGGCCACCAGCGGCGGGTGGCCAGGGCGACACCGGAACCGACGGCCGCTCCGACGAGCACGTCGGAACTCCAATGCACGCCGGTGTGTACCCGGGAGTACGCGACGGTGGCGGCCAGCGGGGCGACAACCAATGCGGTGCGCGGACTTTCCAGAGCCACGGCCGTGGCGAAGGCCGCGGCGCAGGCGCTGTGTCCCGAAGGGAACGAGGAGGACGTCGGGGCAGGGGTGAGCCGCCGGTGCGCGGGCAGCAGTTCGGCGGCAGGCCTGCGCCGTGCGACGAGCGGCTTCAGGCCCGCGTTGACGACGAGACTCGCGCCGGCGACGGAGACGACACCGCGGAACGCCGCCCGCCGCGGCGCGCCCTGGCGGGTGGCGAGTAGCGCCGCGATGACCAGCCACAGTCCGCTGAAATTCGCGCTGCCGGTAATCCGCAACAGACCGTGGTCGACCGCCGAGGCAGGCAGTTCGGCGACCACGCCGCCGATCGCTCGATCGATTCGTCCGATGCCGTGGAACTTCCGGCGCACCCTGCTACTCACCCGGTCGACACTACCGATCACCGCGCGAACGTCGCGAAACACCGTGACGCGAAACATTTCGACGCCAACTGTGCGGCCGGGTAGGCGCGGTGATCGCCTTCATATCCGGTCCTACGGACGCAAGCCCCGAAAACCGGGGTGTAACAGCGTTCTTCCCGAGCCGACTCCCAGGTGTCGGGAATTCGAAAGGGAGGCGAATGAAGACGATCATCGGTGCGGTCGTGGCGGCGATCGCGGTGAGCATCGCTGCGGGGGGATGTCAGGGCGAATCGGATACGTCGGCGACCGGAACGAACCAGCCCGGCCGGTCCACCATCGAGGCGACTCGATCGACGCCCGCACAGGGAGGCGACACATCCGAGGCGCCCGCCCCGAAAGTTCCTGTTACCAGCGGCAAGGGGCGCTGCGTCGATCCGGACTCGAGCGCGGTCGCCGAAGCGGTGAACTCGCTCGGGCCCGCGCCGGGCGGCGCGTCGTACGTCGTCGACAGCGCCACCGACGCACCCGCCGGGTCCTGCCCCGCACTGCTGTGGGTCCTGGTGGCGACACCCCGCGGGACCGCGAGTTCACCCTGGCATGTGATGTTCTTCAGCCACGACGGCTATCTCGGCACCGCGACGGCGAAAGCGACGTCCTATACGAAGGTGGTCGGTTCGACCGAACGCGGTGTGCAGGTGCAGTATCGGTGGCTCGCGGGCAGCGATGCGAATTGCTGCCCCTCCAGCGGTCCGGTCGTCATCACGTTCACGCTCGGCGGCGACGGCCGCACCATGACACCGAACCCGGCGATTCCGGACCAGGTCGCCAACCCCGGCGGCTAACCGAGTGGTGATGGGGCTTCCGACACAGCGGCGTGTAGGGGTGCGGCCGTCGGATCACACGGGGTGCACCGAAAAAGGGCAACCAATGGTTGCGTGATGGCGCGCGGTGGACTAGCTTCATGTGCAACCGAAAGTTGCACATGGAGAAGGGTGATCGATATGGAGTACGGCAGCATCGAACGGGAGATATTCGTCGACGCCTCGCCCGAGGTGGTCTTCGAGGTGGTCAGCAGCCCCGAGCACATCTCGGAATGGTGGACCGACGACGCCTCGTTCGACGTGACTCCCGGCGCGGTCGGTGAGCTCGTCTGGGGTGACCGGGCGGAAGTGGTCCCGATGACCGTGGTGAACGCCGAGCCGCCTCGATTGTTCTCGTTCCGCTGGTGCTATCCGGAGGGCAAGGTCGACGACTCCGCCAACGCGCTGCTGGTGACGTTCGAGCTCACCCCGTCGGGCACGGGCACCAGGATCCGGCTCGTCGAGACCGGGTTCCGGGAGATGGGCTGGGAGGCCGCGAAGCTTGCGGAGCAATACCGCGAACACAGCACGGGGTGGGACACCTTCGTTCCCCGGCTCGGGGAGTACCTGGCTCGGCTGGTGTCGACCCCGTGACCGCCGCCGTCGACGACGACCTGTGGTCCGCGGTCGGGGACCCGACCCGTCGGCGGATGCTCGACCTGTTGCTGGCCGATGGTGGCGGCACGGCCACCGGTCTCAGTGAGCGGCTGCCGGTGACCCGGCAGGCGGTCGCCAAACATCTCGGCGTGCTCGACCGCGTCGGTTTGGTGCATGCCACGCCCGCAGGCCGGGAGCGGAGGTATCGGGTGGACGAGGAGCAACTGGCCCGCGCGGTCGCGCAGCTGTCCTCGGTGGGCGCGGCGTGGGACGCCAGGCTCCGGCGTATCAAGCGGATCGCCGAGGCCATCCAGCGCGAGCAGGACCAGCAGTGAACGCATGAAGGTCATACGGGAAAGCGTTACCGGTGGAGGTGCTGTCGTGTGCGCGGTCAGGCGCCGACGTATGCCGCGAGGTGCTCCCCGGTGAGGGTGGAACGAGCGGCGACCAGATCGGCGGGTGTGCCTTCGAAGACGACCAGGCCGCCGTCGTGGCCCGCGCCGGGACCGAGATCGATGATCCAGTCGGCGTGCGCCATGACCGCTTGGTGGTGCTCGATGACGATGACCGACTTGCCGGAGTCGACGAGCCGGTCGAGCAGGCCGAGCAGTTGCTCGACGTCGGCTAGGTGCAGGCCGGTGGTCGGCTCGTCGAGGACGTAGACGCCGCCCTTGTCGGCCATGTGGGTGGCCAGCTTGAGCCGCTGCCGCTCGCCGCCGGACAGCGTGGTGAGCGGCTGGCCGAGGCTGAGGTAGCCGAGCCCTACGTCGGCGAGGCGCTCGAGGATGGCGTGCGCGGCGGGCGTGCGCGCCGCACCCGCTCCGAAGAACTCCCCGGCCTCGAGCACCGACATCGCGAGCACCTCGCTGATGTCGCGGCCGCCGAGGTGGTACTCCAGCACCGACGCCTGGTATCGCTTGCCCTCGCACTCCTCGCAGGTGCTGGCGACACCGGCCATCATCGCCAGGTCGGTGTAGATGACGCCCGCGCCGTTGCAGGTGGGGCACGCGCCTTCGGAATTGGCGCTGAACAGCGCCGGTTTCACGCCGTTGGCCTTCGCGAAAGCCTTACGAATCGGTTCGAGCAGCCCGGTGTAGGTCGCCGGGTTGCTGCGCCGCGAGCCGCGAATGGGGGTCTGGTCCACCGCCACCACACCCTCGCTCGCGGGGATCGACCCGTGCACGAGCGAGCTCTTGCCGGACCCGGCCACACCGGTGACGGCGACGAGCACCCCGAGCGGAATGTCGACGTCGACGTCGCGCAAGTTGTTCGCCTTGGCGCCGCGGATCTCCAGCGTGCCTTTGGGCTTGCGCACCGTCTCCTTCAGAGTGGCCCGGTCGTCGAAATGGCGCCCGGTGACGGTGCCGCTGGACCGCAGGCCCTCGACGGTACCCTCGAAGCAGATGGTGCCGCCCGCCGTACCGGCTCCGGGGCCGAGGTCGACGACATGGTCGGCGATCACGATCGTCTCCGGCTTGTGCTCCACGACGAGCACTGTGTTGCCGTTGTCCCGCAGCCGCAGCAGCAGGTTGTTCATCCGCTGGATGTCGTGGGGGTGCAGGCCGATGGTCGGCTCGTCGAAGACGTAGGTGACGTCGGTGAGCGAGGAACCGAGGTGGCGGATCATCTTGGTGCGCTGCGCCTCACCGCCCGACAGCGTTCCGGCGGGCCGGTCGAGCGAGAGATAGCCCAGCCCGATCTCCACGAACGAGTCGAGAGTGTGCCGGAGCGCGGCCAGCAGCGGCGCCACCGACGGCTCGTCGAGGCCTCCGACCCATTCGGCCAGGTCACTGATCTGCATCGCACAAGCGTCGGCGATGCTGATCCCTTCGATCTTGGATGATCGAGCCGCCGCGCTGAGCCGGGTGCCGTCGCACTCCGGGCAGACGGCGAAGGTGACCGCCCGGTCCACGAACGCCCGGATATGCGGCTGCATCGCCTCCCGGTCCTTGGACAGGAACGACTTCTGGATCTTGGGAATCAGCCCCTCGTAGGTGAGGTTGACGCCCTCGACCTTCACCTTCGTCGGCTCTTTGTAGAGGAAGTCCTGCATCTCCCGTTTGGTGAACTCGCGGATCGGCTTGTTCGGGTCCACGAAACCCGACTCGGCGTAGACCCGCACCGTCCAGAAACTGTCGGACTTCCAGCCGGGGATGGTGAACGCGCCGTCGGAGAGCGACTTGGAGTCGTCGTAGAGCTGGGTGAGGTCGATGTCGGACACCGATCCCCGGCCCTCGCAGCGCGGGCACATGCCACCGGTGATGCTGAAGCTGCGACGTTCCTTCACGGACTTCCCGGCACGTTCAACCGTCACCGCGCCCGCTCCGCTGATCGAGGCGACGTTGAACGAGAACGCTTGTGGGGAGCCGATGTGCGGCTTCCCGAGCCGGCTGAAGAGGATGCGCAGCATGGCGTTGGCGTCGGTGGCGGTGCCGACCGTGGAGCGGGGATCGGCGCCCATCCGCTGCTGGTCCACGATGATCGCGGTCGTCAGCCCCTCCAGCACGTCGACCTCCGGACGTGCCAGCGTCGGCATGAAGCCCTGCACGAACGCGCTGTAGGTTTCGTTGATCAGCCGCTGCGACTCCGCGGCGATCGTGCTGAACACCAAGGAGCTCTTGCCCGAGCCGGAGACACCGGTGAACACCGTCAAACGGCGTTTCGGGATCTCGATGCTGACGTCCTTCAGATTGTTCTCGCGCGCTCCGTGCACGCGAATCAGATCGTGGCTGTCGGCAGCGTGCGGCGCAGTCGACTGCGGGTCCGTCCTCGTGGCCGTGCTCATCGTGTCTCCATCTGTTCGGTCGGGGCGGGCCGGCTGGTCTGCGTCGACGTGCCGGTGCCGGATGCGACGGTGATCGCCCGGTGTCGTGGCTGGGGCGCTGCGCCTCAGCGCAGTTCTTGGATGCGGATCAGGTTGCCCGCGGGATCGCGGACGGCGCAGTCGCGAACTCCGTACGGCTGATCGGTCGGCTCCTGGACGATCTCGGCGTCGTGGGCCGCCAGCCGCTCGAAGGCGCCATCGAGATCTTTGGTTGCCAAGAGAATGCCGCCGTAGGTGCCCTTGGCCATCATCTCGGTGATGGTGCGGCGCTCGTCGTCGGTGATGCCGGGGTCGACGCCCGGCGGATGCAGGACGATGGACGTTTCGGGCTGGTCGACGGGGCCGACGGTGAGCCAGCGCAGCCCTTCGTATCCGACGTCTTTGCGCACCTCGAAGCCGAGGGTGTCACGGTAGAAGGCGAGAGCCGCCTCCGCGTCGTTGTGCGGCAGGAAGCTCGAGTGAATGGTGATGTCCATGGCAGTCAGGCTAATTGCGGCTCGGTAACCGGCGCTTCTCGATTCCTGATCGGTCTGGTGACCTGTTTGGCCACGCACGCGGGCATCCCCGCCGCCGCGTCCGCCTCCTGCCTGCGATAGACGCTCGGCGGCACGCCGACCAACTCGGTGAAGCGAGTGCTGAAGGTGCCCAGCGACGAGCAGCCGACCGCGAAACAGACCTCGGTGACGCTGAGGTCCCCGCGACGCAGCAGCGCCATCGCGCGTTCGATGCGCCGCGTCATCAGATAGGAGTACGGCGACTCGCCGTAGGCGAGCCGGAACTGGCGGCTGAGATGTCCGGCCGACATGTGCGCGTCCCGGGCGAGCGCCTCGACGTCCAGCGGCTGCGCATACTCCCGGTCGATACGGTCGCGTACGCGGCGTAGTCGCGCGAGGTCGTGCAAATGCTGCGCTGCGGCGGGTCTGCTGGTCACCTACCAGATCGTGCCACATCCGGGGGACGAGTCGGGCGCATGTCCAGATGCGGCCGCCCGGCATCACGCCAAGGCGGCCGGGTGAGATTCGAGTGCCTTCCTCCCCGGTTCGGCGTCAGTCGCTCGGCAACCTGGCCTCGCCGGCGGGTCGGCGAACCGCGATCTCGGCGAGCTCGGCCACCCGTGCCGCGGGAACCGCGATCCCGGGTGCCCCGAGAGTCCAGCGAAGGAATGCCTCGACGCTCATCGCGGGTACTTCGCCGAGATAGGGCTGGACGTAGACCGGTGTGTTCGGTTCACTGCGCCAGCTGGTGGCGAGTGTGCCGATGTCCACCGCGTCATAGCCGAGGAGGTCCAACAGCCGGGTGGTCTCCGCCTTCGCCTCCGCGTCGTCGCCGGCGATGGGCAGCGCGCTGCGATCCGGCGCGCTCGCGGGACGGGCCAGGCACAACAGCTGGTGCGGGGTGACGTTGTTGCATGCCTTGACCACTCGAGAGCCCGCGAGGTGGCGTTGCAGCAGTGCGCTCGAGGTCAGGGAGCCGTCGTCCAGTTCGGACAGGTGACCGTCTCGTTCGGGGTAGTAGTTCGCGGTGTCCAGCACGGTCTTGCCGGCCAGCGCCTCGGCGGGGAGATGTTCGTGGGCTTTCAGCGGGACGGCCGCCACCACCAGATCGGCCGCGCGTGCCGCTTGCGCTGGTGTGGCCGCTCGGGCGCCTTCGCCCAGCTCGGCGACCAGCGCGGCGAGTGTCCGAGGGTCACGCGAATTACTGAGGATGACCTCGAGTCCGGCCGCGAGGGCCAGGCGGGCAATGGTGGAACCGATCATTCCGCTGCCGATGAGTCCGAGGGTTCGGGGCACGCGTTCGCTCCGTTCGTTCGTGGGGACATCGTGAGACCGGCGGCGAGCGAGCGCGGAAAGCCATGCCCGGTTCGCGACGGTGACTCGTCCGACAGCATCGAGCCGTTCCGGCTGCCGGACCAGCCCCGCGTTCTGGGTACTCACGGTGTGAGCACCCTCGGACGTCCCGGCGTACATAGGGTTATGGAGTGGACGACCGGACCGAGCTGAGCGAGTTCTTGAAATCACGCCGTGCCCGCGTGCGCCCGCGGGACGTCGGGCTGCGAGACTACGGCACGGTACGCCGGGTCGCGGGCCTGAGACGGGAGGAGCTGGCTCGGCTGGCGGGCGTGAGCGTCGCCCACTACACACGTTTGGAACAGGGCAGCGGTGACCGCGTCTCGGACGAGGTCCTGGATGCCGTCGGCGCGGCACTGCGCCTGGACCGGGACGAACTCGCCTACCTCCACCGGCTCGCTCGGCGGCCCCGGCCATGTACGCGAGCCGCGCCGGAGGTGACCTCTGGCTTGCTCCGCCTGCTGGAGTCGTTCGTGATGACCCCCGCCCTGCTGGTCGGTCGACACACCCAGATCGTCGGCTGGAATCAGCTCGCCGTGGCGGTGTTCGGTGACTTTCCCACGCTGCCGGAGAACCGCCGCACCTTCTCGCATCTGCTGTTCGGCGAACCCCGGTCACGTGCGCTGTACCGCACCGGTTGGGAGCGGGCGGCGCACGATCACGTGGCGCATCTGCGCGTTCTGCTCGGACGATATCGAGGGGATGCCGCACTCACCGCACACATAGATCACCTGCGGGAGGAGAGCGCCGATTTCGCCCGACTGTGGGACGAGCGCTCGGTCGCGCAGGTCCGGTCTCGGGCCTACGCGCTGCACCACCCGGTGGTGGGCGAGCTGGTCCTGCACGGCGAACTCGTCGCGCTGCCCGACGAGCCGTTGTGTTGCGGGCTGGACCTGTTCGCCGCCGAGCCGGGTTCGGCGTCCGAGCAGGCGCTGCGGAAACTCGGCAACCGCTGAGCCGACCTGCCGCCCGGACCGCTACCAGAAGGTCGGCGTGAGTTCGTACTGTGCGAGCGCCCGCCGCACCAGCTCGGTGAGCTGCTCGGCGTCGAGGAGTTTCGGCGGGTGGAAACCGTTGAAGCGCAGCGTGATCGCGTCGGCGGTTTCGACCAGCGCGACGTAGAGGTTGCCGCCGCGTTCGGTCAGCACGGTCCGGTCGTTCAGGCTCTGATTGACCAAGCCGAGCGTTATCGCCGAGGCCGGGCGGCCATCGATGCGAAGGACGTCGGGGTCGAGCTTTCCGACGCTGGAGCACACCGTGGAGACCGCGTCGGTGGCGGCTTGCCGCGCCAGTTTCGCGTAGAGGCCGCGCGGCAGCGCCACCGCGACCGGGATCAGCGGTGGGACGTTGCGACCCGCGGCAGCGGCCGCGACGAGCTTTTCCTTCATCACCGCGCGCAGCGGGGCGAGGTCGGCCGGTTCGCCGTCACGGAGGTCGACCTCGAAGTCGATCGAGGTCAGTGCGTTCGCGCGCTGATCACCGGCGGTGCGGGTGCTGACCGGCATCATCATGCGGACCCGGCCTTGCTCGTCGGTGCGACCGATCTCGGCGGCGATGGCCGCCATCATCGCCACCGCCAACGTGGTGCCGGTTCCACCTCGGTTCCGTGCCGCCGCGTGCCAGAGCTGTGCCGGGACCGTCGCGGTGACCGTCGGCAGGCGGAAGTCCTGAGCCTGCTCGTCGAGATCCCGGGCCTCGGCGCCGCGCCTGGCGACGGCCAGCCGCAGCGCCAAACCGAGAGCCGAGGGCAGCAAACGGGCACGCCGCGTGGCAGCGCGGAGATCGCTGGTCAGCAACCGTAGCCTGCCGAACTCGTCGGTCCGGTAATGCGGATCGAGCCGCTCGCCCGCGACCGCCTCCGCGATCGCCGCGCAGAATGCTTGGGCGTCCGCGATGGTGTGGGATACCAGCAGCGACACGGCGCTCTCCCCGTTGTCGAGGTCGGTCACGGCCAACCGCCACGCCGGCCCGCCGAAGGTGCGCAACCGCGCGCGCCCCTGCTCGGCGATCCAGGCCTCGAGTTCGCCACGGGGTATCGGCGCGTCCGCGACCTCGATGGGGCTGAACTCGGCTCGGGTGGTCCATCGGTCCCCGGCGGCGGAGAGCATCGCGGGCGCGACCACCTGCCCCATCCTGCCGTGCCGCAACGCCTCGTGGAATCTCTCCAGGGCGGCCATGTCCACCGGACGGTCGTACCGCCAGACGATCTGTATGGCCAGAGTCCCCCCTAGCGCGGCATGCCCCCGTGCGCTCACGGAGTCGATGTCGTCCAGGCGGTAGGTCACGCGAATCTCCCTCGAGTCCGGACGCCGGAGCAGGAGTGCGCCGGTGTCGTCGCCGTCAGCTCGGCGATACGAAGATGGAAATCGTTCGCATACCCCGTTCGAGCTGCGGTCAACACAGAGCATTCAGGTCCGGCAACGCCGTGGTCAACCCTACTGGCGGGTTCGGTGCTGATCTCGTGTTCACGTGCCGGGCAGAGCGGCGCGACTCAGCGCCAGGGGCGCGCAAGAGTGCACTGTTCAGCGCGCGTGCCACCGTCCTGGCGCCGACAGCGGCAGGGTTGCCGAGAAAGAGCCGAGACGCTTGGGGTGGGTGGGCGCCCATAGGCCACCGAGGGGTGGCTGGGCGGTTTCAGCTCGACGCCGGAGCGCGCCGGCGGATCAGCGGCAAGTAGACCTCGTCCACGAGCTCGACCAGGACGTCGTCGGGCGCGCTCGGCGCGCCGCGCACGACGAATTCGTTGCGGAGCAGGACAAGGGCGACGGTGGCGACCCGCGGATGCAGCGATTCGGGAGCGGCTTCTCCTCGCGCCACCGCGCGGCCGAGGACGGTGAGCCATGGCGCGGTGGCGGCATCGCCGGATTGGTCCGGCAGCTGGACCAGCAGTTCCGCCGCGCCACCTGCGGCTGCGATGAGTTCGCGCAGGATCGCGCCGAGTGGCGAACTCCAATGGCGGTTGACCTGGCGCAGTAGTTCGAGTGCGTCTTCGCGCAGGTCTCCGGTATCGGGCGGCTGCGCCATCGTGGCCAGCAGGCGATAGGCGGCGACGCCGAGCGCCAAGCGGTTGGGCCAGCGCCGGTAGATGGCGTTCTTGTTGGTGTCGGCCCGCGCGGCGACCTTCCAGGGCGCGGGCGATCTGGGCGCGAGGGGCCTGGAGATCGTCGAATACGACGACACCCACGGACCGGTCCGATTGAACGGCGAATACGCCCGCGACGAGCCCGGGCAGGCGCGGTACGTACGCGAACTGCTGGAAACCTTCGATGCCGAGGGCGTCGACAGCGCGTTCGTGTTCGTTCTCGCGCTCTACGACCACGTGCACCGCCCAAGCGGCAGCCCCCGCGACGACTTGGACCTGGCGAGCTACGGCGTGGTCAAAGTCTTCGAAGACCGCCACGGCGAAACCTACCCCGACCTCCCGTGGGAGCCCAAAGCCGCGTTCACCGCTCTGGCCGAGTACTACCGAAGGCGTTGAGACACGAGCCCGAGTCCGGCGGGTGACGGTGGGTCAGTCGGGACGCCGGCGGTGGTGGCGGAATGCCAACCGGACGAGGTCGGCGATGTCGGGGTCGGCGATCGCGTAGATGTTGCGCTTGCCGTCGCGATGGGCGCGGACCAGTCCGGCGAGTTCGAGCTTGGCCAGGTGCTGGCTCACGGCGGGCAGGGACTGGCCGACAGCGGCGGCTAGGGCGCCGACATCGTGCTCGCCTTGGGCGAGCAGCCAGAGTATCTGCAAGCGGGCGGTGGCCGCGAGCATGCCGAAACCGCCGCGGCGTCCTGTAGTCGGTCCGCCGGGATGAGATCCGGCGGCTCGCCGTGCTGGGTCACATCCGCCTCCAAAGCTGTCGGTAGGGTGGCACGACCCTGTTCGCCGGCGCAACCGCTGGCCGCCGACCGGCCTGTCCGGTGCGTCGGCGAAAGCGGTTGGCGTGCAGGGTCGTCCGGGCGGAGTGTGCCGCTAGATTTCCACCGAGTGGCGCGCCGTCGAACACTTGCGCAACTGATTGACGTACCCCGATCGACGGGTTTCTAATGATGGATGGCGCAATTCGTGCGCCGGTCGACCAACGAAGCGAGGTGAGCGGCAGATGCCGGATGACAGTATCGACGTCCACAGCCGGGTCGCCCTCGTGAAACGGGTTGCGCCGGCGCGTTGTTGATCTGCGTGCGTAACCGTCGGCCGGGCAACGGCGCCCCGATCGCCCGACGCGGCACGGAATCCGCCTTTCAGTTCTTCGACGCGTAAGGGCGGCGCATCCGATTTCCACCGATGCGCAGTCCTTTGCCCGCGGCGTCACCGTGTCTGGTCTCGTCGGGGCTCGACGCTGCCCGTCCCCGCGCGCCCGTCCTCTCTCCGGGGGAGGCGCGCGCCAGCCCGAACGATAGTAAGTATTGGAGCCCCCGCTATGGCCACATTGCTCGGAAATGCCGAAATATCGCCTCACCCAGTCTATCTGGAGCATCAGGCGATCCGGTCCACCACCGATCGCCCCCTCTCCACCGGCCCGGGCGTGCCGACCGTGTACGGCGGCCATCCGCGGCAGCCGGTCGGCTCCTGCTCCTCGTCACACAGGTTCTCGGGGCAGCAGTAGCCGATGACGACCTTTCTCAATGCCGTGACCGCCGACCACTTCGACACCGAAGTGCTTCAGCAGCATTGGATTCCGCTCGCCGCCGACGACGCCGACACCGCGGCCGTGCTCCGGGAACGGCTCGGCATCGATTTCACCGCCGCGCGCACCCAGGTGTGGGAGAGCGACAACTTCCGCTATTTCCCGGTGGCCGCCACCTACCGGCGCGGCGAGACCATCGAACGCGAGACGATCGTCTTCGCACTGGGCGGTGAGTTCCTGGTGACGTTGCAGCCGTCGGAACATTTCCTCCCGTTCGACAAAGCGGTCACGAAGATGCGCCGCGATCCCGCCCTCGCCGGTTCCGCGCAGGGCGTGATGTACGCGCTGCTGTGGGCGCTGAACGAGGAGTCGGAGCGGGTGATCCACCACGCCGTCGACGCGCTGGAGGCGATGAACGACGAGATCGAGACGGCGGCGGACGGCGACGATCGGCGCGGGCGTGCGATCGGGATTCCCGACCTGCACGGCACCATATCGCGGATGAACGCGACCGAACAGGTCGTCTCGCGCACCCGGCAGGCCCAGCTGCAACTGGCCCGTGCCGCGCGCCACTTGACGGCCGACACGGTGCCCGGCCACGAGCTGAACGGTTCGATCCGTATTCTCGCCGCCGACATCGAAGGGGTGGCGCAGCAAGCGGGCTTCGCGCACGAGAAGGCCCGCTACCTGCAGCAAGCCGTGAAGATCCGGTTGGACGCGCACCGTGGCCGGGCACTCGGGGTCTGGACCTTCATCACCGCGGTCCTCCTGCCGCCCACGCTGATCGCCACCTGCTCCGGAATCTATTTCGCCCTCGTCGCCGCATTGTCCTGGCCGTACGAGATTCTGGCGGTGACCCTGATGACGCTGCTGGCCGCCGCGATCCCGTGGGCCTACCTCGAGAAGAAGGGCCGACTGCGCTGAGTCCGGGCCGCGTGGCCGCCACTCGTTTCCGGCGATCATTACCTCGCGCGTAATCGACGCGCGGCCCGCGGCACGGCAAGGTTGGAGACAGCCGAACGGAAGAGCGGGTCGGCGGATGAAAACAATTACGGCACAGGAGGATTCATCATGTCGCGCTACGAGGAAGCGGTCGATCGGTACTTCGCCGCGTGGAATGCCACCGACGAGCAGACCAGGGCCGCGGCGGTCGCGGCTGCCTGGGCCGAGGACGGCGGGTACACCGATCCGCTCGCCGAGGTGAGCGGGCACGCCGAGTTGGCGGCGGCGATCGCAGGCGCGCAGGCGCAGTTCCCCGGCTTCGAGTTCCGTCGCCTCGGCGAGGTCGACGGCCACCACGACATCGCCCGTTTCTCTTGGGAGTTGGTGTCGGCGGCCGACGGCAGCGCCCCGGTCGCGGGGTCGGACGTGATCACCCTGGGTGCCGACGGGCGGATCACGAATGTGCACGGTTTTCTCGACCGGCTGCCCTCGGCCTGACGGGTCTGCCCCTCGACTTGCGTCGGCTCGGCTCGACACGTGCGGGAGCGACAGCGGAGAATGCGCGAATCCGTCCGTGGTGAACTGCGGGAATCGCGGTCGGACCGAGTCGCGTCGGTGTCGCTTCCGAACGCGAAGCCGCTGCGGAGATGGCGGTGGCCGGTCGCGCACCAGGCGCAGGCCACCACGACACGCCCGGCGCCCAGCGGTCCCGTTGCGCCTATGGCGAACACGGTGCGTCGCCCGCGCCCTGAAGGCATCCTGGACCCCAGGAGTGCAATCCGGCAAGCAGGGTGGTGGTCGGCGTGGACAACGCCGCGATGGATGCCTACTCGCGCACGGTGATCGCGGTGGCGGCGTCGGTGACGCCGCATGTGGCCAGTGTGCGGACCAGGCGGGGGAGCGGATCGGCGGTGATCTTCACCGACGACGGGTATCTGCTGACCAACGCGCACGTCATCGGCGTGGCGCGCGGGGGCGAGGTGGTCTTCGCCGACGGGGTGGAGTCGCGTTTCGACGTGATCGGAGTGGATCCGCTGTCGGATCTGGCGGTGCTGCGCGCACGCGACGGCGCCCCGGACGCGGTCACCCTCGGCGACGCCGACCGATTGGTGGTCGGTCAGTTGGTGGTGGCGGTCGGCAGCCCGCTCGGCCTGGCCGGTTCGGTCACCGCGGGCGTGGTGAGCGCGCTCGGGCGCGCGGTTCCGGTCGCCTCCCGCCGCGCCGGGCGGGTGATCGAGGACGTGATCCAGACCGACGCCGCGCTCAACCCCGGTAATTCCGGTGGAGCGTTGTCGGATTCGGCCGGCCGGGTGGTCGGCATCAACACCGCGGTCGCCGGCATCGGTCTCGGCCTGGCCATCCCGATCAACGCGACGACGCGCCGGATCATCGGCACGCTGCACACCGAGGGACGCGTCCGGCGCGCGTACCTCGGCTTGGTCGGTGTGCCGGCGCCGCTGCCGGAGCCGGTCGCCGCGCGCACCGGGCAGGGCGCCGGGGTGCGCATCGTCGAGGTGGTCCGCGGCGGCCCCGCCGAGCACGCCGGGCTGCGCCGCGGCGATCTCGTGCTGAGCGTGGCGCGTGCGCAAGTGCATGACGCGCAAGGCATCCAGCGTCAATTGTTCGCCGAGGCGATCGGTGTGCAGTTGCCCGTGACCGTGCTGCGCAACGGGGCCATGGTGGACGTGATCGCGGTCCCGGTGGAACTGGCCGCGGACTGAGCGCGGCCTACTTCGCGGCGACGGGCTCGGCGGCGGCCATCGGCGCGGGTGGCGCCGTTCTCCATCGCGCGTCGAAGATCAATCCGGCCATGCCGACCGCGAGGCAGACGCCCGACAGCGCCAGCATCGCCGGATGAGTCGTCCCGGTGAGCGCATCGCCGAGGATGACGGTGCCGATCGTGCCGGGTAGCACGCCGAGCACCGTGGCGACCAGATACGGCCAGAACCGGATCGAGGACAATCCGCAGCAATAGTTGATCACCGAGAACGGCACCGCCGCGATCAGCCGCAGCGAGCCCACCGCCAGCCAGCCTCGGCGCGCGAGACGGTCGTCGATGGCGCGGACCGCGGGATGGGTGAGGCGTGCGGCGACTCGATCTCGATCGAGGGCCCGGACGAGCAGGATCGCCAGCACCGCGCTGACAGTCGTGGCACCCACCGCCAGCGTGATGCCCAGCAGCGGGCCGAACAGCAGCCCGGCGCTCACGGTGAACACGGTGCGTGGGATCGGCGCGACCGTCACCAGGGCGTGCACCACGAAGAACAGCAGCGGGAAGACCGGGCCGACGGACGTCGCCCACTCCTGCACCTGCCGCGGCGACGGCAGCGGAACCAGCAGCGCCGCGCCGAACAACGCGACCGCCCCGACGATCAGCGCGACGATACGCGGGTCACGGATCAGCCTCGTCACGACTCCACCTCGCCGGCGTTCGGCTGTGTCGTGTTCATCGGCGTCGTGCCCATCGGCGCTGTATTCGATTGGTCCCTCGCCACGCTCGGTCACCCGCGACAGGTTACCGGTTGGTAGTGGCGGGCAGGATCAACCGGCCGCGAATCCGCCCGCTAGCATCAGTGGAAGCGGGACGAATGCTCGTTAACCGAAGTAGTCGCTGAGCTGGGCGAATGTGAGGGAATCGGGCGCACACTGCCGGTGCGTCCGCGTTGAGGAAGAGGAACAGCAAGCTATGCCGATTGCTTCAGATCCGGGTGCGGATCAGGTGCCCGAATACGCCGCATGGCGCAAGGGTGTAGCCGGGGTGCTGGCGAAGGCTCGCCGCGTCGATGTCACCGACCTTCCCGAGGAGCCCGAGCGGCTGCTCGACGAAACCACCTACGACGGGCTGACCGTCGCCCCGCTCTACACCCGGCGCGACGAGCTGCCGGAGCAGCCGCTGCCCGGGACCTTCCCCTTCGTCCGCGGCCGGGACGCCACCCGCGACCCGCACCGGGGCTGGTTCGTCGGCGCGCGGGTCGTCCGACACGACGCCGCGGCGGCCAATCGCGAGATCCTCGCCGGACTGGAGAACGGGATCAGCGCGATCTGGCTCGGCGCGGGGGAGCGCGGCGTGCCGGTGGCGGATCTGCCGACCGCCCTGGCGGGCCTGCTGTTCGAATTGGCCCCGCTCACGCTGGACGCGGGCGGCGAGGCCGCCGCCGCGGCGGCGCGGGTGTTCGCCGTGCTCGATGAGTACGCGGCACCCGAGCGCGAAGACATCCGGATCGCCCTCGGCGCCGCACCGTTGACCAGCCGCTTCGCCGACCTCGCCGATATCGGCCTCGCCGAGGCCGTCGCGCTCGCCGGGCAGGCGGCAGGGCGGCCGGAGACGGTCCGCGCGATCACCGTGGACGGCACCGTGTTCCACGACGCGGGCGCCTCCGACGCACAGGAACTGGGCGCGGCCGTCGCCGCGGGCCTGGCCTACCTCCGGTCGCTGACCGAGAGCCTGGACATCGCGGACGCACTGGGGCAACTGGAGTTCCGGTTCGCGGCCACCGACGACCAGTTCGCCACCATCGCCAAGTTCCGTGCCGCCAGGCAGCTGTGGGGGCGGGTCGCGCAGGTGTGCGGCGCACCGGATTTCGGCGGTGCGCCGCAGCACGCGGTCACCTCGGCCGCCATGATGAGCCAGCGCGACCCCTGGGTGAACATGCTGCGCACCACGCTCGCCGCGTTCGGCGCGGGCATCGGCGGCGCCGACACCGTGACCGTGCTGCCGTTCGACTCGGCCCTGCCGCCCGGCGAACTCGGCGTCTCGAAGGCGTTCGCCGACCGCATGGCCCGCAACACCCAGCTGCTGCTGCTCGAGGAATCGCATCTGGGCCATGTGCTGGATCCGGGTGCGGGCTCGTGGTACATCGAAGACCTCACCGCCGCGCTGGCGGCGAAAGCGTGGGAGTTCCTCCAGGAGATCGAGGCGGCAGGCGGCTACCTCGCCGCGCTGGAGTCCGGTCTGCTCGCCGAGCGCGTCGCCGTGACCAAGGCCGCCCGCGACAGCGATGTCGCCCACCGCAAGACCGCCGTCACCGGCGTGAACGAATTCCCGAACCTGTCCGAGCAGCCGCTGTCGGAGGCGGCGCGGCAGACCGGACGGGTAGCCCGCTACGGCGCCGCGTTCGAGCAATTGCGCAACCGCTCCGACGCCTACCTCGCCGCACACGGTGCGCGGCCGAAGGCGCTGCTGGTGCCGCTCGGTTCGGTGGCCGAGCACAACGTACGGGTCACTTTCACCGCGAACCTGCTGGCCTCGGGCGGCATCGAGTCGATCAACCCCGGTCCGCTCGAGGTGAGCGCAATCGCCTCCGCGGCAACCGAAGCCGGGGCGCCGATCGCGGTGCTGTGCGGATCGGACACGCGCTACGGGTCCGAAGCCGGTGCGGCGGTGGAACAACTGCGCGCCGCGGGCGTGCCCACCGTGCTGCTGGCCGGCTCGGCGAAAGCCCTCGCCGAACTCGAGGACGCGCAGCGGCCGGACGGATTCCTCGCCGCCCGCATCGACGCCGTCGCCGCGCTGTCCGGCCTGCTGGAGAAGGTGGGAGCCTGATGACTACTCGTGAGATCAAGCACGTGATCGGCAGTTTCGCCGATGTCCCGCTGACCGAGCGCGCACCGGAGCCCGCCGCGGTCGACGCGGCCCAGGTGACGAAGTACGTGCGCGCCGCCGCGGCGGCCAACCAGTACGCCCCGCAACAGCTGGTGTGGTCGACGCCCGAAGGCATCGATGTGCCGCCGGTGTTCACCAAGGCCGACCGGGATGCCATCGCGGCCGAAGGGTATCCGCTCGACAGCGTGCCCGGCGTCGCGCCGTTCGTGCGCGGGCCGTACCCCACGATGTACGTCAACCAGCCGTGGACCATCCGCCAGTACGCGGGCTTCTCCACCGCCGCGGACTCGAACGCCTTCTACCGGCGCAATCTGCAGGCGGGCCAGAAGGGTCTGTCGGTCGCGTTCGACCTGGCCACCCACCGCGGCTACGACTCCGATCATCCGCGGGTACAGGGCGACGTCGGCATGGCGGGCGTCGCCATCGACTCGATCCTGGACATGCGGCAGCTGTTCGACCACATCCCGCTGGACCAGGTCAGCGTCTCGATGACGATGAACGGCGCGGTACTGCCGATCCTGGCGCTGTACGTCGTCGCCGCCGAGGAGCAGGGCGTCGCTCCCGAGCAGCTGGCCGGAACCATTCAGAACGACATTCTGAAGGAATTCATGGTCCGCAACACCTACATCTACCCGCCGAAGCCCTCGATGCGGATCATCTCCGACATCTTCGCCTTTACCAGCGCGAAGATGCCGAAGTTCAACTCGATCTCCATCTCGGGCTATCACATCCAGGAGGCGGGCGCGACCGCCGACCTGGAGCTGGCCTACACCCTCGCCGACGGCGTCGAGTACATTCGCGCCGGCATCGACGCGGGCATGGAGGTCGACAAGTTCGCGCCGCGGCTGTCGTTCTTCTGGGCCATCGGCATGAACTTCTTCATGGAGGTGGCCAAGCTGCGCGCCGGGCGCCTGCTGTGGAGCGAGCTGGTCGCGGGGTTCAACCCGAAGAGCGCGAAATCGCTGTCGCTGCGCACCCATTCGCAGACTTCCGGCTGGTCGCTCACCGCGCAGGACGCTTACAACAACGTCGCCCGCACCTGCATCGAGGCGATGGCCGCCACCCAGGGCCACACCCAGTCGCTGCACACCAACGCGCTCGACGAGGCGCTGGCGCTGCCGACGGACTTCTCCGCCCGCATCGCCCGCAACACCCAGCTGTTGATCCAGCAGGAGTCCAACACCACCCGTCCGATCGACCCGTGGGGCGGCTCGTATTACGTCGAGTGGCTCACCCACCAGCTGGCCAACCGCGCCCGCGCGCACATCGCCGAGGTCGAGGCGCACGGCGGCATGGCCCAGGCGATCGGCGAGGGAATCCCGAAGCTGCGCATCGAGGAAGCCGCTGCCCGCACCCAGGCGCGTATCGACACCGGACAGCAACCGGTGATCGGCGTCAACAAGTACCAGGTCGAGGAAGACCAGCAGGTCGAGGTCCTCAAGGTCGAGAACTCGCGGGTGCGCGCCGAGCAGCTCGAGAAACTGCGGCGGCTGCGCGCCGAGCGCGACCCCGACGCCGTGCGGCGGGCGCTGGCCGAATTGACCCGCGCAGCGGCCTCTTCCGAGGGCGGCATGGCGAACAATCTGCTCGCGCTGGCGATCGACGCGGCGCGGGCCAAGGCCACCGTCGGTGAGATCTCCGACGCGCTCGAGCAGGTGTTCGGCCGCCACCAGGCCGAGATCCGTACGCTCTCCGGTGTGTACCGCGACGAGGCAGGAAAGGTCAGCAACATCACGAAGGCGAGTGAGCTGGTCGAGGAATTCGCCGAAGCGGAGGGTCGCAGGCCGCGCATCCTCGTCGCGAAGATGGGGCAGGACGGCCACGACCGGGGACAGAAGGTGATCGCCACGGCCTTCGCCGACCTGGGCTTCGACGTCGACGTGGGCCCGCTGTTCCAGACCCCGGAAGAGGTGGCGCGGCAGGCAGCCGACAACGACGTGCACGTCGTCGGCGTGTCGTCGCTGGCGGCAGGCCACCTCACGCTGGTGCCCGCCCTGCGGCAGGCGCTGGCCGATGCCGGGCGCCCCGACATCATGGTCATCGTCGGCGGCGTCATCCCGCCGGGTGACTTCGACGAGCTCTACCAGGCCGGCGCGGCGGCGATCTTCCCGCCCGGCACGGTGATCGCCGACGCGGCGATCGACCTGCTGAAGAAGCTCGGCGCCGAACTCGGTCACGAACTCGGCAGCGGCGCCGCGGATTCCGCCGCGACCGAATGAGCGAAGCCGGTTCCGCGGCGCGGAACACCCCGAGGGTGGCCGCGCGCCGGACGATCGACGTCGACGCCCTCGCCGCGGCGGTCCGCGCCAACGAGCGGGCCGCCCTGGCGCGGGCGATCACGTTGGTGGAGTCCACCAGGGCCGATCACCGGGCGCTGGCGCAGCAACTGCTGCTGAAGCTCACGCCGGAGGCGGGCTCCGCGGCCGCGCCCTCCAACCGGGTCGGCATCACGGGCGTTCCCGGGGTCGGCAAATCGACCTTCATCGACGCGCTCGGCATGTACCTGATCGCGCAGGGGCACCGGGTGGCCGTGCTCGCGGTCGACCCGTCCTCGACCAGGACCGGCGGCTCCATCCTCGGCGACAAGACCAGGATGGCGCGGCTGTCGGTGGAACGTGACGCCTACATCCGGCCTTCGCCCACCGCGGGCACGCTCGGCGGCGTCGCGAAGGCCACGCGCGAGACCATCGCACTGCTGGAAGCGGCGGGTTACGACGTGATCCTGGTGGAGACCGTCGGCGTAGGTCAGTCGGAGGTCACCGTCGCGAACATGGTCGACGTGTTCTGCTTCCTCACCCTGGCCCGGACCGGCGACCAGCTGCAAGGCATCAAGAAGGGCGTGCTCGAACTCGCCGACGTCGTCGCGGTGAACAAGGCCGACGGCAAACACGAGGTCGAGGCCAAGGCCGCGGCGCGGGAGCTCGCGGGTGCGCTGCGCCTGATCCACCCGCACGACGCGCTGTGGCGTCCACCGGTGCTGACCATGAGCGGGTTGGAAGGCGTCGGTCTGGATCGCTTCTGGAACACGGTGCTCGAACACCGCCGGGTGCTCACCGACGCCGGGGAGTTCGATGCGCAGCGCCGCCGCCAGCAGGTCGACTGGACCTGGACCATGGTGCACGACCAGTTGCTGCGCAGGCTCGCCGACAACCCGGAGGTGAAAGCCATTCGGGCGCAGGTGGAAAAGCAGGTCCGCGACGGCACGCTCACCGCCGCGCTCGCCGCCGAGGAACTGCTTCGCGCCTTCGACGGCCGCTGATCCGGTAAGCCCGCGGCACGGGTGTCGGTTACTGCCGCGTGCCGTTGAAGTAGACCCGCGCCACCACAGCGCGGTGGTCGGCACCCGGAAGTTCCACCGTGTCGACGGCGCCCGCGCGACCACCGGCGATCAGGATGTGGTCGATGCCGACCAGCGGCGGCCAGCGCTTGTCGGTCGGATAGGTGACCAGATGTCCGGCTCCCGCCTGTTCGGCCGCGTCGCCGAAGCGGCCGGACAGCAACGCGCGGAACTGCCGGTGGTCGTAGGTCGCGTTGAAATCGCCACCGACGATCGCCGGTCGATCCGCGGGCGATCGTTCCAGGATCGCGCGCAGCCGGGACAACTCGTCGGCCCAGACCCGCGTGCCGTACACCGGCGGCACCGGATGGAAGGCGTACACCGTGACCGGTCCGAGGCCGGGGATCCGCGCCGTCGCCGAGAGCTGGTTGAGCACGTAGCCGTCGTATTCGACGGTCTCCGACAAGGGGTAGCTGCTCCAGATTCCAGTCCCGGCCGCGGTTCTGGCCGGGGAGACATACCGGTAGGGCAACAACTGGTCGAGGCCCGCGCGGCCGAGATCCTCGATCGCCGCGGGGGTGAGCTCGTTGACGGTGAGCACGGCGACGTCCCGCGCGCGCACCTCGTCGACCAGCGCCCTGGGATCAGCTCCGTCGAAGAGGAGATTGGCCTGCATCACCGTGACCGGGTGACCGTCCTCGTGGCCGGGGCTACCGGCGTACAGCGGAGCTTGTGTCCACAGCGCGGTGGCGCCGACGAGAATCGCGACTCCCGCTCCGATCCAGTGCCGCCTGGCCAGGAACGCCGCCGCTCCCACGAGCGTGGAGCTCATCAGATACGGCGCTCCCGAAGCCGCCAGGGCCAGAACGCGGGATGACGACCCGTTGAAGTGCAGAGCGACCCCCGCGGCCCCGGTCAGTGCGGCAATCCACGCGAGCAGGTCGACACCGACTCGAACGGCCTTCGATCTCACACCCACACTCGAACACACCGATGGTTCGGAGCGTTCCGGCGGTTCGTGCCCGGGAGGCCGTGGTGCGCGCGGGTCGCGATCGGACTGTGTCGCCGAGGAGTCGGCGGCTGCCTGAACCGATCGGCCGGTCATTCGATGCCGAACAATGCCGCCGCGTTGTGGTGGCAGACCCGGCGCAACCAGTCGTCACCGAGATCGAGACGTTCCAGCGCCTCGATCGAATGACTATAGGAATGCGGAATATTGGGGAAATCGCTGCCGAACAGAATGCGATCGGCGAAGTCGCGCAGCCTGCCGTGTTCGTGGCTCGGGAAGGGCGCGTCGGCCTCGGAGAAATCGGTCCACACCATCGTGGTGTCCAGCCGCACCTCCGGGTAGTTCTCGGCCAGGTCGAGGAACTCGGAGTACTCGGGTGTGCCCATGTGCGCGACGATCAGCCGCAAGCGCGGAAACCGCCGCAGCACGCCGGCGATGGGCTCCGGCCCGGTATGCGTTCCGGGGGCGGGGCCGGAACCACAATGGATGACGATCGGAACGCGCGCGTCCTCGAGCAGACCCCACACCGGGTCCAGCTGCGGGTCGCCCGGATGATAGCCGCCGACTTGGACGTGCGCTTTGAACACGCGGGCTCCGCCTTCGACCGCCTCCCCGACATAGTTCGCCGCCTGCGGCTCGGGAAAGAACGTGGCGGTGTGCAGGCAATCCGGGGTGCGTGCGGCGAAGTCGGCGGTCCACTCGTTGAGCCACGCCGCCATGTCCGGCTTGTGTGGGTACACCAGCGCGGTGAACGCGCGAACACCGAAGTCGCGCAGGGTTTTCAACCGGACCTGGGCGTCGGCGCGGTAGGTGATCGGCCAGCTGCGGCCGGTCAGCGGACCGGCCGCGTCGAAGTACGCCCACACTTTCCGCATCACCCGGTCGGGCATGAAATGGGTGTGAACGTCGATGATGCCGGGCAGTCCCAGCCCGGCGCGGAAAGCGGACAGGTAGGCCGTGTCATCGGCGCCGGTCATCGGACCTCCTGAGCGGCGGGCGGGTGCACCGTTCGCGCGAAGTCGCCCACGCGGGCGATCAGGCGGTCGAAGAACAGCTCCGGGTCGGTGCCGATCACGATCTCGGCGTTGGGTTCCCGGCCCCACATGCCCGTCCAGTCGGCGACCGTGGTGGCGCGGGTGATCGCGCCCGCCAACTCCACGTCCACTGTCGCGGGGCGGGTGCGGGCCAGCGCCGGGTCCAGTGCCACCGCGGCCGCGAACGGATCGTGCATATGAGCCAGATATCCGAGGTCGTAGCCGTGATGGAAATCGAAGTAGAACCGCACGGCATCGGTGACGTGCCGGACGATCGGGTTGCTCGTGGCCGAGCGGTTCCAGGGCGGATCGGCCGGTGAGACGATCTCCACCGGGAAGCTCTTCGCGCGTTCGGCGAGGCGGACCAGGTGCTCGGGACGCATCTCGATGGTCTCGGTGATGTCGAGCGCGCAGACGATCGGCCTGCGCTCGGCGGGCGCGGCGGCGAACGCGTCGAAGACCTCTTTGGCGGCCTCCGGGTCGACGTGCACGTTCCACTCGTTGGTCGGGGTCGTGTTTCCCGGATGGTTGAACGCGCCGGCCATGATCACCAGACGGTTCAGCAGCAGCGGCAGGTCCGGTTCGATCCGGAGGGCGAGGGCGAGGTTGGTCAACGGTCCGGTGCACAGGCCGACGATCTCGCCGGGATGCGCGCGCGCCAGTTCCGCCCACATCGACGCGGCCGATCGCGGAGACAGGCGGCGAGCCGACACGGGTAGCTCGGCGTAGCCGATGCCCTGCGGTCCGTGCGTGTCCTCGGTGGTGCGCAGCGGGATCGCCAAGGGATCGGCGGCGCCCAGCGCCACTTCGATCTCGGGCGCGTCGCAGAGGTCGAGCCAAGCCAGATTGTTCGCCGCCACCTGCGCCGCCCCGACGTTGCCGGCCGTGGCGGCGATCCCGGCGATCTCGGCCTCGGGGGAACCGAGCAGGTACAGCAGCGCGAGGGAGTCGTCGATGCCGGTATCGACGTCCAGGATGATCTTCTGCCGCACGGCACGAGACTAGCGAGCCGAGACCCCGGCGCGGCGCGGAGGTCACGGTAACCAGGTGGTCGCGCCAGATAGTACATGTGTCTAGTACGTTTGTCTGAGACGCGGTAGCCTGTGGTCATGGGAAATCGCGAGGATCTGCTGGCGGGAGCACGGAAAGTCATCGTCGAGCGAGGCGTCGCCAAGGCGACGGCCCGCGACATCGCCTCGGCGGCCGGTGTGAGCCTGGCCGCGATCGGATACCACTTCGGCTCGAAGGAGCAATTGATCACCGAGGCGCTGACCGACACGCTGGGCACCGCTATCGGCGACAGCATGGAGGCGAAGATTCGCCAGGGCAGCGGTACGGCGCCGCTGGCGGCGTTCGCCGCGTTGTGGAACGAGATGCCCGCGGTGTTCATCGAGAATCGTGACAGCATGCTGGCGAGCATGGAGAACCTGGTGCGCGTCGCCCGGTCGCCGGAGTCGCAGAAGTACTTCGCCCAGAGCCTGCCCGGAGCCTATCGGGACATCGCGGAAGCGCTGCGGCATGCGCACCCCCAGCTGAGCGAAGACCAGGCCGGAGCGCTCGCGCAGTTGTACTTCGTGCTCGTTCAGGGGCTCGGGGTGCTGCAGACCCTCGTTCCGGAATCGAACCTGCCGGACGGCGACCGCCTGGCACAGGCGGTCGCCGTGCTCGCCGGAATCGAGGGTTAGTGCTCGCTCGACAGCTCCCCGGCGGGAATGTGGCGCAAACGAAGCACGGCGACCACCGAAAGCGCGAGGGCCGCCACGGCAGCGATGTAGGCCGTCACATGAACCCCGTGCAAGAACGCTTCCCGCGCGGCACGCAGAACCGCCTCGCCCAGCTCCGCGGGCAAGCCGGCGACCGTGTGCACGGCGCCGCCGAGGGTGTCGCGCACCGAGCGCCCGGCCTCGCCGGGCAGACCGGCGGGCAGCGAGTCGGCGAGATCGCCGCGATAGAGCGCGACGCTGATGCTGCCGAGGATCGAAATACCGAGCGCGCCACCGAGTTCCGCACCCGTCTCGGAGACGCCCGCGGCGGCGCCCGCCTGCTCCTGGGGCGCCGAGCCGACGATCAGTTCGGTGGTGATGCCGAACACCGGGGCCAGACCCAGCGCGATGATCACCGAGGCGATGAGCGCGAGCAGCGCACCGCCGGTCACGGCGATCCGCGTCATCAGCAGCAGCCCGACAGCCGAGGCCGCCAAGCCCGAGCCGATCAGGTACGCCGGGCGCACCACCCGGACGATGCGGGGGGCCAGCTGGGAACCGACGATGAAGCCGAGACCGGACGGCGCCATCGCCAGGCCCGCGGCCAGCGGGGACAGGCCGAGCACGAGCTGGAAGTACTGGGCCACGAACAGGAAGTAGCCGAAGGCGACGAAGACGCCGACCACGTTGATCAGCAGCGCGATCCGGAACGTGCGCAACCGGAACAGCCGCAGATCCAGCATCGGGTCCCGGCTGCCGAGTTGCCTGCGCACGAACACGACGCCGACCGCGAGACCACCGGCGATCGCGAGCGCCGCACCGCCGCCGAGCCCGTCCTGGGCGATCTTCTTCATGCCGAACACCAGCGCGATCATCGCCGCGACGCACAGCGCGGCACTGAGCGGGTCGAGTCGCGCGGCATCCGGGTCGCGATACTCCGGCAGCACTTTCGGCCCCAGGACCAGCAGCAACGCCATGACCGGCACGGCGAGCAGGAACACCGAGCCCCACCAGAACCGCTCCAGCAGCACGCCGCCGAACAACGGTCCGACCGCGCCGCCCGCGGAGAACGCGCCGACCCACACCCCGACCGCGACCGAGCGCTGCCTGGTGTCTCGGAACATGCTGAACAGCAGCGACAGTGTGGACGGCGCAAGCGTGGCGCCCGCGACCCCTTGCAGCGCGCGGCAGGTGATGAGCAGTTCCGCGCTGGGCGCGAACGCCGCGACCACCGAGACCACCGCGAACGCCGCCGCGCCGACCATGAGCAGTTTGCGGCGGCCGACGCGGTCACCGAGGGTGCCCATGGTGACCAGCAACCCGGCCACCATGAACCCGTAGACGTCGATGATCCACAGCAGTTGCGAGCTGGTCGGACGCAGTTCGGCGCTGATCATCGGCACGGCCAGGTGCAGCACCGTCATGTCCATCGCGTAGACCAGGCAGGCCAGCGCCAGCACACCGAGGCCGATCCACTCGCGCTTGCCTGCCAGCGGTTCGGCGACGCGGTCGCGCGTGGTGTCCACGGCGCGGGTTCCTTCCGAAACGGTGTCGATGAGCGTCATGCCGGTTCAGACGGCGCGAGAAGCACCATTTCATCGCCCGCACCGGTGGCGCCGCAAAGGATTTTCCGCGGCGCCCCGGCGCGAGGGGTCAGTGCGCGGGCAGTGGCCAGGCGGGACTATCCGCGCCGTAGGCGGGCGCGGGCCAGGAATAATCCGGGTATTCGGCGAGCGCGGGCGGCGCGGTGACGACCTGACCGTGCCGGACCACTTCCGCCGCGCTCGGCGCTGCCGCCGTGGCGTGGCGCGGCGTGCGCTCCGGCGCGTCGAGCAGCCAGGACGCGGTGCGGGCCAAAGCCACGCGCACGTCCCGTCCTCGGCCGTCGTCACGGCGCGCCACCAAAGCGTCGATCACGCCGGCGGCGAGCAGGTAGCCCGACGCGTGGTCGAGTGCCTGGGCGGGCAGCGCGCCGGGCACGGCGGGCGCGCCCTCGAGAATCGAGATGCCGGACGCGGCCTGCACGATGCTGTCGAAGCCGCGCCGTCCGCCCCACGGGCCGGCCTCACCCCACGCGGACACCCGGCCGTGCACCAGGCCGGGACGGGCGGCGGCCCGCACGCCCGCGCGCTCGAGCGCGCCCGGCCGGTATCCGGTGACCAGCACGTCGGCGGCGGCGACCAAGTCGTCGATGCCGCGGGTACGCAGGTCGACCAATGTGGACCGTTTGCCCTGGCAGGTGTCGGTGAATTGCCAGGGAATCTCGGGCAGCCGCGGCGGATCGACGCGCAACACCTCGGCGCCGAGCAACGCCAACGCCCGTGTGGCGACCGGGCCCGCGATCACCCTGGTCAGGTCCAGCACGCGCAGTCCCCGCAGGGGCCGCAAAGGCGCGGCGCCCGCGGGCAGGCCGGTCTCGCCGCGGTCGCCGCGCGGTGCGATCGCCACCAGCGGACCCGCGGCGGCGGCCTGTCCTTCCGGGCTGGCGGTCCATTCCTCCTCGGTGCGCACGCGGACCGCGATGGCGCCGTGCGCGGCGGCCTGATCCTCCAGGTCCGAGGCGCGGAGCATGGCCATCTGGGCGACGGCGAGATCGACCGGCGCGGACTCGGGCAGCCCGAGCGCGGCCAGCAGCCGCGCCCGGTGATGCGGATAGTTGGCGTGGGTGCGAACCCACCCGTCGAAGGTGGGGAAGAAGCCGGAGAGGTCGGCGAACGACGTCGGCGCCCGGCCCCCGATGCGCAGCAGACGCTCACTGGAGAAGGCCGCGGTGATGCGGGCCGGATCGATGCGGTGTGCCACCGGGTCGAGACCGCGCGCGGTCCGCATCCGGTTCGCGGCCGCCGTCAGCGCCGCGATCGAACCGGCGGCCAGCGCCCAGACTGGTAGTGTCGCGGCGAGATTGCTACCCGGATCGGGCGCGGGGGAGATGGGCGAGGCGGTGACACCGATACCGGCCTCGTAGTCGCGGACGAGCCGTGCGTGCGTGTTCACTCGCTTCAGCCTAGATGCTCCCTATGAGACGCCGCCCGCGGTGGTCGTCGCGGCCGCGGCAGGCGAAGACCGCGATATCGGGGCCGCGCCGCCGTTGCGAGACGCGACCTGGGGCGTTCCGGCTCGCGCATGAGGACGGCTCCCGTGCCGGTGCGCTGTGGCTCGATACGGCGGGGTGTGCACGGATCCGATAGCGCGCTCGCGCGGGTGGTTTCGCCGAGGGCGCTGCCGCGCGGGCCGTCCGATCGCACGAGTGTGTCGCCGAGATAGCGGATGAGGTGCTGGGCCCCGGCTCGTCGGCGGTGTCATCCAGTGGACTTCGGCTTCTCGTATCTGATGGTTTCCGGTCAGAGCCACTAGGACTCCACAGGGCTGAAAGAAGCTGCCGGAGCGGGCTTCTCGCCAGTGAGGATAGCGACCCGCGCGTGAATCCGCCGAATTGGCCAGGATATTCGAATGCTGCGCCGCAGCAACCGGCGCGGGACGCCGCGCTGATCCGATGACCTGTCCGCCGCGTGCGGACATCGAGGCAGAGCATGACCGGCCGCACTGGGATAGCGCGCGGCTCAGATATGTGAGGTCGAGCGACGATGACGAACGTCCGTGCCGGAAGTGCGGAATATGCGGTGCCGACGACCAGGACCAAGAGCTTCCCGATGCGGGAAAGCATTCCGGCCTTCGGTAACGACATGCAGACGCGCACCGCCTTGATCCCGGACCGGGTTCGCTGCGCACCGATCAGCCACGACTACGAACTGCTGGCCGTGCAGGACGCACAGAACGCCGGATACCTGCGGGAGATCCAGGATCTCGCGGCCGAGCGCGCCGCGCTCGGCACCGCCGGTCACGACCAGGCCACGCGGTTGCGCGCGCGGCAACTCGAGGTCGCGCTCGCGGCGGCGACGGCGGACGCGTTCGCCGCGGGAGTCGACTCCGCCGACGTCGATCGTGCGGTGGAGTACGGCCGCGACGGCGCCTACTGGGCCGATCGGCCCGCCCATCGCTACCTCGGCCGCATCGCCCAGCTCACCGACGAAATGCATTCGCGTCTCAGCGAGTTGGACGGTTATCGGCGGCGGATCGCCGAGCTCGAACAGCGGCTGGCACAGCATCGTCCCGGCGGTTTCTGAACTGTCCGCCCCGCTCCCGTGACCCCGGTGCGGTGCGCGCCGCCCGGGACGGGATGCCGCATCGGCGCAGTAGATCTTCGGGCCGCCGTGGTCGCGGCGAGCCCGTGGAGCGCCTTCGTCACCGTGGATCAGCTACAGACCATCACGCCCTGATCGTCCTCCCCCTGTGGCCGGGCCGCTACCGTGGTCTGGTCCGGCTCGCGCCGGGGCCGACGACGAAGAAGGGAGACCGAACGTGGCTGGCGCCATCACCGACTCGGAATGGTTGCGGACCCTGCGATCCGAGGCGGTCGTGCGGCAACACCTGCTGTGTTTCCCGCCGGGTGGCGGATCGGCCACGGCATACCGGGACCTCGCGCAGCGCTTCGGGGCGGGTGTCGCGGTGCTCGCGGTGCAGTATCCCGGGCGGCAGGACCGGTTGGGTGAGGACTTGATCGCCGACCTCGTCGTCCTCGCGGACCGGATCGCCCAGCAGGTGCTCGCGCAGGGACCGGTCGCGCGGCTGTCGTTGTTCGGGCACAGCATGGGCGCGACCGTGGCGTTCGAGACCGCACGCAGGCTCGAGCGTGCCGGGCAGCCGGTGGCCACGCTGTTCGTGTCCGGCCGTCCCGCGCCGACATTCGAGGAGACGCAGCGGCTGCACCTGGCCTCCGACGACGACCTCATCGACGACCTGGTGCGGCTGGCCTTCGACCCCGCGCCACTCGAGATGCTGCGCGCCGAGCCGAGCATCGCCGAACTGGTGCTGCCCGCCGTGCGTGCCGATTACCGCGCGGTCGAGACCTATCGCTATCAGCCTGGGGAGCCGTTGCGCGCAGACATCGCGGCGCTGGTCAGCACCGAGGATCCGACGATGCGGCCCGAGCAGGCCGACGAATGGCGGGCGCACACCGGCGGAGAATTCGACCGGGCGACCTTCCCCGGCGGGCACTTCTACCTGGACGAGCACGGTGCGCAGGTCGCGGACTTCATCGAACGCCACCTCCGCCCCTGACAGCGGGAGCACGGTTCGATCGGCTGGACGGGTGCTACCGCACGGCCGGGGCGGGCCGCCTGCGCATCATCCACATGTAACCGATCCAGGACGCCGCCACCAGCGCGGCCGCCGATGCCCGTACCAATCCGAGCGCGTCTTCGGGGTAGATCACACCGGTGATGTAGTGGTCGATGAACCCGCTCGACGGCAACCGCGACTGGCCGGCGCGCTCGCGCGCCCAGTTCTCCAGATGCGTCAGGGGGCAGTCGAATCCGGCCACGATCGTGCTGAACCCCCATCCGGCGGCGATCAGGTGCAGCCAGATCGTGCGCGGAAAGCGCCACGCGAGTAACCCGCCGATCACCACGTAGGCCACGAACAGGAAATGCGTGACGGCGACGGCGTCGGCCAACAGCCGATAGAGCACCTCTCCAGGGTAGCCTTTCGCCGCGCGGCGGACGCTGGAGCGGCGGCTACCACGGGGAAGGCTGATAGTCCTTGAGGAAGCAGCCGAACAGATCGGTGCCGTTCTCACCCTGCACGATCGGGTCGTAGACCCGCGCCGCGCCGTCGACGAGGTCCAGCGGCGCGTGGAACCCCTCCTCGGCCAGGCGCATCTTGGTGTAGTGGGGGCGTTCGTCGGTGATCCACCCGGTGTCGACCGCGGTCATCAGAATGCCGTCCTGCTCGAACATTTCCCGCGCGCTGGTGCGGGTCAACATGTTCAGCGCGGCTTTGGCCATATTGGTGTGCGGGTGCCCGGGGCCCTTGTAGGCACGGGAGAACTGCCCCTCCATAGCCGAGACGTTCACGACGTACTTGCGGCGCGCCCGCGCGGCGGCCATGGCCGGGCGCAGACGCGAGACCAGGATGAACGGCGCCACCGAGTTGCACAGCTGCACTTCGAGCAGTTCGGTGGGATCGACCTCCGCGACGGTCTGCACCCAGCTGTTGGTGTGTGCGAGGTCGGGTACCAGGCCGCCGGCGTCGATCGCCACGCCGCGCGAAATGCGTTCCGGCGTCGCCGATCCCGCGACCAAGGCCAGCTCGGCGACGTCGGCGGCGGTCAGGGCCGGGGTGAGCGAGGCGGTCAGCGCGGTGGGGTGCGCCTGCATGGTCTTGCCGAAGCTCACCACTTCCGGCAACGCGCCGGCCGGCAGCGGTCCTGACTCGGCCTCGACCAGCGCGCTGTAGGCGCCGGGGGAGCGGCGCACGGTCTGCGCGGCGTTGTTGATCAGGATGTCCAGCGGGCCCTGGGCGGCGACGTCGTCGGCCAGGGCGACCACCTGGGCGGGGTCGCGCAGGTCGATTCCGACGATCCGCAACCGGTGCAGCCAGTCCGCGCTGTCGTCCATAGCGGCGAAACGCCGGATGGCGTCGTTGGGGAAGCGCGTGGTGATGGTGGTGTGCGCGCCGTCGCGCAGCAGCCGCAGCGCGATGTACATGCCGATCTTGGCGCGGCCGCCCGTGAGCAGTGCTCGTCGGCCGCTCAGATCGGCACGGGCCTCTCGTTTCGCGTGGCTGCTCGCCGCACAGTCCGGGCACAGCTGGTGGTAGAAGGCGTCGACCCGGGTGTAGCGCTGCTTGCAGATGTAGCAGGGCCGCGGGCGCGTCAGCGTCCCCGCGCTGGCCCCGGTCGTGGCCGAGCTGATCGGGATGCCCGCGGTCTCGTCGTCGATCCGGTTGGGTGAGCCGGTCGCGGTTGCGGCGATCACCGCGCGGTCGGCGGCCGAGACCGCCTCGCGCGCTTGCGAGCGGCGCCGTTGCTTGAGCTTCTTGAACATGTGCCCGACCGCCCGCTGCACGGCCATCGAGTCGGGATGATCCTTTTCCAGCGTTCCGGCGTGCTCCAGGACCCGAAGGCAGGTCGCGAGGTCTTCGGGATCGATCATGCTTTCTGCCATCGCGGCTATGGACATCCTTCGGCGAGCTGGGCAATCGACCGGCCCATTGTCGCAAACCCGCCCGCGGGGTAGCCGCCCGGTCGCCGGTGAACGCGCCGGACCACCATCGCTCAGTTGCTGCGCGGGGTGATCGCGGCGCGGTCGGCGCGCAGGTCGTCGACGAAATTGGCGATCGCCTCGGCGACCAGCAAAGGTTCGGTGATCGGCAGCCAGTGGTCCGCCGGAACGGCGCGGCGCCACAGCTTGTCGACCCACCGGGCGGAGGCGTCGTATACGGCGGCGGGGATGAACGGGTCGGTGGCGTCGACCAGCAACTGGACCGGAACGGCCGTACGCCGCACCCGCGGCTTGCCCAGGTGGTGCAGCAGATTGGCGTGCGCGATGCGCGCACCCGCGACCAGGTCGGTGCGCCACGTGCGTGCCACCCGCGCGGGCAACGGCGCGACACCGCCGAGCTGTCGCACGAGGAGACCGCGCACGCGCGGCGGATAGAGCCTGCGGGCGATCGCGCCGGGGGTGAGTGCCCAGCGCGCCCCGCGCAGCCACCAGCCCAGGTCGCCGATTTCACGGCCGGCGCGCGGCGCCAGGGCGCGCAGCCACAGGCCCAGATGGTCGAGGTTCGGTCCGGCGATCGCGGTGAACGAGGCGACGCGGGTGTTGGCGCGCTCGTCGTAGACCGCCTCCCACAGCTGCACCGCACCCCAGCCGTGGCCGCACGCGTGCACCGCACGGTTCGGGCTGGCGGCCTCGATCACCGCGAAGAAGTCCTCCGCCAGTCGACCGAGGCGATACTCCGACAGCTCTTCGGAGGCGACCGACCGCCCGTGTCCGCGCACGTCGTAGGTGATCACCCGGAATCCGTCGGCCAGCAGGGCCGCGACCGTGGCCCACACGTGATGGGTATCGGTGAGGCCGTGCACCAGAACCAAGGGGTCCGCGGCAACGTCGCCCCATTCGAAGACAGCGAGATCGGCGCCGTCCCGGTCGACCGTCCAGGTGCGGTCGGGGCGGGGCGTTTCGGTGGTGTCGAGCAGTTCGGTCATGTCCTTACCTCGTTCGCTGCCGGCTACCGATCCGAAGGCACGTCGCCGTCGTGCCAGACGTCAGTAATTCCCATACGGACAGTACGAAGTATTGACCGCTCGAGGCAGGGGTGAAACGCCCGAATATGGCGCAGCTCACCCGCGGTCGCGCGGCATCGTTGGCGCACCGTCGACATTGCCGAGGTCCCCGGGTCTCTCTTTCGAAAGGTTGCCGAAATCCCTGGGCCGGCATCGACTGTCCGGACCGTCTCCGGATGGCTCCTGCTCTTGTTGACATCTCGCCAATAGTTCGGGAATCTGGGCGTAACCGGCGACGAGGCCGGACCGGGAGCGAGCAAAGGATCCAGCGATGGCACGCGCGGCGTGGAGTGACGACGAGGTCGAGGCGGTACGAGACCTGGCGAAGACCTTCTTCGAGAAGGAGGTTGTGCCCCATGAGGAGAAATTCGTCGCCCAAGGGCATCCCGATCGCGCGCTGTACAACCGGGCGGGCGAACTCGGCCTGCTGTGCCCGGCGATCCCCGCCGAATACGGCGGTGGCGGCGGGAACTTTGCCCACGAGGCCGCGATCATCGAGGAGCAGGCGCGCGCGGGCGACGGATCGATGGGCATTCCCGTGCACAGCTCGATCATCGCGCCCTACCTGTACGAATTCGGCTCCGAAGAACTCAAGCGGCGTGTACTGCCCAAGGCCGCGAGCGGCGAGATCGTGCTGTCCATCGGCATGACAGAGCCGGGAACCGGGTCGGACCTACAGAACATCAAGACCCGCGCGGTGCGGGAGGGCGACGAGTACGTCATCACCGGCTCGAAGATCTTCATCACCAACGGCTGGCTCTGCGACGGCATCATCATCGCCGCCAAGACCGACCCGACCAAAGGCGCGGCCGGCGTCTCGCTGATCTTCGCCGAAGTCGGCGACGACACCCCCGGCTTCGAGCGCGGGCGCATCCTGAACAAGATCGGCGGCAAGGCCCAGGACACCGCCGAGCTTTTCTTCGACGGCCTGCGCGTGCCCGCCTTCAACCTACTCGGCGGCGCCGAGGGGCAGGGCTTCTACCAGATGATGCAGATGCTTGCGCAGGAGCGCCTGGTCACCGCGATCATAGCGGTCGCCATGATGGAGAAGGCCGTGCAGCTCACCGTGGACTACACCAAGGGCCGCGAGGCGTTCGGCAAACCGCTGTTCGCCATGCAGAACACGAAGTTCGAACTCGCCGAGTGCGCGACCATCACCAAGGTCTCCCGCACCTTCCTCGACGACTGCATCGACAAGCACCTGCGCGGCGAACTCGATATTCCCAGCGCTGCCATGTCGAAGTACTGGCTGACCGATCAGCTCGGTATCGTGGTGGACCGCTGCCTGCAACTGTTCGGCGGCTACGGCTACATGACGGAGTATCCCATTTCCCAGCTCTACACCGGCGCTCGCGTGCTACGCATCCTCGCGGGCAGCAACGAGGTGATGAAGGATCTCATTGCCCGGTCTCTCTGACACCACGAGCGCGACCGCAGGCGGTGGCGCCGATCCGGCGCTACCGCGCCGCCGCAGGCTCGAACCCGACGAGCGGCGCGCGCAGATCCTCGCCTGTGCGATCGACATGTTCGGCGAACGTCCGTACGCGGCCGTCTCCACTGCCGAACTGGCGCAGCGGGCCGGTGTGGCCCGCGGCCTGATCAACCACTATTTCGGCAACAAGCGCGATCTCTACCTCGCGGTGGTGCGGCGGATGGTGACGCTGCCCAAGCTCGACGACATGATCGTGCCCACCGGAACCTGGCGCGAGCGCGTCGAGGCGAGTGTGCGCTGGCTGCTGGACACCATCGCCGAGCACGGCAGCACCTGGGTGAAGGTGACCAGTCACGAGGGGGTCGGTGACGATCCGGAGGTGCAGCAGATCCTGGACGCGGCCGACGACGCGGCGGCCGAGCGTCTGCTGCTGATGGTGGGGCTGGCCCAGTCGGCACACGATGCCGAACTGCGCGCGATGGTGCGCGCCTACGGCGGGTTGGTCAAGGTGGCGGGCCGGGAATGGATCACCCGTGGCACGCTCACCCGTGAGCAGGTGCACGAGTTGCTGTGCGACATGTTGCTGACGCTGGTCACCGAGTCGCTGCCGAAGGTCGATCGCAGGCAGTGATGCCCGCGGGGTGCCGGGGCAAGGTGCGGCGTCCTCGAGCGAATTGCCCGCTCTTGCTGCCTACTGCCGGTGTTTCGGCCGCCGGACGTCACTTGGCCGGAAACGAATCCACCTCCGATGCGTCGCGGTCGGGCCGGGCGCTTACGGACCGGCACGCACCACGGCTGACGGGCTCGCCGGAGTCGCGGAGAGTTCGTTATCACGGCCCGATCACGAATATCGGATACTTCGGATCAACTTCTCGCCTCGCGCGTCCTATTCTGGGTCGGTATATCGGGGCGGGTCCGGACGAATCCGAGGTTCCTGCGCGGTGTGTTGGTGAAAGGACCTGGATGACACGGGCAGAACGGCGTGAAACGGATCGCTGGCCGCAGGCATCGGAAGACCGCTGGTCGGAGCCGGAGCCGGAGCCCGACGGCCCCTGGCCCGACGACGAGGACGAACGCTGGCCCGAGCAGCCGCCGAGCCGCCGCAGGACCGGACGACTACGCGTGGAGATTCCGCCGATCGTCAACCCGTACGCGATCGTCGCGCTGGTGGCGGCCCTGCTCGGGCTGTTCCCCGTGGCCATCGTGTTCGGATTCATCGCCTTCAGCCACCCGCGTGGCCGGGTCATGGCGATGTTCGCCCTGCTGCTCGGCGTAGCCGAGATCACCGCGGTGGCCGGATTCGTCCTGCTGACGAACAACTGGCTGCCCGACCTGACCAACCGCACAGCCGCGATCGAGCCGACACCTCTTGCCTCGGTACCCACGACCGTCGAACCTCGGGTGGTGACCACCACGACCGCCGCACCGAGCCCCGCCGTGACGACCACGCCGCCGGAAAGTCAGGAACCGGTCACGAAGGGCGCGCCCTGCACCGAGGCCCAGCTCGGAAAGATCGGCAGCGCCACCAACGGCGGCACCCTCATCTGTCTCACCACCGCGGGGGGCTATCAGTGGTCGGGCCCGCACACCGTGGCGACCGCGGTGCAGCAGGCCGGATCCAAATGCGACGCCGCGGGCGCCAAGACCGGCCGCACCGCCGACGGCCGAGCCTTGGTGTGCGAGGTCAGTGGCCGCGGCGGCACGTGGGTGCTGTGGACCGAATAGCGGGCGCCGTTATTCGTGCTTTTTCGCGCGGCTGGGCTGCACCCGGGGTGGCTCGTTGGGCATCTTCGGGTACTGTGGCGGCCACGGCGCGTCCATGAGCCCGGCCGCCATGTCCCGGTCGGACATCTCCAATAACGGGGCGATGGACTGGGGCGCGCGGTCGGCCCACGGATCGCCTGTTTCGGCGTAGCGCGCGGGCACGGTCGCGATGGTCAACTCGTCGGGCACCACCGTATCCAGATCCGACCAGCTGATCGGCGTCGAGACCTGCGCGCCGACCTTCGGACGCACACACCAGGCGCCGAAAACCGTTTTGTGCGGCGCGTTCTGATTGAAATCGATGAATACCCGGTTTCCGCGTTCTTCTTTCCACCACTGCGCGGTGATGTCGTCCGGATAGCGGCGTTCCAATTCGCGGGCAAGCGCTACCGCGGCGGCCCGCACCTGATAACCGTCCCACTTCGGTTCCAGCGCGGAGTAGAGGTGTAAGCCGCGTGACCCGGAGGTCTTGATCCATGATTCGATGCCGAGTTCGGCGAGCAGGTCCCTCGTGCGGAAAGCGGCCTGTACGAGATCGGCGAAGGTGATGCCGGGGGAGGGATCGAGGTCGATGCGCAACTCGTCGGCGATGTCCAGATTGTCGGCGCGGTTGGGCCAGACGTGGAACCCCAGGCATCCCTGGTTCACCGCCCACAGGATATGGGCGAGATCGTGTGCGACGAGGGCGTCACTGGTGGTGCCGTTCGGCGTCGACACCTCGACGGTGCGCAGCCACTCCGGCGCGGATTTCGGCACCCGCTTCTGGAACCAGGATTTGCCCGACGCGCCGTCCGGATACCGCTCCAGCAGCAGCGGCCGCCCACCGACCACACTCAGGAACGGTTCGGCGATCGCCTGGTAGTAACGCACCAGATCGAGTTTCGTCTCGCCGCGCTTGGTGAAATAGACCTTGTCCGGATGGCTGATCGTGACGGTCCGGCCGTCGGTCTCGATGTCGACGGATTCGGTCATCGCGCCGCGCCTTCGCCGAACAGCGTGCTCAGTTCCGCGGGCGCGACTTCGTCGAGCTGCGCGTAGGTACACGATCGCGGGGTCCGGTCGGTGCGGAAGCGCACCAGCCTGCCGCCGTGGCGCAGCCTGCCCGACTGCACGTGCTCGTAGCGGACCTCGGCGACCAGTTCCGGCCGCAGCGCCTCCCAGGACAGATCCTTGCCTCCAGTCCAGCGGCTCACGCCGCCGGGCATCTTGCCCTCCGTCGCCGCCTGTGCCGCGGCATCGGCCCACTGCCGCCACGGGTGGTCCTCGAGCGCGTTCTTCCGCAGCGGCGCGAGCTCCTCGACCAGTTCCTTGCGCCGAGCGGCGGTGAAGCTGCTGGCCACGCCGACGTGGTGCAGGTGGCCCTCGTCGTCGAAGAGCCCGAGCAGCAGCGAACCGACGCCGACGCCGTCCTTGTGCCAGCGGAAGCCCGCCACCACGCAGTCGGCCGTGCGCTCGTGCTTGATCTTCAGCATGACCCGCTTGTCCTGGAGATAGGCCAGGTCATCGGACTTGACCATCACGCCGTCGAATCCGGCGCCCTCGAAACGGGTGAACCAGTCCTGGGCCACGTCGGGGTCATGGGTGATCGGGGTGAGGTGGACGCGAGCGAGCGCGGTGTCCAGGATCGTCTCCAGCAGGCGCCTGCGTTCGGTGAACGGCTTGCCGGTCAGATCCTCGTCGCCGAGCGCGAGCAGGTCGAAGGCCACGAAACTGGCCGGTGTCTCCGCGGCCAGCTTGGCGACCCGGGACGCGGCCGGGTGCAGGCGGTTCTGCAAAGTGTCGAAATCCAGACCCTGCTCGGTGACCACCACGATCTCGCCGTCCACCACGCAGCGCTGTGGCAACGCCTGCTTCAGCAGCTCGGCGACCTCGGGAAAGTACCTGGTCAGCGGCCGGTCGTTGCGGGAGCCGAGTTCCACCTCGGCGCCGTCGCGGAACACGACGCAGCGGAAGCCGTCCCATTTGGGCTCGTAACTCAGGCCCGGCTCGCGCGGCACCACGGGCGCGGATTTGGCCAGCATCGGCCGTACTGGTGGCATCACCGGTAGGTCCACGCGATCCTCCTCGGGTTCGATCCTCACCCATACCGACGGCGCGCGCCGAGCGAACTCATCGGTCTGTGGTCGCGGCCTCGGCTCGATCGTAGGCGGCCACCCCGACACCGAACGTGGACTTCGCCGGTCAGCTCTCCAGCCAGCCGTGCTGGTCGGCGAAGGCGGTGAGCCGGTCGCGGATGGTGAGGATCTCGCCCGCGGTGAGCGCGGGGCTCGCGTCCAGGAGCAGCTCGGTGATCAGGCGTTTGTGCTCGGCGACAGTGAGCTGTCCCGAAATCGGCCGATCCTTACCCTTGTGCCGGACAGGTGGCGCCGGGGCTGCGCCGACCACGTTGAGGTTGACCGCCTTGGGTCCGCGGTCGCCCTCGGTCACCTCGAATTCGAACACCCGCCCCTGCCGCAACTCGTCTTCGTCCAGACCGATGTCGTTGACGTGGACGAACACGTCGGGTCCACCGTCCTCCGGCCGAATGAATCCGAATCCCCGAGAGCTGTCGAACGACACCAATTTCCCGATGGACACCAACACCCGCTCCTCGTCGCCGTCGCTACTGGGCAACTTTAACCCGCCTTTTCGCCGTCGTCGGAGGAAAGCGCCTTTTGCAACGAATGGAAAACGGTCAGTCCCTGACCGACCATTCCGTTCACCAGTTCGCCCACCCCTTCCGGTCCGTTGAGGACGGTGAGATGCGCGTTCGCCAACCCGTTCGACGCCTGCTTCACGATTTCCGGAAGTTGTTCGATCAACATCTGGTCCAGCGCGATCCGGTTGTTCGACGCGGCGGCAGCGGCCTGGATGCGGGTGCGGTCGGCTTCGGCCTCGGCCAGGATGCGCACCCTATCCGCTTCGGCCAGAGCAGGTTTCACGACCTCGGCCTGCAACTGCTGCTCGCGCAACTCGGCCTCCTTGCGCGCCTGCTCGGCCTGTGCGGTGAGCACCTCCTGCAACGCCAGCGCTTCGGCGAGCGGACCCGCCTGCGCCGCCTCCGCGTTGGCCTTGTCGATATCGCGCTGGTATTGCGCGCGCAGGATCGCCGTCTCGCGCTGATATTCCGCCTGCCTGCGCTGGGATTCCTGCTCGGCCTGGGCCGCGGCCTGCGCGGCATGCGATTGCGCGATCTGCGCGTCGCGCTGCACGGCGGCATTGTGCGGCGCGGCGAGCGCGGCGATGTAGCCGAGGTTGCCGTCGTCGATGGACTGGATCTGGAACGAATCGACCCACAGACCGATATTGCTCATCTCGACTTTCGAGGCGACCAGCACCTCGTCGGCCAGTCTCTGACGCTCCCGGATGATCTCCTCGACCGTCATCGAGCCCACGATCGAACGCAGGTGCCCGGAGAAGATCCGCCCGGTCAGCACCGACATCTCCCGCTCCTGCTCGGAGAGGAACCGCTGCGCGGCGTTCACGATGGACTGGGTGTCGTTGGCCACCTTGAACGCGATCACCGCGCGAACGTCGAGCTGGATCGCCTGCTTGGTGACGCAGCGCTCCTTGATCTCGGACTCGAACATCGCCAGTGACAGATAGCGCACCTTGCGAAACAGCGGGATCACCCAGGCGCCACGCCCGATGATCACTTCGAACGGCGCGTTGTCGCGGCTCTTGGCGCCACTGACCAGCATCGCCTCGTCCGGGTCCGGCACGTGGTAACCCAGCACGTCTTTTCTCCCTTGCTAATTCAAGTCTGCTGCGGCCGATCCGGGTCGAGCGGAATCCACGGGACGACGTCGACGACGCGCCCCGGATGGACCGCGATGACCAGCACGGCCGCGCCGGCCGAGATCGGTTCGGTGGCCTGCGCGATGTACAGCTCGGTGCCCCCTCGAATCGCCACCAGGACCTCGCCCAGCATCCCGGCGCCCCGGATCGGCGATGTGAGCCTACCCGTCAAACCCACCACCGGGTCGGTCATCCCACGATCTCCTTTTTCGCCTCTCGGATCGCCACCCTACGTCTCGCACAGCGCCTTTCGATATCGACGGGTCCGACGGTGGGGCGGAATGGAGGCGGTGGCGCAGGTATGTTTCTTGCATGGGAGGACGGCTAGCGCTGGTGGTGGGGTCGGAATGCGCGGCGCTGGGAGAATTGGGTTTCACCGAAGAACTCGCCAACGGCCTGTACGGGAGCCTGACCGAGACCGGCGGCTGGCGATCGGCGATCGAACTCGACGGCCCGGTCCTGAATCCGACCGCGGCGCAGATGTTCGCCGCGGTCGACACGGCCTTCGCGGCGGCATCGGAGCAGCAGGCCACGCTGCTGCTCGGCTTCATCGGGCACGGAGTGGCCACGACCGCCGAGGACTTCTACTTGCTCGGCCACGATTCCCCCGGCGATCCGAACTCGCACAACGCTTTCCACCTGACCCAGGCGATCAGGGAGCGGCTCGACCGCGCCGCCCTCGACGGGCTGGTGATGCTCGTCGACGCCTGCGAGGCGGGTCAGGGTGTGCAGGGCGCCGCCCGCCGGTGGACCGATCTCCTGGCGCAGTCGGGCGGCCGGATGGAGCTGCTGGTCGCCTCAGGCGACGGGCCGGCGTATTCCGGGTGCTTCACCCGCACCATGCTCGCCACCTTCGGCCTCGGCCTGCCGCTGCGCGGGGAGAATCTGCTGCCCTCGGACCTGGTCGATCCGATCGCCGTGCAGTGCACGTATCAACAGCCGCAACATCTTTCCTTCAGTTCCGGCGCGGTATCCACGACACAGGGCGTCGACCCGGGACTGTGGCTGGTGCCGAACACCGCGCGTCATCGCGACGCGGTGAGTGGACGTTCCGCGGCCGGGTTCGTCGACCAGCTGACCCGGCGTCTGCTGCTGACGCCCGATGTGCGCGAGCGGCTCGACGCGATCGTCGACGCGGGCAGCCACCGGCTGCGGGCCGTGCTGGGGCCCGCGGGTGTCGGCAAGTCCACGCTGCTGGCGATGCTGATCCGTCCCAGCCTGGTCGACGGACTCGCCGTCACCCCCGACTACATCACCGCCGCGGTTTTCCTGACGGTCAACAGCTCCGTGGAATCGGTCGCCGCCGAACTGGCCGTGCAACTCGACGCCCGCCTGCCCGGCTTCCGGGAGGCGGCGCGAGCGGCACGGGCGCATCGGCCCCGAGACGAGTCCGACATCTTCGAAATCCTGGTCCGCCGCCCGCTGGCCCGCCTGTCCACCGCGGGCCGCAGGGTCACCTTGGTGTTCGACGGCCTGAACCAACCGCAGGAGGGGACCAGGCGGCTGCTGGTGGCCGCGATCGTCGATCTGACCGAGCGCGAGGATCTGCGGCACGTGCGGGTGATCGTCGGCATCCGGCCAGGGACCGGTGTCGAGGACGATCCGAAGCTGGCGCACATGTACCGGATCGAAATCGCCGAACCGGCTGCCGACGACATCGCCGCCGTGGTGGACTCCGCGCGCGGGACGGCCCCGCTCGGCCCCGTCGACTGGATCGGCTGGATCCAGCGGCTGCTGGCCGAGACGCCGACCGACGCGAGCGGTTCGCGGGTGGTCTCCGGCGGCTGGCTGGTGGCGCGCATCCTGCTGGAGGTCGCGTCGAGGTTGACCGACGGGGCGGTCGCCTCCGGAATCGGTTTGGACCGGGTCATCGCACTGCGGGTCGAGACGGCGCTGCGCGGGGTCGATCCCGAGACCGCGAGTGCGACGGCGGCTCTGCTCGGAGTGCTGGTGGCGGCGGGGGTCGGCCCCGTGCTGCCGCTGGAGTTGCTGGACGCGGCGTTGTCGTCGCTCGGCGTCGACCTCAGTGCGGCCCGGATCCGCGACGTCGCCGTGAATCTCGGCGCGTTGGTCACCCGCAGCCATCCAGGCACCGTCCGCGAGTCGCTCGGTGTGAGCCATAGCGCGTTCCTGCCCGCGCTGGGCGCGGAATGCGATCGTCTCGGGGTGCGCCTCGTGGACGCGCACCGTGCCCTCGTCGCGGCGATCCAGGCCGACGACACCGACCGGGCCGCGGACTACGCCCGCGGCTCGGCCGTGCGCCACTGCCTGGCCTACGGCGCCTCCGCCTTGGCCGTCGACTTCCTGGTGAAGCTGGAGACCGGCAGGTCGGCCGACGATCGCGATCTGTGGGCCGCGTGGGTGCCCGATTTCGTCGGGACACTGGGGCCCGACCACCCCGATACCTTCACCACGCGCGAGCGGCGCGCCTATCACCTCGCCGAGAGCGGCGACCTGGTCGGCGCCGTCGCCGATTTCGAGCTGCTGCTCGAAGACCGGTTGCGGGTCTTCGGTCCCGACGATCCCGACACCTTGGACACCCGCGACCGGTTGGCCAGTTACCGCGCCCGCTGCGGTGATCACTCGGGCGCGGGCGAGGAGTTCGAGCGACTACTCACCGACCAGTTGCGACTGCTCGGTCCCGACCATCCCGAAACCCTGCGGACCAGGAATAATCTGGCGTCCAATCGCGGCGACATCGGCGATTTCGCCGGGGCCATCGCCCGATTCGAACGGCTGCGTGCCGATCGCGCCCGCGTGCAGGGGGCCGACCACCCGGATACTTTGCGCACCCGCAACAGCCTGGCGTACTGGCGTGCCGACAGCGGCGATCTGCTCGGCGCCCGCGCCGAGTTCGAACAACTGGTGGCCGACTATCTCCGCGTCTTCGGCGCCGACCATCCCGACACACTCGGCGCGCGCAACAACCTCGCGGCGTTTCGCGCTCGTAGCGGTGACCTGGCCGGGGCGGGCACTGAATTCACCCGCTTACTCGACGATCGCTTGCGGGTACTCGGCCCGGACCATCCCGACACTCTGCTCACCCGCGGTCGGCTGGCCACCTACCGCGCCGACAGCGGCGATCTCGCGGGCGCGATCACCGACTTGGAGAAACTGCTTGCCGACCGGTTGCGCGTACTCGGATCCGATCACCCGGACACCTTCGACACCCGCCACGATCTCGTGTGCTGCCGCGCTCGTCACGGCGACCTCGCCCGCGCCATCGCGGAGCTGGAGGTCCTGCTGGTCGCGGAGTTGCGCGCTCTGGGCCCCAATCACGCCCACACCATCCGGACCAGGAACACCCTGGCGTACTGGCGGGGCCAGTACGTGGACTGACGGTGGCCTCGGCCGTGCGGTCAGGAACGGTAGAGCGAGCGGTACACGGTGAGGGTCGCCACGCAGTGCTCGATGATCTGCTCGCGGGTGGCGCGCAGCGAGCCGTTCAGCCACGCCGAGAACATGCCCGCGTTCCCGCTGGCCATGGTCACGGCCGCCAGCCTGCGCTTGACCGGGTCCTCGATGTGACCGAACAGATGGTCCTGCATGATCCGGGTGAAGACCGGCATCACCGCGAAGGTGGTCTGCCCGAGCCCGGTGCTGGAATACGGCTCGACCAGGAACAGCCGTGATTTGCGCGGGTCGGCGAGCACCTTGTCGACCAGGATCTCCGATAGGGCGCGATCGCGGGACGGGTCGTCGGTGGCGGCGAAGGCCGTCATCGGCTCCAGGAACTCGTCGGCGACCTGACGGTAGAGCACGTCCAGCAACTCGTCGCGGCCGGCGAAGCTCTCGTAGAAGTAGCGGTCGGTGAGGTTGGCCTTGCGGCACACCGCACGCATGGTGACGCCACTCGCACCCGACTCGCCGATCAGATCGAGCGCCGCCTCCAGCAGCGCCGTCCGTCGCGTCTCCCTGCGCTCGGTAAGCGTCGTCCCACCCCAGATCCGCGGGCTCCCGTCGTCGTTTGATTCCTGACCTGTCTGCACGGCCCAACGATAATGCCTGGCGGCGTACCTCGACGCCGCGCTCACCCGCCACGGCCTGCGGCGTCTTGCCGAAACGGATCCCGTGCCGTCACAGAGTGGTAACTGTCGGTTTACTCGGTCTGGTTACCGACCCTGGGTCTCTCGGTGGTTCGGTAGTGGAGGGTAATGGCGCGTGAACAACTCCGCTGCGGTGATCATGTCCGATGCGCTCGGCGACGGACGCGGGCGTACGGCGGTGCACGGGGCGAGACCAGCGGTTCGGCACCTCCCGCCGCCGTGGCGCCCGCTGCCGCTCGCACGCGGGCCACGTCCGGCGCACATCCCCCTCGCCCCCGCGCAGGAACGGATGTGGCACGCCGCGCGGGCCGGATACTCGAGTGACTGGAATGTGGCTCGAGCGGTCCGCCTGTCCGGGCCCGCGCTGTCGCCGGAGGCGCTCGTCGCCGCGATCGGCGATGTCGTCGCCAGACACGAACCGCTGCGCACCTGCTATCCGAAGACCGCCTCGGGCCCTGCCCAGGTGATCGTTCCGGTGCACGAGGCCAGGCCGAAGGCCGAGGTCGTCGCGGCCACCGGAACCGAATTGCGGCAGCGCATCGCGGATTTCGCCGCGGGCGAGTTCGATCTGGCGACCGACCTGCCGTTGCGCGCCCGGCTGTTCGCCCTCGGTCCGCACGACCTCGTAGTGGTGCTGGTGGTCCACCACATCTCGATCGACGGACGCTCGGTGGGGCCGCTGCTGCGCGATCTCGGCACGGCATACCTCGCCAGGCAGGCCGGGGCCGCGCCGGACTGGACGCCCCTGCCGATCGACTACGCCGACTACACCTTGGGGAAACACGCCCAACTCTGCGACTACTCCGACGAATGGAGCCGCGCCACCCAGCAGTTGCGTTACTGGGCGAACACACTGGCCGGTCGGCCCGCGGTGCTCGAATTCCCCTGTGCTCGTCCACGTCCGGTCCGCCGCGCCGGGGCGGCAGGCGCCGGGGCGGTCGTGCCGGTAGCGTTCGGCGCCGGCGTGCACCGCGCGCTGCTCGATCGGGCGTGCGCCGCCCGGGCCAGTCTGTTCATGGTGTTGCAGACCGCTTTCGCGGTGGCGGTCGGCGCGTTCTCCGACAGCGCCGACGTCACCACATTGTTCGCGCAGGACACGGCGGTCGCCTTCGTCGAACTGTTCACCGCTACCGTCGAACTGCTCGCCACCGGCTACCGCGGACCGATCGCCCCGTTGCTGTCCGGCTTCCCCGCCGGGCAGCGGTGACGGCCGCCTCGAATCCCCGGAGGGTCAGCCTCGTTCCAGAGGCAGGCCCGCATCGCGCCAGGCGACCACGCCACCGGCCAAGCCGGCGGCGTCGTATCCGGCCTGCCGGGCGCGTGCGGCGAAGCGCACCGACAGCTCGCCGACCGGGCAGACGAAGACGACAGGACGCGATCGCGGGAACGGGATGCCGTGACCGAACATCTCGTCGAGTTGGTCGTCGCGAATGTTCACCGCGCCCGGCACGTGCCCGATGCGGTAGGCCATGGCGCCCCGGCTGTCCACGATGGTCGGACGCGCGGTCCGGTCCAGTTCGGCGAGCTGCTCGGGCGACAGGCGCGGTACCGCGGCCAGCTCGGCCGCGGTCGGCTCGGCTGAGCGTCCGGCGCGGCCGAACAGTTCCGGCCTTCGCTTCTTGATGTAGGACAGGTAGGGCTCGAGCCGGTCGCACACGATGAACACCGCGACGATCGGGTCTTGCGGATCGGTCGCCGAGAGATCGAGCGCGCCGAGCGTTTCCAGCGCGGCGGCGTACCCCGCGCCGCTGGTCGGCCCGGCCAGGACGCCGTAGCCGGTCGCCAGGCGCAGCGTCGCGTCCACGGCGTCGCCCGCCGACACGGTGACGATCCGGTCGTAGAAATCAGGCTGGAACAGCCCGACATCCCACATCTCGGTCTCCGACCGAATGCCGGGAATGAAGTCGGACCGTTCGGAAACCACGGCGACAGTGCGTAATTCGGGGTTGTACTTACGCAGATAGGTGGCGGTTCCTCGGGTGGACCCGGTGGTACCGAGCCCGCCGATCAGATAATCGATCCTGGTGATGCCATCGGCCGCCAGGTCCTCATGGATCTCCCGTCCGGTGCCGTGGTGGTGGGCCTCGATGTTCTTCTCGTTGGTGTACTGCGACAGATGCCGATACGCGCCGGGGTGCTGCGCCATGGTCGCCTCGATCACCGAGTAGACGTCGTTCGGCGTGGTCGGGTCCGGGCACTCCGACAGCCCGGGCAGTTCCACGATCTCCGTCCCGAGCAGCTGCAGCAGGTCACGGACCTCGGCCACCTTGATCCGGTTGGTCACCGCGCGCAGGTCGATGCTGTACATCGAGCCGAGGACGCGCAGCGCCTTGGCCGTGTTCCCGCTGGATGCCTCGATGAGCGTCCGAGCGCCGGCCCGGATCTCCGCCAGGTCGTCGCGCAGCATCCCCCAGGCCACCCGGTCCTTGACCGAGCCGAACGGGTTGTGCGACTCCAACTTCGCGTAGAGCTCTACGTTCGCCAGCCCGTGCACCGCGGGGTCGAGCCGCAGCAGTGGCGTGTTGCCGATGAGTTCGGTGATGTGCTCGTATCGCATCAGGGAGCCTCGACGGATCGGACCGGGCTGGTCGCAAGGTGGGCGGTATGCGGCGAGATATGGCGTGATCGCGGCGACTCGACGGGGAAATCCGGTTCGTACTCGGCGTCGCGGACGATCCGGAATCCGTCGGGCCCGTGGGTGACGGCGAGTTTCACGGGCAGCGGGTGCATCGATGCCCGCGCGGCCGACAGGTCCATGTGGTAGGCGGCGGTATTGGGGAACACCACCGCGTCGCCCGGCCGGGGCGTGGTGGGCAACCACACCTTGTGATTGGTGATGAGGTCTCGCTCCAGGCACAGACGTCCGGCGAAATAGACGCCGATCGGGCCTGTGCCGCCACCGCTTTCAGCGGTGGCGTGGGTGGGTGTGAGCCCGTCGCCCGCACGGGGCAGCAGGATGGGGTCGACCATGACCTCTTGGTCGGCGGGCGTCACGGAGTCGCGGCTGAGGTCGACGTGCACCAGCACGCTGCCGTCGGCGACCTCCTTGACGAACTCGACCGTGGCGACCGTGACGCCCGCGTGATCGACCAGCGCCTTGCCCGGCTCCAGCCACATCTCCAGCAGATTGTCGCCCGTCACCTGTGCCACCGTGCGCCCGCCGTGCCGCTCCAGCGGCGCGGCGAGAAGCTCCGCGAGCATGGTGTCGGCCGCGACGGTGTTGGCGTACTTGTGGAAAACCGGTGTGCCGTGCACGGCGCCGCCCGCGACGTGATAGCCGAAGGTGTTGCTGCCCCACGTCATCGACTCACCCCGGCCCAGCAGCGATTCCCGCAGGGCGAGCACGTAGGCGTCGAACCGCTCGGCATCGGCGGTGAACACTTGACGGAACCCGCCGCCGATGTCGAGCACCGACGGGGCGAGACCGCGATCGTAGGCTTGCTCGATCAAGCGCAGGCAGGCCTCGATCGCCCGCACCCGCTCGCCGAGCTCGCCCGAGTCGAGGTGGAAAGCGAAGCCGAGGAAGGCGATCCGCGCGCGCTGCGCAGCCAGCAGATCGAGGGCCTGTCCGACGTGCGCGAGCGGCATCCCGAACCGGCTCACCTGGCCCGGGCCGAAGCCGGAAACCCGCAGCAGCACGGGAATTCTCGGATGTCCGGGAGCCAGTTCCGCGATGCGGCCCAGTTCCCACGAGTTGTCCACGTTGACCGTCACCCCGCGGCCGACGAGGTCGTGGAGGAAGCTTTCGCCTTTCGGGCCGGTGACCTCGATGCGCGCCGCCGCGAATCCCGCCCCGAGGGCACTGGACAGTTCGTGCGGTGACGCGACGTCGATGGCGATGCCCTCGCGTTCGGCGGTGCGGACGAACGCCCGGGACTGGTTCACTTTGTGCGCGTAGCAGATCCGGTATCCGGGAAGGTGCCGCTCCAGGACTGTGCGCAGACGGAGCAGATTCTCCGAGTAGATCTGCGGGAACAGCAGATGCGCAGGCGACCCGAATCGTGTCAGCGCCTGCGCCGCGACGCCCGGCGTGTCGAGAAAAGCGCGGACCGTCGGATGCAGTTTCGCGGGCAGCGCCGGCGGCCACGGCGTCATACGGCGGCTTCCGACGGCTCGGTGGCCGAAGTCCGTGCCGCGCCGTCGGGACGCTGCGCGGCCGGATTGTAGCCGCCGTCCCGGATCGCCTCGAACGCGCGTGCCCGATTGCGCGGGCTCCGGAACTCGGCCACAACCCGTTTGCTGTCCAGGTCGATCTCGACCACGCGGATGTCCATCGATTCCAGCACTCCGCCGATCGTGCGAACGCAGTGCTTGCAGGTCATATCCGGCACGTAGAACACCTGGTCCTCGGCGGTGGCGGCGCGGTCGGCGGTCGTCTCGTCCAGTTCGGCGCGCACTTCGACCATCTCGCAGCGGCCGATGATCTCGGTGAACGTCGCGACGAACCGGCCGGCCAGCTGCGGGAGGATGCTGACGTGCCCGCTGTCGAGCTGCTGTGGGGTGGCCGCCAGGCAGGAAGGGTGGCTTCCGGTGGGCAGCAGGGCGTATTGCCGGGAGATCAGGTCCAGGTCGTCGTGATACTTGGCGATGGCCTCCGCGACCGTGCGGCCTTCGACGGTGGTGGCGCGCTCCATCACGGCGTGCGCGTCGGCGATGGTGGCGTCCTTCATCGCGCGCAGGGTCGCCACGGTCTCCGCGGTGTAGCGGACGGTTCCGTCGGGTTGTGCGACGAGCGTCACCGGGATCATGCCGCGCCGATAGGTCGAAGCCTGCAACTCCCAGAACCATCGAGTGGCCACCGCGGTGAAGATCCCGGAATCGCGAATCCCCGCGGCGAATTCGGCGGCATCCCGGTACGGGGTCTGGGCGGCCAGCAGCGCGTGCTGTGCCAGCACGCGCCCCGCCGCCTCGATGCCGACCCGGAAGATGTCGCGCGGATCGTGGTCGGTGGTCGTGCCCGCCAGCACGGCGTGTTCGCCCGGTCCGATCGCCGCGACCCGCGCGGCGAAACCGGGGTCGGTGTCCAGGTGGCGCCACAGCGCCAGGACGGTCTCACGCATCGCGATCGGTACCGAGGGGCCGAGACCGTCGGCGCGGAAGTGGCCGGTATTCGGGATGCCGTCGCTGTCGGTCCACGCGATCCGGTGCGTCGCGCTGGTCACCTGATCCGCGCGGCACGGCCGCATGAACCGCTCCAGATACAGCCGCTGCGAATAGGTGAGATGACTGTCCGTCTCGGGACGTAGTGCGGTACAGGTGAATTCGAACCGGCGTGGCGGGGGCACGGGAGCCGGTGCGGTGAACAACCCCGGTTGCGCCAACTCGGCAAGCACCCTGGACGCGGACCGCCGGTCGTAGCGGGGGATGTCGATACTCACGTGACCTCCTCGGCAATGGTTCGCACACACGCGACGAATCGGTCGATCTCGTCGGGAGTGTTGTAGATGTGCGTGCTGACTCGCACCGAGTCCGCGCCATCGGTCACGGCGGGGACGCAGTGCGCGCCGGTACGCACCAGAAAACCCAGCTCGCTCAACACGAAGCCCGCGTCGGCGGCCGAGATTCCGTCCAGGGTGAAGGAGACGATGCCGTAGCCGACTTCACACGCGGCGTGTGCCGGGCCGGGCAGGAACTCCAACCCGGGAACCGGGCGCAGGCCGTCGATCAGGCGCAGGGTCAGGGCTCGGTTGTGCGCGGCGATCACGCCCATGCCGAGTGATTCCAGCACCTCGAGCGCGCTGCCGAGGGCGAGGATGCCGGCAATGTTGGGGGTACCGCCTTCCAACAGCGCGGGCATCGGTCCCGAGTCCAGCCCGGCCGGGCCGGGCCGGGCACCGGAATTGCCGCCGGGCAGGAACGGCACCAACTGGTCGTGCACGCGTCGGCGGCAGTACAGGATTCCGGTGCCCGGTGCGCCGAACATCTTGTGCGCGGCGAAGATCGCGAAGTCCGCGCCGAGCGCTGTCACGTCGACCGGTAGGTGCCCGCCGCTCTGCGAGCAGTCGAAACACAGCAGGATGGCCGGATCGATGCGCCCCCGCACTTCCTCCAGGGTGCTGAGACCGCCGAAGACGTGGTGCAGATGCCCGGCCGTGATCAGCCTGGTGCGCGGCGTGATCTTGGCCAGGATGTCGTCGGTGTCCGCCTCACCGGCGCCGGTCACCCGGTAGGGGATCAGGTCGATGCGGCGTCCGAACCGGGCGAGCAGCCCGCGCAGGTGCTGCCAGGGGTACACGTTCGACGCGTGGTCGCTGGCGTTGTAGAGGATCTGGTCGCCGTCGGCGAGTGCGGTCAGGCCCCAGGACAGCGCGACAGCGTTGAGCGCGGCGGTGGCGCCGCCGGTGAAGACCACCTCGTCCAGGTGTTCCGCGCCGATGAAAGCGGCGGTCCGCTCCCGGACCCGGGCGATCCGGGCGGTCAGGCCGGTTGCCCAGGGATAGGTGCCGCGGCCGACGTTGGCCGTGCCGTTGCTGTGATAGCGGTTCATCACCTCGATCACCGGCAGCGGCTTCTGGGTGGTGGCTGCGCTGTCGAGGTAGACCTCGGAGGCCGCGGTGAGCGCCGGGAACATCGACCGGACCGTGGTAGGCGCGAACGGCGGCGTCTCCGGTAACCGGGTGGCCGCTTCGGCCCGCGTCACCGGCGATCTCGGGGCAGGGGACCGCAACGCGACGCTCCCTTCACCGGTGACCAGGACGTCACCCACGATACGCATTTTTGGTACGGACTTCGAAGTTTTCTCGCGGACAAGGGCTTTCACGACTAGCCTGGACGACATGCCTCTGACCCCCGAACAGCGTCAAGAGTTCCTGGCTCAGCCGCATGTGGCCGCGTTCTCGGTGGCCGCGGGTTCCGGTCGTGCCCCGCTCACCCTCCCGATCTGGTATCACTACAGCCCCGGTGGCGAGGCGTGGATCCTGACCGGCCCGGAGTCACGGAAGATGCGCTACATCCGGGAGGCCGGCCGGTTCGGTCTGATGGTTCAGCAGGTCGAACCCACGGTGCGGTATGTGAGTGTGGAGGGCCCGGTCACCCGGATCACCCCGATGACCGACGAGCAGCACCGCGAGATGGCGGCGCGGTACCTGCCCGCCGAATCGGTCGACGCCTATCTGAAGGCGGCCGAGGCCTACGGCGAGCAGGTCGCGGTCTTCCTGCGGCCGGAGCGCTGGCTCTCGGCCGACCTGGGGAACCCGAGCGAGTTCTAGTACCTGCCCTGCAGGTACTCGACGAGGTGTTCGCGTTCGGTCGCCAATTCGGAGATCGCGCTCTTCACCACGTCGCCGATGCTGACGATGCCGACCAGCCTGCCCTCGTGCACCACGGGCAGGTGCCGGATGCGGTGTTCGGTCATGGTGCGGCGCAGGCCGTCGACCCGGTCGTCGGGTGTGCAGGTGCGTACTTCGGAGGTCATGATCGCCGAGACCGGCGTGTCCAGCAGGGCCGCGCCGCGGGCGTGCAGACTGCGTACCACGTCGCGCTCGGAGACGATCCCCGCGATCGCGTCGCCGTCGGGAGAGACGACGACCGCACCGATGTTCCGTTCGGCCAGGGTGGCCAGCAGTCTGCGGACGGTCGTGTCGGGTGCGACCGTGGCCACGTCGCTGCCCTTCCTGCGCAGGATCTCCGAAATTCGCATGTTTCACCATCCAGACGTCGCGGCATTACCAGGATCGCAAGTTCGTAGTCCGGTGACCAGCACGAATCCATTACAGGCCACGGTTCGCCTCACGTCAGAGGCGGCGCGCGACGCTGCGGTCCAGGTCGCGGGCGAGCAGGGCGATCGCCGCCTGCGAGATGCCCGCCGAGGTCGCCAGATCGATCGAGGTCAACTGGGCGATGCGGCGCAGGCGGTAGTCGACGGTATTGGGATGCACGTACAGCTGGCGCGCGGTGAGCTGCCGGTTCATGTCGTTGCCGAGGTAGGCGCGCATGGTGTCGAACAGTTCGGGATGGGCGTCGAGCGGGTCGAGGATGGTCGCGATCCGCCGCGTCGCCGGGCCGCTGCGGGTGAGCTGATATTCCACTGCCAGATCGGACATCTGATAGAGGCCGGGCGGCCGGGCGCCGACGCGCACGAGATTGAGCAGCTCGTGCGCCTGATCGGCCGATTCGGGGATCTGCTCGGTATCGGTCGGGACGACGGTGGCGGTGAGCGCAACCTCGGCGGCGTCGGCCAGCAGCGCGAGTGTCGTCTCCGTGAGGACGGTATCGGTCTCGTCACCGAACGGGATGAGCAGTGTGCCGCCCTTGGCGCTGAGCAGGGCCAGCGCACGCGAGGCGAACACGGTGGCCAGCTCGGATTGCAGCCGCCGTAGCTTGCGGCGCGCGGCGACGTTGCCGTCGACGCGCGGATCGCGCTCGTCCGGATGCTCCGGAATCGACAGCGCGACAACCTGATAGGACTCCGCGATCGGAATGCCGGTCTGGCGCGCCAGAGCCGAACTGCCACGACCGCTGAGCAGCGCCGAGGCGAGCGTCTGTGTCGCCGTCTGATGTTCCTTTGCCACCAGGTGCTGTTCGTCGACGTAGGCGTCGGACACCGCCGCGGTGATCGCCTCCAGCAGCTCCAACAGCAGATCGGCGGCGACGAGCACCTCATCGACGTCGTCGGCCTCGGCTCGCGCGGTGACCAGGCCGAAGGCAATGCGCAGTCCCTCGTGGTAAGCGCGCAGGATAGTGCTCAGTGGCACGCCCTCGCGGGCCCAGCGGGCGGCCGTCGCGCGTACCGGGCCCAGCTGTCGCTCGTCCGGCACGGTACGCCGGTCGAACATCTCGGCGGCGAGGTTCAGGCAGCTGCGAGTGAGTTTCGTGACGTCGCCGCGTACATGTTCGCCGGGCAAGCTGCGGCACGGAGCCATGACGTTCTCTAGGTATCCGACCATGTGCGTGGCCACGCTGTCGGTGTTCTGCAAGGGCGCCGAAGCCGGTCGGCCGCCGATTTCCAGTACCGAGTCGGACGAGTCGGCGGACAGATCCAACGCGGAGTAGGTCATTACGAGTTCGCTCCAAGTGCCACGCCAGGCGTGTGAGAAATCGCGCCCGAGTCGATCGATCACTATACGAAAGGGCCGTGGGCACCGGGAGTGATCTGTGAGATCGATTGGTTGCTCGTCGCATTACGCGATGCGGCGATCGTGACTCCGACGCTGGGCACGCCGCACGCCGCTCAGCGTGCTGGAGCGAGGTACGCGCTGGAGTGGATGTCTTTGCGTGTCAGAAGAAGTCTTCGTCTACTCGTCCTCCAGCCCGGCTGACAAGTAGGCGGCGGCGGCTAGCCACTGCCTGCATTGCGGGCCGTGGACTTCGTGGGCATAGAGGATGTCGCGCGCCTGCCGGTAGGTGAGGCCACGGGGCTCCACCCCGCAGTCGGACAGGGAGAAATCGGGCGCAGGGTATTGGCGCAAGGCTTCGGCACCGGCGCCATCGATGACGGCAACCCGGTGGGGAGTTCGAAATGGCTCGATCATTCGACTACCCCTCGCGTCCGAACGTGCGGCAGGGAGTGCTCGGCGTGCTGGCGACGCGGGCTCGAACTCCCTGCGTATCTCCCTGATTTCGTCTTCGAGTCTATGCCTCCGTCGCTTACAGATGCAAGTACATCTGCACGATCGGTCGCAGAAAAAGCGGTGGCCGTCGCCGGTATGGAACCGGCGACCGCCACTGTGCCGCTTGTAATTTCGTGTCCAGGGGTCTTACGGCTTGCGTGCGACCCCACCGTAGGCGGAGATCGGCCGGGCCTCCCCGACCTCGGTCGCGCCCGAGCGCCACTGCGTAATCGACACGAAACCGGGCTCTACGAGCTCCAAACCATCGAAGACGGCCTTGATCTGCGCCTGTGGGCGGGGGACATAAGGAGTGCCGCCGGTGCCGGTGTAGTTCTCGCACAGCGTGACATACGCCTTGCTGTCGTCGGTGCCGTCCCACATCACCAGGTAGCTGCCCGACGGAACGGCGTCCAGCACGGTGTGCACGATCCGGAGCAGATCGTCGTATGTCTTGGCGTGGCCGAGCACGCCCATGAACATCACGGCGACCGGCTCGTTGAAGTTCAGGACGTGCTTGGCGTCGGCGACGATCAGCTCGGGATCGTGGTAGTCGGCGTCGATGTAGGTGGTCACGCCTTCCGGGGTGGTGCTGGTGAGTAGCGCTCGCGCGTGCGTGAGCACCAGGGGATCGTTGTCCACGTAGACGATCCGGGACTCGGGCGCGACGCTCTGGGCGACTTCGTGGGTGTTCTGCATGGTGGGCAGGCCGGTGCCGATATCGAGGAACTGGCGGATGCCCTGCTCGCCGGCGAGGTAACGCACCGCGCGAATGAGGAATTGGCGCGACTGCATCGCCATGGTGGTGATGTCCGGATCGACTTCGATGCCGGCGTCGCCTGCGATGCGGTCGATCTCGTAGTAGTCCTTGCCGCCCATCCAGTAGTTCCAGATCCGCGCGGAGTGGGGGATGTCGGTCCGGATGAGGGGGCTGTGGTCTTCGGGCATGGGGTTGGACTCCTCGGCAAAAAACTGTCCGCGGCACGGCCGTGCGGGTGGGCGCGTGGAGGTGTCGCGAATGACTGGTACATCCGATGTGCACTGCGACAGTACAAGATTCACTCTCGTCGAGCGGGCCGGACGGGGGAGCTGATCTCGGTGTTTCTGGGCGAGGTGATCGTGTTTCACAATCCCGTCCGGATGGTCCGAATCTGCGGGCGCACAGAGCGCGAACTTCGTGCTATCGTCCGGTGTTGGTGCAAATGCAAGAACGTTTGAACGTGCATCTGCACGAACCGAATCGCCTAACTGCGGCAACCGAGGAGTGGGAAGATGTCGGATACATCCACCAACGAGATCATCGGAACTTGGCGCAAGAGTTCCTTCAGCAATCCCAGCGGCAACTGCGTCGAGGTGGCCGAGGCGGCCAACGGCCAGGTGGCCGTGCGCAACTCGCGGGATCCGGAGGGCGGTATCCTCCTTTACACGCGTCCGGAGATCGATGCGTTCGTCCGTGGCGCGAAGGCCGGAGAGTTCGACTATTTGACTAGCTGAGCGGTAGCATTAGCGGTCGGTACGGTGTGTCTCCCGTCAGCTGGTTGTGACACACTGTGGGCAAACCCCGGAGTATCGGAGACGAACTCGATGATCGCTGAACCCGATGACGATGGTCACGTGCAATCCGTTGTCGCGGAACGTGGTCCGACTGTGCTACGCATCGCATTGGGCGGCCAGTTGCGCAAGCTTCGGGACAAGAAGGGCATCACCCGCGAGGCCGCGGGTGATGCGATCCGAGGCTCGCATGCCAAGATCAGTCGACTCGAGTTGGGCCGTACCGGCTTCAAGGAACGCGACATCCGCGACCTGCTGACCCTGTACGGCGTCCACGATCCCGAGGAGCGCGAGTCGTTCCTCGAGCTGGCCAGGCAGGCCAACGAGCCCGGCTGGTGGCATCGCTACAGCGACCTGCTGCCCCAGTGGTTCGGTACCTACCTCGGTCTGGAACAGGCCGCGAGCAAGATCCGTACCTATGAGTCGCATCTTGTTCCCGGCCTGCTGCAAACGCCCGAATACGCCAGGGCGGTCGTGGCGCTCGGGCACGAGGACGCCGACACGGATCGGCGGGTCGCGGTGCGTCAGCGCAGGCAGGAAATCCTGTTCCGCTCGGACCCGCCGGTGGTCTGGGCAGTGATCGATGAAGCGGTGCTGCACCGGCCCGTCGGTGGACCGCAGGTCCATCGGGAGCAGATGCTGCACCTCGTCAGGCTTGCGAAGCTGCCGAACGTGACGATCCAGGTACTGCCGTTCACTGCGGGCGAGCACGCCGCGGCGGGTAGTTCCTTCAGTATCCTGCGCTTCGCCGAGTCCGAACTTCCGGACATCGTGTATCTCGAACAATTGACCAGCGCGCTGTATCTCGAGCGGCGGCAGGACCTGGCGCTGTATCTGTCGGTCATGGACCGGCTCAGCGTCCAGGCCGAGCGTCCGGACAAGTCGATCGAGATCATGGAGAAGTACGCCGACGCACACTGAGGTCCTGCGGCAACATCCCGTGCGGCCGGAAGACCTGTAAACGCCAGATGACCACCTCCGAAGCGGAGGTGGTCATCTGGCGTTCGCTCTTCGGATCAATGGCGACGGCGCGCCGGAAATATCTTCATGAAGTCGGCGCCCGGCGTCGGTGGCATTGTGGTGGAAGTGCACCGGCGTCGGGTGACGCGACGAAAGTGCTCGTGGCACAGGATGACTCGTTACCCGCCGGTCTCGGACGGCGGGGCGGTGCTACTGCTTGATGAAGCTGGAGGCAATGCGCCAGAAGGTCGCGGGTTGCAATGCCTCGAGATCCCAGTCGTCGGCCATCGCGTGTGCGGTGGTGACGATTCGTTCGATATCGAAATCGTGCCGAGTCGCCGCGCCGGTGGATTCGACGGCATGGATGACGTATGCCACGGCGGTTTCTCGGGAGAATGCGGTATTGGTGTGGCCGCTGCGGGCCGACGATGTGTTCATATGTCTACCGTTCGCTGGCTGGTCGGCCAGTGCGGTGTCGGCTGATCCGAACCGACCGCCGGTAAGTGGTTGTTCCATTCGAACGCCCCTGCTTTTGTGGCGGCGGCAAACCCACGGCGGCTTCGGCCTTCGGCTCGCCCACGCGGCCTCCCCTGGTGGTCCCCTGTAAAGAGTTGCGGGACCGAGTTTATGCCGCCGTACCTTTCAGATGCAAGCACATCTGCACGATCGATTGCACGTGCGCAGTGCGGATTTCACGTCCAAAAGTTTGCCGGTACGGTGCCACGGCGAGGAATTTTCACTCCTGTCCGAAGAGGACGTCCGTGCTGTAGTCGATCTGTGTACCCGGCTCGACGAATTGCTCCGCCGCGGCATGCCAGGCCAGAAAATGTTCGGTGAAACGGTGTGCTTCTGCCGCCTCGTCGTCGGTGTAGAGCTGATAGAGGAAAAACCGGTGAGGATCCACCCGATCTGCGCAGATGTCGAAGCGCAGACAGCCCGGCTCGGTCCGTACGGAGGCTTCGGCACTGCGTGATATGGCGGCGAGGAACTCGGCGCGGGACCCGGGGCGGATCTTCATCGAGACGATACGACTGAACACGGTTGTTCTCCCATCGTGACCGTTGGCGTCAATCGGAAAGGACTAGCGAGGTTCACGACGGCTCAGTCGGCCAGTTGCGCAATCGCCTGGTTACTCGGAATACCGCCCGAAACGAGTTCGAGCGTCATCGAGAAGGTGTGCGCGGCGGGCAGTAATCCGGCCAGGACGGCCGCCACATCGGCGCGGGGGACCTCGCCGCGCTCGACCGGGGGCGGGGCGAGGGTCACCAGCCCGGTGCCGGGCGAGTCGACCAGCCGGCCGGGTCGCAGAATGGTCCAGTCGAGCTCTCTACCTCGCAGATCGTTCTCGGCCTGGGTCTTGGCGTCGATATACGCCGCCCACACCTCATCGGTGCCGGGAGAAGGGGGTCGACCGGCTCCCATCGTGGAGATCTGCAAAAAGCGGCGCACCCCGGTTCGCTCGGCCGCCTCGGCCAGCCGGACCGAGCCGCCCAGGTCGACGGTGTATTTCCGTTCGACCCCACTGCCAGGCCCCGCTCCAGCGGCGAATATCGCCGCGTCGCAGCCTTTCACGACTTCGGCCAGTTCGTCGGTGCCCGCGTTCTCCAGGTCGCAGAGCACCGGCTCGGCGCCGGTCGCGCGGACGTCGTCGGCGTGCCCTGGATCGCGGATCAGCGCGGCGACCTCGTGGCCGTTCGTGGTGAGCACGGGGGCCAGCAGCAACGCGATCTTGCCATGTCCGCCTGCGATGACCACGCGCATGGATCGCTCCTTCCGGTCGGGGCGGCGCCCGCGCTCAGCGCTCGGGACCGCCGGGATTACAGCGTGCTTCGACGGTGGCCGGGTAGCCGACCGCCGGCCGCCACGGTTCCAGATTCCAGCTCGGCTTGTCCGGCTGGACCAGCCGAGCCCACGCCCAGTGACAGACGAACTGGTCGCGCATGCCGGGTGCGTCGGCGTCGGCCGACCGGGCCACCACTTCCTGCCACGCCCGTTCGTCCGAGCCGGGAAAGGTGGTCCGCCGACCGGCCTGCGTGGGGAAGACGAGCAGCCGCGGCCCGTCGACCGTCTCGGTCCAGGCGACGTGATCCACCAGAGGCTGTCCCGCATAGGGGTCGACGGACGGTACGGCGGCGAGTGGTGTCGACACCGGCGATGGCGGGGCGCTCGGGGCCGTCGTGGCTGTGGCCGTGGCCGGTGCAGGCGGGGATTCATCGGCGCCGCAGGCCACCGTCCACGGCAGCAGGCCCGCCGAGAACAGCGCGGCGGCCCGACGCCGGGCGAGGAGGCGATGCGGGTACCGCTGCGCCACGGTCGAACCTCCTGTGTCCTCCTCGGCACCACTTTCCGGCGTGCTCACCCGAGCCTAGCGAGCCCGAGCGGCCCCGGCGAGATTCTCCTGCAGGGCCACCGATTGTGGTGGCTTGCCGGTACGGCTCCGACCCGGGATAGTCGGTCGGTGCGGTGTGGACGGATCATGGTAGGGGCGGCAGGCGTCGTGGTGTCGGTGACGGTCGCGTTGGCCGGGCCCGCGGACGCGCGGGTGGGCGAGGCGCCCGGCACCGTGACGGATCGGGTGGAGCTGGCCGGGCGGCTGCGTGTACAGGGGGCGACGACCGCCGAGCGGCTGACGTATTGGTCGCGGGGCCCGCGCGGACCGATGCAGAGCACCGGAGTGCTGTACCTGCCCGAAGGCTCTCCGCCGCAGGGTGGTTGGCCGATCATCGCCTACGCGCACGGCACCTCCGGGATCGCCGACGAGTGCGCGTTCACGGTGCACCCGCGGGACTACTACCTGACTTCGGTGTTCCCGGCTCTGCTCGGCGCGGGATACGCGGTCGTGATCTCCGACTACGTCGGGCTCGGCACTCCCGGCGTTCACCCCTATCTGGACGGTCCCTCGGAGGCTCGCAGCATCATCGACGGCGTGCGGGCCGCACGGGCGATCGCCCCCTCGCTCGGCACGCGCTGGGCGGTGTTCGGCCAGTCGCAGGGTGGGCAGGCGGCGCTGTTCACCGCCCACCTCGCACCCGGCGACGCACCGGAGCTCGATCTGCGCGGCGCGGCCGCGACCGGGACGCCGTCGAATCTGGATCGGGTTTTCCCCCTGGCCGGGCCCTGGCTGCCGCGGCTGCCGCTGCAAAAGACGACCACCTACTTCGCCATGCTGCTGGCGGGCTTGCGCGACAGCGCACCGGAGCTCGACATCGACGGCTACCTGACACCGGTGGGCCGAGACGTCCTGCGCATCGTGGAAACGGAGTGCGCCACCGAGGCTGACGCGCAGGTGTCCGGCATCGGCATCGGCGCCATGTTGTCGCGGCCGTTGGACGATCCCGCGCTGCTGGCCGCCGTGCGCACGATGCTGAGGGTGCCGACCAGCGGCTATTCGGTGCCGCTGTACCTCGGCCAGGGGGTGACCGACCTCGAGGTGCCCGCGCCGCTGACGCTCGAGCTGGTGGCGGAATTGCACGCCTCCGGGACCGATCTGCGGGTCGGCTGGTATCCCGGCGACCACCTGGGGGCGGCCAGGGAAGCGTTCCCCGACGCGCTCACGTTCCTGAGTGGTGTGCTCGATCGGCCCTGAGCCCGCGTACTCAGCGCCAGAGCGATCGGCACGGTAGCCTGCGAAGGCCGGGGCGAACGTGGCCGTCCACGGTGACGGTGAGCCCGGCGTGCACGGCGGCCGAAGTGAATTCCCCCGCCTCGGTCCGTGTCGCGGCGTACTCGAGGATCAGTGCGTCCTCGGGGGTGGGTCCGTCGAAGTAGACGGTGATCCGCCGGTTCGGCGGATCCTGGGTGTCGTCGCGGTCCGCGAGTCTGCGCGCAGCGCCGTCCATGCCACCGTCTCCTTCCGGCCGGCGCGGCAGCCGCGCCGGTGAGATCGACGGTAAGTGCCCGCCACTGCTGAGAACATGTTCCAGATCATCGGCTGGAAATGTCACAGAACGGACCTCGCGCGGTCGGGTACAGTCACCAGCCGGGGCGCGCCGCGCTCACAGCATGGCCGCCCCAAACTTGTGATTTGTCAACATGTTCGCGTCGGGTGATGTCCTGTATGCGTGATGTTGCCGAGGATGAGCACAGCGTTGAACGATGCAGGAGGCACACGTCGATGAGTCAGGGCCCACGTTCGCTGGGTAGGGGAGTGGGGCGAAGACGTCTCGCACGTGCGATCGGAGCGATGGCCGCGGGCCTGGTGCTCGTCGCGAGCATGGCAGGCGCGGCGACCAGCGCGCCGTTGTACCCCGATCCCGATCCAGATCCCTTCTACGCCACACCCGCGGACATCGCCGACCGCAAGCCCGGCGACGTGATCGCGACCCGGGTGATGCCCCCGCTGGCGATCTTCCCGGAGACGACGGTGACCGTGGTCAGGTTCCGGTCGACGAGTTCGGAGGGAAAGCCGATCGCCGCGACCACCACGGTGCTCACGCCCAAGGCGCATCGCCCGGACGGGCCGCTGCTGTCGTTCCAGCACATCATCAACGGTCTCGGCTCGGAGTGCTCGGTCTCCCGGGTGCTCTACACCGGTGATCCGAACCTGATCGTGCGGGAAGCGCCGGGCTGGAACATCCTGCTGGCGCGTGGCTGGAGCGTGGCGCTGCCCGACCACCTCGGCCCCAACTTCGCCTACGGCGCGGCGAAACTCGGCGGGCAGATCACGCTCGACGGGATCCGCGCCGTCAAGCAGGTCACCGAACTCGGCGTGCAGCGCAGCCCGGTGGCGATGGTCGGATACTCCGGCGGCGGGATGGCCACCGCCTGGGCGGCGGCCCTGCAGCCGAGATACGCACCGGAACTGGACCTCGCGGGCGCGGCCATGGGCGGTGTCCCGATGAATCTGGTGAAGATGCTCGAAGGACTGGGATTGAACCCGCACCCGGTGTTCGGGCTGGCTTTCGCCGCCGGGTTCGGGCTGGAGCGTGAGTATCCGACGCGCTTCCCGCTCAGTGACCAGCTGAACGAGCGCGGGCTCGCGGCCCGCGCGCAGATCGCCAACAGCTGTACCAACGACATCCTCTCCACGGGCGCGGGCCGCGGTGCGCTGGACTTCGCCAAGACGACCTCGATGATCAACGACGACACCGCGCGCGCCGTGGTCGAGGAGAACAGTCTCGAGCTCTACGACGGCGTGCCCGAGACCCCGGTCTTCGAGTGGCACTCGCCGATCGACGGTCTCATCCCGATCGACGCGGTGGTCAACACCGACAAGCGATGGTGTGCGGCGGGCGCCAAGGTGCAATCCGAGGAGATCCCGGTGCCGGACCACCTGACCGCGGCGGCGCTCGGCATCCCCGCGGCACTGAACTGGTTGGACGCCCGATTCAGGGGGGAACCTGCGCCGAGCAATTGCTGAGCGTCGATACCTGGACGGCCGAGCCGGGACCCGTTCTCCGGAAACGGGTCTCGGCCGGTTGTTGCGATATGGATACGCGAGAACACAACTCGGACGCTTTTTTGCGTCGAGTCACGGCCGCTGACGTAGCCTGACGTCCTGGCTTCCGGTCTGACAGGGGATTTTCGGGGGTCGAAGGCCATTGCGCCCGGGTGCCAGACGACGTTGCCGTTCGCACCCAGAGGCGTGTGCCATGAGAATATCGCGTGCCATTGCTGTCGCTTTGCTCGCTGTCGGCTCGGTCTCGGCCGTACCAGCCGCCGCGCAGCCGCCGCCCGGCGGGCTGCTGCCCGGAATCCAGCAACTCATCGATCAGGTGATCCCGCCACCACCGATCGCACCGCTGCCGGAGCCGAACTCGCCCACGCACGAGGCGACTACGCTGTCCCCGTCGCTGGCGGCGCTGCGCCTGGCCACGCTACCCTCCGCCATCGGCGACCCGATATTCGACGTGCGGCCTGCGAACCTGGACGAACTGGCCGAGGGGCAGGTCATCGAAGTCCGCGACGTACGCGCGACGACCGCGCCGTTGATGCTGTTGCCGATCCAGCGCGCGCTCCTGGTGAAGTACCGCACGACGGACGCCCACGGTGCGCCGTCGTACGCCACGGCGACGCTGATCGTCCCCGCCGCGCACTGGCCGGGCCCGGGCCCGCGGCCGGTGGTGGTGAACAATCTGCCGATCGACGCCCTCGGCCGAACCTGCACGCCGGGATACACTCTCGCGCACGGGCTCAACCCCGACACCAGCTTCACCGATTTCCTGCCACCCACGACGCACGTGGCGGCGCTGCGCGGTTACGCCGTGCTGATCCCGGACCACGAGGGGCCGTCGATGGCCTACGCCGAACCGATCGTGGCCGGGCACGCCGTGCTCGACTCGATCAGGGCCGTGCGAAATCTGTTCCCGGAGGAGTTCGGCGCCGCCGAGTTCGGGCTGGCGGGATATTCCGGCGGCGCGATCGCCACGCACGGGGCGGTGAAGCTGATCGACGGATACGCACCGGAATTGGCGGAGGTGATCGTCGGCGCCGTGCTGGGCGGGGTTCCCGCCGACTTCGAGATCCTGGCCCGCAGCATGAACGGCAACCTCGCGTCGGCGATCTTCATGGGCGCGGTGTTCGGCATCGGCCGCGAACGGCCGGAGATCCTGGCCAGGATGAACAATCTCGCCCAGTGGGTGGCGACCTCGCCGGTGAAGGATATGTGCGGCAGCAGCTATGGCGCGATCGGCGTGCTCATGCTGCCGATCGATATCGCCGCGAACTTTCCGGATCCGCTGAATTCGGCGCTGGCCGCGGACATCTATCGGGTGACCAAGATGGCGGGCATGAAATCGGCGACGCCGCTGTTCATCTACAACGGAGAGCAGGAATTCTGGATTCCGGCCGAGGGTGCGCGCAATCTCTATCTGGAGCAATGCCGCCTCGGGGTGCCCGCGGTGTACCGTAGTGTGCTCGGTGAGCACATCATCGCGGGTGCGCTCGGCTATCCGGAAGCCATGCTCTGGCTGGACGAACGGTTGCGCGGGGTCCGGGCGCCCGACGAGTGCTGACCGTGCGACGGCGCCGGGCGGAATTCCGGTGACGCGATCCGCCGGGATCGCAATCGCGACCGGCTCCCGTCGACCCGACTGATCGCATGCCCAGCTCTGGCGAGGGCGCCCTGCGGCGTCATCGCGGCTTGGGTACGGTAGGCCGGTCCGGGCGGGGTTACGCCCGAATTCCCGAGAGAGGCACATGAACGACATCACCACCACCGCGTCCGAGCAAGCCAAGGCACTGGTGGGACGGCATTACCGCCTGACCGATACGTACGAGGTGGGGCGCGAGAAGATCCGGGAATTCGCGCGAGCGCTACAGGACGGCCATCCGGCGCACCGGCACGAGGACGCCGCCATGGCGCTGGGCTTCGACGGGCTCGTCGCGCCGCTGACCTTCTCCTCGATCTTGCTCATGTTGACGCAGCGCAAGATGTTCGAGTCCGTGCTCACCGGCTACGACCTCGGGCAAGTGCTGCAGACCGAGCAGTCGATCCAGGTGCACCGTCCGATCGTCGCGGGCGACGAGGTGCGATGCGACTCCTACATCGAGTCGTTCCGGCAGTTCGGTGACAAGGACTTCATGGTCACCAGGAACGTGCTGAGCAACCAGCACAAGGAAGTGTTGCAGACCGCGCACACCACAGCGGTGGCGCAGACCGGGGTGGACCTCGCCACCGATCTGCGCGCGGCGGTCGAGGGCGTCATCATGACCGGGCAGTCGGCCACCGACCGGTCGGACGCGGCGGCCGCGCGGAAGCTCGGCGAGGACAGCGGCCTGGTCGAGAGCTTCGACGAGGCGGTGCAGCCGGATTCCCCCGACGAGACTCGGACGCCGCGGACGGTCCCCGCTTTCGAGGACCTGTCCGTGGGCATGGAACTCGCCCCGCGAACGGTGCTGCTCTCACGGGGCGATCTGGTGAATTACGCCGGTGTGTCCGGTGATTCGAATCCGATCCATTTCAGCGACGTGGTCGCGCGCAGTGCCGGTCTGCCCGACGTGGTGTCGCACGGACTGCTGACGATGGGTCTTGGAGCCGGGTATCTGACATCGTGGCTGGGTGACCCGGCCGCGGTGACGCGGTACGGGGTGCGGTTCGCCGGGTTCGCGCCGGTTCCGGCGACCGAGGCGAGCGCGATCGAATTCCGTGGCCGCGTCATGCGATTGAATCCGGACACCCGCTCCGCAACCATCGCGTTGACCGCGATCTGCGGGGAGCGCAAGCTGTTCGGTCGCGCGACGGCGGACGTGCTGCTGCGCTGAACAGCTCCCGAGCGTTCCGGTGCGTGAGCCGGCGTGGATCGTCTCGTCTCCTGAATGCCCCAGGGCGGGCGAGCGCCGAGCGGTCACGTCGGTGATCTTGCGGATGTGCTTACACCTGCGCATACGCTCCGATTCGAGGAGCGCGGTGCTGGAGTGTGGGCCGTGCACATGCGAGACTCGGTGCATGCGTGCTTCGGTAGTGCGGCCTCAGAACGAATCCATCACTCGCGGAACGGCTCCCATCGCCGAGGGCGGTCCGACCGCCCTACGGATGATTCTCGGCGCACGGATGCGGCGGCTGCGGGAAGCGCGCGGTATCTCCCTCGAGGAGGCGGGCGAGGCGATCCGCGGCTCCCACTCCAAGATCAGCCGGCTGGAATTGGGGCGTACCGGTTTCCGGGAGCGGGACCTGGTCGACCTGCTCGCGCTGTACGGCGTCACCGACGAGGAGGAGTGCGCCGAGTTCAAACGGCTGGCCAAGCAGGCGAACACCTCGGGGTGGTGGCATCGCGACGCCGACTGGCTGCCGAAGTGGTTCGACACCTACCTCGGGCTGGAACAGGCCGCCCAGCTGATCCGCTGCTACGAGCCGCGGGTCGTCCCGGAGCTGCTGCAGACTCCCGACTACGCCCGAGCGCTGTTCGTGCTCGCTCATCCGCACGAGGACGAGGAGTCGATCGAGCGGCGCGTGGCCTTGCGGATGCGCCGCCAGGAAATCCTGACCAGGCCGGACCCACCCCAACTGTGGCTGATCGTCGAGGAGGCCGCGCTGCGCCGCAGGATGGGGGGCTCGCGGGTGTGGCTGGCTCAGCTCGAGCACCTGCTGCGGGCCGCGGACGCGCCGAACATCACGGTGCAGGTGCTCGCCGATCATGTCGGCGGCCCCGCGCTGGCCGACGGCGCGTTCACGATGCTGCGCTTCGCCGAGACGGATCTGCCCGACATCGTCTATCTCCAGCAGCTCACCGGCGCCCTGTATCTGGACAAGGACGCCGATCTCGCGGCCTACCGCTCGGTGGCGAATCTGCTCTCGGTGCACGCCGCGCCACCCGAGTACACCCGCGAGCTCGTCGCGGCGTTGCGCGAGCGTGAGCCCGACATCGTGGACCAGCCGTCGGTGAATTGCCGACCGAACGGTCGGATGACCTTGATGGAACCAGGAATACCCGCTCGTACAGGGACTTTCGACCATAGATGACGACCGGGGGAACGTGGCAGACTCGGGACATGCGCGCTTCGAAGGAACGACAAGCGCCCGATTCGCCCGGACTCGGCGCCCATCCGGTGTCCGGCGGCGGGCCGACGGTGCTACGCATGGTTCTCGGCGGTCGTCTGCGTCGCCTACGCGAGGATCGCGGCATCACCCGCGAAGCCGCGGGCGAGGCCATTCGCGGGTCGCATTCGAAGATCAGCAGGCTGGAACTCGGCCGCACCGGCTGCCGGCAACGCGATCTGGTCGACCTGCTCGACTTCTACGAGGTGGCCGATCCGGAGGAGCGGGAGCGGTACCTGGAGCTGGCCCGGCAGGCCAACGCGTCGGGATGGTGGGCGCGGGACAACGATTGGCTGCCGAAATGGTTCGACACCTACCTCGGTTTGGAGCAGGCGGCGCGCCGGATCCGTGGCTATGAACCGCGGGCGGTACCCGAGCTGCTGCAGACGCCGGAGTACGCTCGCTCGCTGCTCACACTGTCGCATCCGGGCGAGCCGGAGGAGTCTATCGAACGTCGGGTCGCGCTGCGCATGCGCAGGCAGGACATTCTCACCGGCCCGCACCCGCCTCAGCTGTGGCTGATCGTCGAAGAAGCCGCGCTGCGCCGCAGGATCGGCGGTTCGACCGTCTGGCGCGCCCAGCTCGACCATCTGCTGCGCATCGAGGCGCAGCCGAACATCACCATCCAGATCTTGGCCGACCACGTGGGCGGCCCGGCGCTCACCGACGGCGCCTTCACCGTCTTGCGCTTCGCCGAGACCGATCTGCCCGACATCGTCTACCTCCAGCAGCTCACCAGCGCCTTGTATCTGGACAAGATCGCTGATCTGGACGTGTACTACGCGGTGCTGAACCAACTTTCGCTGCTGGCGCCGCAACCGGAGCACACCCGCCGGTTGCTTCAGGTCCTGCGTGACGGTGTCCCGCCGACCGTCGACGAACCCGCGGACCGCTCGAGGGGGTGACCGGATGGGCTTCCTCGCGGATTCGGCGTGCATGAATCGGGCTTGAACAGGGCATCTCCTGTGATGAGGTGATGCGGATGCCGGGGATGGGCGAATTATTGTCTCATTGGGACAATAAGCGGTATCATGTGCTCATGGGCGACGACGGTGTCGGTCTGGACGGTCGTCGGCTGCGCACTCGGCGTAGCCGCGAGGCACTGTCGCGCGCGGCGTTCGACCTGCTCACCGAGCGGGGCCTGCACGCGGTGGCCGTCGAGGACATCGCGATGCGGGCCGGCGTCACTCGGCGTACTTTCAGCAGACATTTCGCCTCCATCGAGGAGGCGATTCTCGGCGATGTCGATCAGGACGTCCATCTGTTCAACGAGGCGCTGTGCCGCCGCCCTCCCGACGAGCCGCCGTTGCTCGCCTATCGCAACGCCGTGCGCGATTGGCTGGCCACCGAGTATGGCGGCGCCCGTGCCGTCCTGCTGGCACGCCGCTGGGCTCTGTTCCAGCGCTTCGAGGACGAACCCGAACTGTTCGCCGGTTATCAGCGCATCCGTATCGAAGGGCAGCGCGAATCGGTCCGGATCACAGCGGCCCGGCTGGGGGTGGACCCGCTGACGGATCCACGTCCCGCCGTCGCCGTCGCCGCCGGTGCGGGCATGCTGCTCGCGGCGCTACAGAGTTGGGCGGCGGGCCCGGATCCGATGGGCCTGCCCGGCCTCGTCGAAGAGTTCTTCGACACCCTCGTCACCCTCACCGCCGAATCCCGTCACGAGGAGTCACCGTCATGTCTACCGGATCGGTGAACATGTACCGCCGGACGTGCCGGCGCGTCGGTCTGGACCGAAATCCGCTGCGTCGCAGGGAGGACCGCTGGCAGACCGCGTGCGCGGTCCTGCTCGCCCTGGTGTTCCTGATCATCGTGCCCGTGCTCGTCGTGACTGTCGGCGGCCGGGTGTACAAGGTGGAGACGGCTGCTGTGCGAGCCGAGACGGCGCGCTTGCGTCAAGTGGAGGCCACCGTGATCGAGACCGGCAAGGCGCCGCTGTACGCACCGGTGGTACCCGCGCGGGTGTCCTGGAAGGACGCCGAAGGCGTGATCCATACCGGCGACTATCAGTCGACGACGGTGGTGGAGCCGGGATCCACCGTGTCGATTTGGCTGAACGACGGCGGCGCGATCGTGGAGCCGCCGTCGCCGTCCCAGCCCGCGAGCAAAGCGGTGATGCTCACCGCGGGTGCGCTGCTCGGGGTCTCGATCGTGCTCGCGGGCAGCTACCTGCTGGTGCGCCGGGGACTCGATCGGCGGCGGCTGCAACAGTGGGAATCCGAGTGGATGGCTGCCGACCTCAACTGGGGCCACGGCTGAGTCTCGCTGCGAGGGCTCGGTGGGGGGCTTAGTGCTGCAACGGCAGTCAGGTGAGTGGGTGTCCTCGTCGTCGGTAGTGGGATAGGCGGGCTTGGTGTTGTCGTCGGCGGCGCCAGGTCGACCATGCCCAGACGCGGTGGGTGCAGCGGATGGTGGGGAGGAGCAGGGCGATGGTGAGGCGTCGGATCTCCGGTAGCGTGAGTGCGATCATGTCTTGATCGCTGGCGCTGTTTCCCCTACTTGACCTGACCGTAGGCTTCGTCGGCGGTGAACCACCGAAACGGCACCTTCGCCGACACTGCCCGTTCCAGCATCGCCATCACCAGCCGTGGCTTGGTCGCGAACTGCACCTGCGGGTATGGCTCGAACAACGAGCGCGGCAACGAGCTCGTCAGCGCGGGCCTCGGTGAACAGGCCGGTGATCAGGGTGTCGTTGCGGCGGGTCGCCAAGACGTGGGCGATGTCGTCCAGACTCGTTCTTGTTGAAGTCTCGCCGGCTGACCACCCGGTGCCACAGATTGACGAACGGCCGCGTGTAGAGCATTGCGATGCTGGTGTACTGGTTGTTCTGCTCGGTACTGCCCAGCCCGTAGTAGATCGGGCGTTCACGTCCGGGAATGATGAGAGTTCCCGCCATCCAGTCCCACAGCGCGAGCAGGCCGCCGTAGTTCGTGTTGTAGTCGGCGCTGTCGCCGCTGTGGTGTATCTGATGATGGGCCGGGCTGTAGAGGATTCGGTTGAGCCGGGGACCGAAATGTATCCACACGTGGGAGTGCCGGAGCGCGGCGAGCAGGAATGCTCCGCTGCCAATGAACAGGACATTGGAGCCTAGCCAGGACAGCACCTGTACCGTGCCCGAGGAGAAGTACCCGGCGCTGCCGAGGACAACGCCCGAGAAGACGACCCCGGCCGTGGTGGTCAGATAGAGCTGCACCGGGTGGGCGCGAAAGCTCGTCAGTGGATTCAACTCGGTTGCCGAATGATGGATCTTGTGGAACTCCCACAACCACGACACCCGATGCATCAGCATATGGAAAAGAAAAAAGGAGAGATCGGCGGCCATGAAGACAAGGACGGTCACCACCGTACTGGCGAGAAATCCACCGTTGAGCAGGTACAGACGAGGTTCCTGGAGCAGCCACGCCCAGCCCGATTCCACCACATGGGGCACCTGCCGATACCAAGGATCGCTGTAGGTGTACAGCAATGTCATCAGGATGATGTTGGTGAAATAGAATCTGATATCCAGTCTTCCTGACCGGCTGAGCAGTGCACGCTGGAAGGTCACATAGCTGGTCAGGCTCTCCTCCCGTGGTTGACGCCGGAATGTCCATATCATGGCGACCAGTAGAAATGGGTAGAACAAGATACCGACATCGACGTTCGTGCTGAGTAGCAGCCGAAATGGCTGGATTGCGGCACTCCACAATGCGTCGACGACAGACCAGTACATCGCCGATACTCCGATCTAAAAGGCATGGGCTCGGGCTCGGTGATCCCCTGCGTGACTCGGCGAGGATTTCTGACATGCACCGACGGACTCGACTTTCGCGGTTTTCAGGTCGTGCCTGCCCAGGTCGCCGTCGGTGACCGAGATTTGTAGAACAACGCGCAGTTCGGCCCGAACATGCGGAAACCGAGTAGAGAGCCGAGTGTGGCGCGACAGAAGCGGATGTCCGCTGGCCAGCGGACATGCCGCTGGCCAGCGGATTGTCAACAACAGCCGGCGTAAAGGCCGCCGGAGTAGTTGCCGACGGGCTGATGGTGAGTGGTGGAATTTGCAGACGCGCTGAACCCAAGGGTGCCGAAGGCGGCTAGCGCCACGGCCACCGAGGCAACGACTTTTCTTGTCTTAGTGGAGGTTATGGTGAGCATGATCAGTTCCTTTCCGATCCTTATTCGCCCTCGAACTTGCCGACCGTGTGTTCATCGTCGAGGACGATACTGAATATACGCAGTCAAGCGACATTGTCAAGCTTTTAACTACTACAAAAACAATTCCTCGACTTCCCGGTGACTGGAGGCATCGGAAAACGCCAGAGGGCAGGTGACGACGCATTCTCCCTTGGCGAAGCCGCGCGATTTTTGGTCTCACAGCATTGGATTTTGCTGTACCGTATCGCCGATCGACACCATGGCTTCGATCTTCTTGGTTGCGCCAGCTGATTCCGGCATCATTAGTCGGTGAATTCTGGGGTCGGTCACATCGTCGAGAAATACAGGTCAGGTAACCCGGGCGCCGGACCTTTGAACCGGTGGCGAAGTTGCGGATCGGCCCGGCGTGCTGGTCGCTCCGGCGGATGTGGTCGCCGATTGCGGCGAACTCGGACTCGATCCGGGTTGACCGGAAAGGACAGATAAGCGCGAACACCGACTCGACCGCGTCGCCGGTGCCATTCCCGTACCTCGAGGTGCTTGTGCGCCGCGTCGTTGTCCAGAATCAGATAGGGATCTTCCTGCGGCCGGCGCGCTCGCGGGAACTCAGGGAAAGCCAGGAACTCGATCCAGCGGTTCCGGTCACGAATTCGGAAGTAGAGCTGGCCGGTCGCCGGGTCCACCGCATCGAACGTGTGCCGCACTCCCTGTGTGCGATTGTGGGTGGCGCACAATCGATTCAGGTGGCGCCGCGGAAACCAGCTGCCAAGCGGCTGCAAGTTCAGCGGTCCGAACTCATCGACACACACCACTCGCCCGTCAGTGGGTGGATTATTGTGGCGATCGAGTACGTGTGCCATCTTCGCTGCGAAATCTGGGACGTTACCGGCATCCCCAGTCTTGCTAGCGTGCCACGACACCCCTCTGGTTTTCAGGATCTGCCGCGGAGTTTCCCGGCCGATATCGACTCTCTCCTTGCGGGCAAGCATATCCCGCAGCTTAGACAGGCTCCACGTCGAGAACAGCCAACCCAGATTCAGGCACCGGGCAATCTGACAGGTTCGCCGTAGCCAAAGGTCCTGGCCGGGCTCGGGAGCCGGATACTGCGGGCTCCTGACGCATTCCTCATGCCATTCATCGAACATGGCCAACCTCGACACTTTCTACCCCCCGGCAGGGGTGATGTGAGAATCCTCGTGGGATAGGTATACGGCGCGCATCGGTAGATCGGCAGTATGCCCACCTGGGGAAGAAGACGTAGTGCGCTGAATCCCCGCTCGATGCGATCGAGCATGCCATCTGGACGCGCGAACGCCTCGGCTGAGGTTCACCCCGAATGGTGGAGAGGGTTCCAAGCGGCCTTGGCTGCGTCTGTCAGGGATTGCTCGTAGCGTATGGGGCTGAGCATCCCGAGGACGGAGTGCCGCCGGTCATGGTTGTATCTTCGGTTCCAATTGTCAACCGGCGGCAGCGAGTTCGGCTTTGGTGGCGTAGACGTGTCGGTAGTACGATTCGTGTTGCAGGTCGGCCAGAATGATTCGGCAGGGCTGTTGTCCCAATAGATTCCGGTATCGCCCATTGATCTTTTCAACCCGTGACGGTGGCGGACTTGCACTGTCAATCCCGCGGTGAACCCTCCCCCGCGCTCGATCTTCACTGTCAGATCGGCACGCCGCTGCTGACGCACGTGGAAACCGTTGCCGCCCTGCGCTTCACATACTGGTAGCAGCCCCACGCCGACACACCGAGCAGGCGTGCCATCCGTCGGATCGAGAACCGTTTCCCTCGGGTCACGGGCCTCGACCAGGGGCCACGACGCAGCTCCGGTTTCGGCCTGTACCACCGCGCGTCGGGTGTATGCGCGCAGCGTGGCGTCGTTGTCCACGTCGCCGTCGGCTCCGAGGAGCACCGACATGACCATGCAGTTGGCCGGGCACCGCGCGGATAGGCCGGGGCTTCGTGATGCCCTTCGCGCACGAACAGGGCTGGACGGGGTTTCGAGGGGTGCAGCCCTGTTTCGGCCACCGGTTGACCGTTGTGCCGGTGGAAACACTGGGCGGGCCGGACCGCGCACTGGCCGTCGCGGGCCGTGCCGATGACGTCGACCAGCTAGTGCCCGCGCCCGGGTTCCCACCCGATACGGATCGGCACCCGCGCCCAGTCGTAGTCGCGGGGTCCATGCGCACCGGCTGCAGTATTAGTGCGGCGTGCCCGCCGGGCGAGGGTAGGGAACAGGCGCAGCGGGCACGTCGCGTGCCGAGCCACGACGCGGCGAACGAAGGGACCCGGCACTGCTGATGAGAGTAAGGCATCGGCGTGCCGGGTGGTCCGATTCGGCGCGGATCACCGAAGAATCCATCGAATGGCCGGTTACGTTGTGAGGCAACATAACCAGAGGCGCGAGGTCGTCTCAGACCGGGTAGAGGCTGTGCTTGCGCGGGTTGGGCTCGGCGCTCGCCTCTTTCTCGCGCAGCAGGCGCAGCGCCCTGCGGATCTCCAGCCGGGTTTGCGAGGGCTCGATCACGGCGTCGATGTAGCCGCGCTCGGCGGCGATCCACGGCGTGGCGACCGTCGCGTTGTACTGGTCGATCATGTAGTCCCGCACGGCCGCGCGTTGCTCCGGGGCTACTTGGGCCAGCTGGCGCTTGCCGACGATGCTCACCGCGCTCTCCGCTCCCATCACGGCGATGCGCGCGGTGGGCCAGGCCAGGCTGATGTCTGCGCCGAGCTGCTTGCAGCCCATCACCGCGTAGCCGCCGCCGTAGGCTTTGCGGACCACGACGGTCACGATAGGTACGGTCGCCTCGATCACCGCGCGGAAAAACCGCCCGCCGCGCTTGATCACCCCGCTGCGCTCCTCTTCCACGCCGGGCAGCACGCCGGGGGTGTCCACGACGAAGATCAGCGGCAACCCGAAGACATTGCACAGACGAATGAAGTGCGTCGCCTTGTCCGAGCATCTGGCGTCGATGGCGCCGCCGAGCACCAAGGGCTGATTCGCGATCACCCCGACGCTGCGTCCGTCCACCCTGGCGAAGCCGGTGATCAGGTTCTGCGCGGTGGCGGCGCTGATCTCGTGGAAGTCGCCGTCGTCGAACAGCCGCAGCAAGATCTCGTGCATGTCGTAACCCTCCCGATCGGAATCGGGAATGATCGAGTCCAGCTCCAGATCCTGCGGCGTGACCTGCGGCTCCAGGCCCGGGTTGACGATCGGTCCCTGTTCCAGGCAGCTGGAGGGCAGATAGCTCAGATAGGTCCTGGCCCAGTCGAACGCGTCCTGCTCGGTGGCGGCGACGTGGTGGATGGTGCCGTTGGCCGCCTGCACCTGCGCGCCGCCGAGTTCCTCCATGGTCACCTCCTCGCCGGTGACCTCCTTGATCACCTCGGGGCCGGTGACGAACATGTACGACTTCTCGGTCGCGATCAGGATGTCGGTGTTCACCGGGGCGTAGACCGACCCCGCCGCGCATTTGCCCAGCATGATCGATACTTGCGGTACGAAACCCGACAGCCTTTCCTGACGGCGGCTCATCAGCGCGTACCAGGCCAGCGAGGTGACCGCGTCCTGGATGCGGGCGCCGCCGGAGTCGTTGATCGCGACCACCGGGCAGGCGTTGGCGGTGGCGAAGTCCAGCGCTTGGGCGACTTTGCGACCGAACATCTCACCGACCGAGCCGCCGAAGACGGTCTGATCGTGCGCGATCACCACCACAGGCCTGCCGTCGATCCGGCCGCGTCCGGTGACCACGCCGTCGCCGTACATGGCTCCGGGAGTGCCGGGCTGGCGCACCAGAGCGCCCATCTCCACGAAACTCCCGGGATCGAGTAGTGCGCGCACTCGTTCCCGCGCGCTCGGAATGCCCTTGTTCTTGCGTTTCGCGATGCCGGTCTCGCCGGCGGGTTCCTCGGCCAGCTCCAGGATCCCCCGCAGCTCATCCAGCTTTTCTCGCGTACCGCTCATATGTGGTGTAGCCCTTCGAACTCGTCGCGACGCCGTACGGCAGCGCGGCGCTCGATGTTATCGGCGGTGCGATCTGCCGCACAGGCGTTCGGAGGATGTCATGGGACAGCTCACAGGTTTGCCCGTGCGCCTCACGGTTAATAGCACGGCGTGGGTTCGGCCCGCCGCGGCGACACGGTTGTGCGAGGTCCCAATCCCGGGCACGGGCGCCGATGAACCATCCCGAGGGCGTCGGCGAGCCCTTCTCAGGGCGGGCGGACGGATCTAGGGTGATCTCGACGCAGCGCCGGAAAATGCGCGGACGGCGCTGCGTCACTTACTCCGGGTCGCATACTCCGGAAATCGGTGAGTCCGCCCCCGGTCAGGGGCCGGATCCGAATAGTACGGTGCCCCGGTAGTGCTGTTCGCGCAGGACTCGCCTCCGTCTCGAAATCGCCTCGAAACGCTTGTGATTCCGCCCAACGGGTAGGACGGCCGCTGATGACTTACCTGATTCGGCCGAACACATCTCGATTCCATCACGATCCGTCGCTAACCTTCGGGAGGCATGATGGGCAGGCAGCCGAGACCGAGTACCGAGACGTTGACATCGAAACTCGTCGAACACCTGGCCGAGCACCCTGGCCACGGCGTGTCCGGCGATGTCACGACCACCGCGCGGAACTGTTTGGCGGCCGCCGTCGAACTGCTGGCTCCGCCTCCGGCGCCGGCGGCGGTGCGGCCACCGGAGATCGCCGGTTTCGCCTCGCGCTGGGCGCGGGAGGGTATAGCGCTGGAAACGGTGCTCGGCGCGTACCACGACGAAATCCGCAACGGACTGGAATTCCTCGCCGACGAGGTCGCCGATGACCAGGCCGATCATTTTCTCGCGGGTGCGCGGCTGGCGGTCCACCTATTGGAGATGGTGACCGTGGCGGCCTCGACCGCTTATGTGGACGAGCACCGCGCGGTCGCGCGGGAACATCAGACCGCGGCCCAGACGCTGGTTTCGGCGCTGCTGGGCGGACACGCGGTGGGCGAGCTCGCCAGGGAGACCGGTATTCCGATCGCACGGTCGTACCAGGTCGTGGCGCTGGGCATTCCGGCGCACCCGGACGAGCGAAGACCCGGCACCGGCGCGGACGCGGCCCGGCGCAAACTCCGTCGCGTCCAGGCTGCGCTGGCCGATCCGCTCGGCTCACGCGCATTGTCGGTGCTGTCGGCCGCAGGCGGCACGGTGCTGGTGCCGATCGACGACGTGCCTGCCCGAACCGGAACGTTCAGCATGACCGACGACGTGCTGGCCATCCTCGGCGAGGCCGCCGAGGTGCCGTTGACCGCCGCGGTGACCACCGGGCGCACCGCGCGCATTCCCGAGCTGGCCGGCCGCGCCCACGATCTGCTGGACCGCTTGCGGGCGGCGGGCAGGCCACCGGGGCTGTACCCGGTAGGCGAGGCCGGCGAGCCGTCGGGTTGTGAACCGCCCCAGCCGGGCCACATGACCATCGTCGACTCGCCCAACGATCGCGTGATAGGGCGAACAGCTTGAACTTTCGCCGCTATCGTCGAAGTGTGCCCTGCTGTCGGGGGTGAGCTGAGGAGTGCGAGTGACCACCGCGTTGTCCGATCGCGAAATTCTGCGGGAACCCGAGCCCACCGCCGAACGCCTGCTCAACCATCATCTGCGCAAAGCAAAATCCTGGAATCCGCACGATTACGTGCCATGGGACGAGGGGCGCAATTTCGCTGCCCTCGGCGGAATCGATTGGAAGCCGGGGGAATCCCGGCTTTCCGAAGTGGCGCAGACCGCGATGATCACGAATCTGCTCACCGAGGACAATCTCCCTCGTATCACCGGAAGATCTCGGAGTCGTTCTCCCTGGACGGCGTCTGGGGTACCTGGGTGGGACGGTGGACGGCCGAGGAGAACCGGCACGCCATCGTGACGCGACTATCTGGTGGTCACCCGCGCGGTCGATCCGGTGCTACTGGAGCAGACCAGGATGGCGCACATGACCGCCGGAGTCGTGAAACCCGAGAAAGGACAACAGTTCCTGTGTTCGGTCGCTTATGTCACCGTGCAGGAGTCGGCGACCAGGATCAGCCACCGGAACACCAGCGCGGCGTGCGAGCAACCATCGCCGAGCGTATGCTTCAGCGTGTCGCCGCCGATGAGAACCTGCATATGATCTTCTACCGCAACATCAGCGCCGCGGCCCTCGACCTGTTGCCGAACGAGGCGCTGCGCGCGATCACCGACGTGGTCACGCGCTTCCAGATGCCCGGGCTGACCCAGCCGAACTTTCGGCGCAACGCCGTGCTGCCGGCCGAGCACGGTATCTACGACCTGCGCCGGCATCTGGATGTGCTGGTCCGTCCCGTGCTGCGTGCCTGGCACGTGTTCGAACGGACCGATCTGACCGGCGACGGCGAACGTGCGCGCGAGGAACTGCACGCCTACCTCGACGACCTCGAGATCCGGGCGCGGCGGTTCGAGGAGCAGCGCGAACGCGCGGCGGCCAGACGAGCGGAACAGGCTCCCCTGGCAGGATGAAGTCGCGCGTGCCGATTACCGCGGCGGCGATGGTCCTCATCGCCGCGGTCGCCGCTGCGCCCGTGTTCGCCGATCCGGCGCCGCCCACTGCGCCGCCCGCGGTCGATCCCGGCATGACTCGCACCGGGTTGCTCTCGATCGAGAAGGTCGCCGCTGGGCGGGAACGGCTGTCGATCGCCTCCTCGGCCATGCGCAGGATCATCACGGTCGATGTGCTGCGCGGCGGTGGCGAGGGACCGCGTCCGGTGTTGTATCTGCTCGACGGCGTCGACGGCGACGCCACGTCGGCCTGGCTGTCGAAGGGCAAGGCCGCGGAATTCTTCGCGGGCAAACCGGTCGACGTGGTGCTGACCGGCGGCGGCACCGGCAGCATGTACAGCGACTGGGTCCGGCACGACACCGCGCTGGGACTCAACCGCTGGGAGACGTTCCTCACCACCGAGCTTCCGCCCATCGTGGAGTCGCTGCTGCGCTCCGACGGGCGCCGGGCCATCGCCGGAGTGTCGATGGGAGCGCAGGCCGCGATGATGCTCGCCCAGCGCCATCCCGGCTGGTATCGCGCCGTGGCCGGGATGAGCGGGTGCTATTCCACGGCCGACTCGCTCGGTCACGCGGTGACCACGATCACGGTCGCTTCGCGCGGCGGCAACGTCGACAACCTCTGGGGCCCGCCGACCTCACCGGAATGGGCCGCGCACGACAGCTTGCTGCACGCGGAATCGCTGCGCGGCACCGCCATCTACCTCTCGGCGGCCACCGGGCTGCCGACCGGCGCCGATCTGGTGGCGGTCGCGAACTCTCCGACGATCGCGGACGCGCTGCGGACGGCGGGCGGCGGCGCCGCGCTGGAGGCGGGCGCCCGTTCGTGCACCGAACGGTTCGCCGCCCGCCTGTCCGAGCTGAACATCCCCGCCACCGTGGAGTACACCGCCGAGGGCATGCACACCTGGCCGGATTTCCAGGCGCAATTGCCGAAGGCGTGGCAGGCGCTGGCGCAGGCGCTCGGAGTGGCGGACACCTCCTGAGCCGGGGGCGGAATCAGCGCGGCGCGCCCGCGTTGACATCGATATGACCTCGGTGCTGTCCTCCGTCCGGTTCTCCGTTCTCGATCGCTCGCGCGTCCGGCGCGGCCAGAGCCATCCGGACGCGCTACGCGAGACCGTCGAGTTCGCGCGGCTCGCCGAGGAGTGGGGTTATCACCGATTCTGGGTCTCCGAGCACCACAGCGTGCCGGGCGTGGCGGGTTCGGCGCCGACCGTGCTCGCGGCCGCGGCCGCAGCCGCGACCTCCCGCATCCGGATCGGCACTGGCGGGGTGATGCTGCCCAACCATCAGCCACTGGTGGTCGCCGAACAGTTCGGCGTGCTCGAATCGCTCTATCCGGGGCGCATCGACATGGGCTTCGGCCGCTCGGTCGGGTTCACCGACGGCGTGCGGCGTGCGCTCGGGCACGACAAGGGTGACGCGGAAGACCTCGACACCCGGCTGGCCGAACTGCTGGCGTATTTCACCGAGGGCAGGCAGGGCGTGCACGCCTGGCCCGCCGAGGGGCTGCGGGTCCCGGCCTTCCTGCTGGCGACCGGGTCCGGCGCCGAGCGCGCGGCGCGATTCGGGTTGCCGCTGGTGATCGCCGCGGTCGGCGGCGAAGATCACATGGTCGAGGCCATCGAGCGCTATCGCGCCGAGTTCCGCCCCGCCTTACCGGGCGCGCGACCGTACGTGATGGTCTCCGGATCGATCGTCATCGCCGACACCACCGCGCAGGCGCGTCGGTTGTTGCTGCCGGAGGCGTGGTCGGCCGCGTACGCGCGCACCCGCGGTGAGTTCCCGCCTCTGACACCGCCCTCGGAGATCGAGGCACGCACCATGACCGATCGCGAACGCTGCCTCTTCGAGGACGGGCTGCGCGGCCATCTGTACGGCACCGAAGACTCGGTCGCCGACCAACTGGAACAGTTGGTGAGCAGGACCGGCGCCGACGAAATCCTCGTACACACCAGTACTTACGATCGCGCTGCCCGGCTGGCGTCCCATCGCCGCCTGGCGCTGCTCACCGGCCTGTCGCGTCGTCGGGCGGGCGCCCCCGATCGAGCTGATGCGCGATCCGGCACCGCTGCCTGATCGGCGCGTGACCGCGACCGCTCACGCGAAGAGCACTTCGGCGGCGGCGTAGCCGAACAGCTTGCGCCCGTCGGCGCGCGCGTCGACCGCGAGGGTGGCCCGTCGCCTGCGCGGATCGATCGAGGTGACCCGGCCGCGGAAGTGGATCGTCCCGGCTCCCAACGGTGGTATGCGCAGATAGTGCGTGTTGTGCGCGAACTGCGCGCGGAAACGGGTGATCGCCGCGGGGTCGCCGAGCCAGGAACTCAGGAACGAGGTGGCCAGGCCGAGTTTCAGCATGCCCGGCGCGACCACGGTCGGCAGGCCGCTGGCGACGGCGATTCGCTCGTCGAACAGCACGGGATTGGCTTCGCCGGTCACTCCGGCATAGTTGACCAGGTCTCCACGGGACAGGCGCATGGTGCGGACGGGCAATTCGGAGCCCACCGAGAGGCCTGCGAAATCGACGCGTGACCGCGGTTCCCGGCGCGTGGGCGTCGGCGAGAGATAGTCGGCGGCGGCCGGAACGACGGCGTTGCCTCGCGCCGGTCGCGGTGTGCCCGGATCTCCCTGTCCCATGGCGATTTTGCGCACGGCGTCGGCCAATCCCGGATGACGTGCGCCGACGCGTGCGAGCAGCGCGCTCGAGCCGGTCTGCACGACGGCGCCGTGCTGGTCGATGAGCACGCTCTTGATCGCGAGGACGTCGTAGTCGCCGAAGTGCCGGAACGATTCGAAATAGATGTCACAGGTCAGGCGGTCGCCTGCCACCAGCGGCCTGCCGAAGTCGAAAACCTGGTCCGCGTGCAGAATCCGGGTCGGATCGTAGCCGGTGATCAGCGTGTCCAGAATTTCGCGCTGCACCCTTGTGAGAATTATCGAACTGAACGTCGCGGGCGCGACGAGTCCGGGAAATCCGAGCTCGGCAGCGGCGGCCTCGCTGCGATGCGCGGGGTGCGAATCCTGGACGGCTCGGGCGAATTCGCGAATCTTTTCCCGTTCGACCTCGTAGCGCAGGGTGGAACGGTAACGATGGTCGACCAGGGATCTGGCTTGATCGGCCGCGTTCACCGCGGTGTCGTTCATAATTGCTCCTGTGTTGCGAAACGGGGGATCACGGCCTGCCCGCGTCAGGCGAGCGGGCCGAACCGCCAGATCCGGACAGGCATCTGCTCGGGAGTGACGGTGCCGACGACGTCGACTCCGGCGTCGTGGAAGGTGTCCACCGCCCGGTCGACGTGGTCGGCGGAGGTGATCACCACGGCGTCGCGTGCGCCGATCGCGCGCATGATCGTGGCCGAGTGCGCGGCGTTCTGCACGGTCGTGCCCGCCTCCGCTTCGAGATGGATCCGGGCGGCCGGGATGGCGCGGGCGATCAGCCAGTCGGCCATGGCCCGTGCCTCGGTGACGCCGTTGCGCGCGTTGCCGCCGGTCACGATGATCGGCGAGAAGGGCGCCAGCAGGGCCTGCAGGTAGCCGGCGTGCAGACGGTCGACCAACTCCGGGCGCATGCCGCCGTCGGGCAGCAGTCCGTAGCCGAGCACGACGATGGCGGTCACGGGCCCGCGCACTGTCGGCGGAGGCGACGGCGCCGTGCCGAACGGGCCGAGCGGGCCGAGAGCCGAAGGGGCGGCGGAGGAGCCCGAGCCCTCCGCCGAGGCGTACGGGAGGTGGGTCAGCGCGGCGGTGACCGCGAGCGCGCCCAGCAAGACGCGAGCCGCGGTGCGGGCGGTGGGAACCATGGTGACGGACATGGGATCTCCAAGCGGTTAGCCATCGGATGGCCACCGATGGCTGGTGTGAAGCTTCGTCCATGATGAGCCCATCGGCCGTTTCGGAACCGTAACCGTCTGGTGATTTGGATAATTCACCGTTTTCGGGCTGACCGCTTGTGCGTCTCGACCTACTCGTCGAATTCCCGGAATTGCGCTTCCCGCGCTCCTTTGTGCCGAATCCCTAGTCGCGACAAACGCATTCGTGAGGTCTCCAGAGCCAGCCGTTCCGCGTAGGCGGTCGCGTTCCCCGGTTCTAGCGTTGGCGCAGCTTCGGCGCCGTCGATCGGCAAGAACGGCGCCGGCCGTCGAACACCGTTGTTCTGCAGGAAGGCAACCAATGAAACGAAGTACCTACGGACGCTCGTCCCTGGCGGCGGTGCTGCTGAGCGTATCGGTGCTCGCTGCCGGTGCGACCGGCGCGAACGCGGTGCCGGAGGCGCAACCGACCGAGCAGCAACTGGCCGACTACATCGCGGCGGGACGGAAAGTGGCGCCGGTAGCCGACTCCGGCAGCGCGGGTACCGGCTCGGCGTGTACCTCGGGCAGTGGCGCGGGGTCGGGCAACGGGTCCGGTGACTGCTACGGCGGTTCGGGCAGCAGCTCCGGGTCCTCCGGCGGCTACGCCAGCGACACCGTGGGTTACGGTCCGCCGATGACCTCGTGGCTGGCCGCGTTCGGCTACGGGTTGACCCATCCCGACGCCGCGCCACCCGGGTCCAACGACTGGAACTGCAAGCCGGCCGCCGAACGCCCGCGCCCGGTCGTCATGGTGCACGGCACCTGGATGAACGCCTACAACGGCTTCGCCTTCATGGGTCAGCCCATCAAGGACGCGGGCTTCTGCACATTCACCTTCAATTACGGGCGGTCCAACCTGCTCGAGGGCGGCGGTCTCGGATCGGTGCTGCCCGGCGTGATGGGCACCGGGTACATCCAGGACTCGGCCGAGCAGCTGGCTACGTTCGTCGACCGGGTGCTGGCCGCGACCGGAGCCTCGGAGGTGGACATCGTCGCGCATTCGCAGGGCGGTTCGATGTCGAACTGGTACACCAAGTTCGAGGGCGGCGCGGCCAAGGTCAAGAATCTGGTCACCTACGGCGCCACCCACCACGGCACCAGCCTGATCGGCATCGGCGCGCTGGGCCGGGCGATCAACAACTTCGGCATCGACATCCTGGGCTTCATCGAGATCTTCGTCGGGCACGCCGGCATCCAGCAGACGATCGGCTCGGACTTCGTCAACAAGCTCAACGAGAACGGCGACACCATCCCCGGCGTGGACTACACCATCGTCGGCACCCGCTACGACGAAATCACCAATCCCTACGATCTGACTTTCTTGAAGGCGGCGCCCGGCGTGACGGTGCACAACATCACCCTGCAGGAAGGATGCGAGCAGGACGTCTCCGATCACCTCACGATCATGTACTCGCCACGGGCACTGTCCATCGCGTTGCGTGCGCTGGACCCGGCCGGGCATCCGAATCTGGAGTGCACCTTCAACCCGTGGTTGCTCGGCGGCGGAGGCTCGCTGTGACCGCCGGATGACTTGCTTGCGTCGAGCGGCGTGACCTGTGCCCCTGACTCCGCGCGCTCGCTCGACGGAAGCACCGCCCGCCACGCGTTTCGCCCGCCGGACAGGATCCCTCAACCCCGCCCCTGGCCCGGCGCGCACGTCCCCGACACGTGGCGGTATGCCCACCGAGCGGATCTTCGCACCCTCCGCTCGGTGGGCATCGGGCTGTCACGGGATGCCCGGTGCCCTAACTCGCCGAATGTTCTTCGGCGATCCTCAGGCTCCCGGCGACCGCGGGCTCCGGAATCGGTCGGCGTGTTCGGCCACCCAGTGCGCGAAGGTGCGTGCCGGTCGGCCGGTCACCCGTTCGACGGTGTCGACGACCGTGGTGGCGGCCGCATCGGCCGCGGCGTACCAGCCGATGACGTACTCGGCGTCCGCTCGGGACACGCCGGTGGCGATCAATCTGTCGACGGCCTGTTCGTGCGTGATCGGGACGAAGGTGATCTCTCTGTCCAGGGCCTCGGCCAGGATCGCGATCCGTTGCCGCGGCGTCAGCGATTCCGGGCCGGTGAGGTTGTAGGCCCGCCCCGCGTGGCCGTCGTGCAGCAGCGCGACCGCGGCCACGGCTCCGATGTCGGCTTCGTGCACCAGTGCGCTGGGCGAGTCGTACGGTTCGCGCACTACGCCCTCGGTCCGCACGGAGTCGATCCAGGTCAGCGTGTTGGACATGAACTCCTGCGGTTCCAGGCGCGTCCACTCCACACCGGAGTCCGCCACTGCCTGCTCGACCGGCCCGACCCCGCCGCCCCACACCACGGTGATTCGTCGCACGCCCGCGTCCACCGCTCGCCGCACCAGCTCGGGGCCGGTCTCGGCGAGCCCCGCCGTCACGGTGATGTGCAGCCGGTCGACGCCGTCGAGGGCCGCGCCCAGCGTATTCGGGGCAGTGTGCGTGCCCGCCACCACCTCGACCTCCGGTGCGAAAAAGCCTCGCAGCGGCAACGGGGTCGCGTGTCAGCGCCCGGACGTGCTCGCCGCGGCGAACCAGCTCTGTCACGACGTGGCGGCCGGTGTTCCCGGTGGCGCCGGTGACCAGTGTTGTCATTCGAACTCCTCTCGTCGCCGTCGACGCTAGAAGCTCAACTTTGCTCGAGGTCAAGGACTCGGGAGCGATCCCCCTTCGCGCGGGATCGCCCCGGCGGTGGATTTGGAAGAGGCGCGACGAAGCGCTGGCAGCAACGCCCTCGCGATCGGCGGGTATCCCGATCGCACTCGCTGGGCTCTCGGCCCACGTCGCGGCCTCGGCAGTGGTGGCAGCCCTTCGCGCGGCCGCGTTGAAAGCTGTTCTGCTCAGCGCTGTTTCGACTCGAGGTGTGTGGTGAGGAAGTCGAGCTGATCGGCGACGACCCGCTCGACGATCGGTGGGTGGTAGACGGTGAAATGGTCGGCGTCGTAGTGCTCGACGACGGCGCGCGGTGCTGTGGCGGCCACCTTCGCCGCGATGGCGGGATCGATGAGATTCTCGCGGTCGCAAGCGCACACCAGCAGTGGGCATCGCACGCGTGGGGCGAGAGCCGCGGCGTTGTAGAACAACATACCCAGCCCGGAACTGGCTGTGATGCGGTTGTCGAACCGGTAGCCAGGGGGAGTAACTGACTGCCACCCTTCCAGAGCGCCGGGCTGGGTGACGAAGGCCGCCTCGCCTGGCAGACCGACCAGCGGCACGTATCGCCGGGGGAGCCGCAACGCGGCGCGCACCAGGTCGGAGATGATCGGCACAGTGAACCGGGCCAGGTGCCGCACTCCCGCTTTGGCGACCACCGCGCGCCCGCTGAACACCGGGCACTGCACGACCGCCGCGGCGAGTTCGGGGTGACGGGCCGCTGCGGCGAGTACATGGCTCGCGCCGAACGATGTTCCCCACAGCGCGATTCGGCCGGCATCGAGTTCGGGGTGGGTTCCGACGAACGCCAGCGCCGAGTCGACGTCGGTGGCATACCGGCGATGGCTGACCAGCTGGCGGGGCAGGCCACCCGATTCACCGAGGTGGCGGAAGTCGAAGGCCACCACGGCAAGGCCCGCTTCGGAGAACCACTTCTCGTACTGGCCGAGCGTCATCTCGTGGGTCGCGCCCCCGCCGTGGACGAGCACGACGACCGGATGCGGCCCGGGGCCCTCCGGCAGGGTCAGCCAGGCGGCGCACTGGTCGTCGCCGGAGGGGAAGGTGGTGCGGATGATCATGGTCATGACACCTCGATTTAGGTACGTTGTACGTGAACATGCAGAGTTAAACACGTACTTCGTACGTAAACAAGGAGGAGTATGCCCGCCCCCCGGAAATTCACTCGGGAGCAGTTACAGATCGCCGCGCTCGCCCTCGTCGACGACCAAGGGCTCGCCGGCTTGACCATGCGCAGCCTCGCGGCGACATTGGGCACCGGCGCGATGACGATCTACAACTACGTCGACGGCCGTGAGGGGCTCGAGCAGCTCGTCACGGAGGCCGTGATGAACGAAACGCGCTGGGATCACGCACCCTCCGAGGACTGGCGTGCGGAGGTCCTCGCGGTCGCCGAGGGTATGTGGCGTGCCGTGCGCGCCCACCCGCACGCCATCCCGCTGATTCTCACCCGGCGCAGCGTCGATCTGGCGGCACTGCTGCCCGCCGAAGCCCTTCTGCGGGCGCTCGCGCGCAGCGGCAGGTCCGGGGCCGAACTGCTGGTGGCATTTCGTGCGGTGTCCGGATTCGTCACCGGATTCGCCCAGGCCGAACTCGCTGGGCCCTTGTCCCTCGCACGCGGCGAGGATGCCACCACGATCACCGACCGGGTCGCTGCCCTGTCATCCGAGCGGTTTCCCAAACTGATCGAAATCGCCCACGCGGCGGTCACGAGCACCCCCGAAGCCGAGTTCCGAGCCGGGATGCGCATCATCCTCACCGGACTAGAGGCGGGAACGTCCGCCTGCTGACGGCCATGGCGCCGAGGACGGGGAACCGGCCGCAGGGGAAGCGACGGATGCGCAGCGACGTCCGCGCAGGAGGTCGCCTGCGGGGCAATAGGTAAGGTGGAGACGGCGAATCGGTGCTCCGATCTCGTGGCGGCAGGGGGCGATGTGCGATCGATGATGGTGCCCGCCGACGACGGTGCCTTGCTGCACGTCGGCGTCACGGGACACGGTCCGGATGTCGTAGTCCTGTCCGGTGGACCGGGCGGCGTCCATTACCTCGAGGATGACGGGCTCGCGCCACACGGGATGCGGGCGTGGTACCCGGAGCCCAGGGGCGTCGGCCGCTCCCAGGGTGGGCCGCACGACCTCCGCCAGGCAGTCGCCGATATCGAAGCGGTGCGGCGAGCCGGAGGTGTCGACAGCTGGGTAGTGCTCGGCCATTCCTGGGGCTCGGACCTGGCGGTGCGTTACGCGCTGGACCACCCCGACCGAGTCGGGGCCGTTGTCGGCGTCGCCGGGCACGGCCTGCACAAGGACCGCACCTGGTCGCAGGCGTACGAGTCCTCGCGGCATCTGGAAGCCGACATCGACATCGACTGGGACCCAGGCGTCCACGCCGCACTGAGTGCGTCGTTCGTGGAGTGGATCCACGAACCGGATCTGCTCCGCCGACTGGCGGACTCCGATGTGGTCATGACTTTCGTCGCCCCGCAGCACGATATCCGTCCGTCGTGGCCGCTGCGGCAGCTCGCCACATTGGTACCGCACGGCAGGTTCGAGGAACTACCCGGCATGGCCCACAACCTGTGGTCGACCGATCCTGACGTGTGGGTCGACCTCGTCACGAGACTATGCCGCGTACACCTGATCACCGTGTCCGAGTAAGTTCGGTTAGTTGCTGTCATTCGGGCGCGGTGGCGTGACGGACGACTTACTCGATGCGGCAGGACGCGGACGTGAGCTCACCGCTGCGTTGGGGGTATGCCTCAGCCGTTTGTCCAGGGTCGGAGCTTGTTGGGATTGCGTATCGCCCAGAGGCGGGTGATCCGGTCACCGGAAATATCGAACGCGATCACCGTCACGGTGGCACCGGCCTGCTGAATCACGAGTCCGGGCTGTCCGTTCACAGTACGTTCCAGGATCGCCATATCCGGCGCCTTCGCCGCGATGGCGACAACGGCCCGCGCGATCCGCTCGCTTCCGTCGATCGGGTGGAGTTCGGCGCTGACCAGGCCGCCACCGTCGCCGATCGCCGTGGCATCGGGGTCGAGCAGGGCGACAAGGGCGTCGATGTCCTTGGCTTCCCACGCCCGTTTGAAGTCCCGGACGATGTCGGCGCGTTGGAGCGGCGGAACCGCGATGCCCTGCGACGCGCGAACGCGCCGACGCGCCGAGGAAGCCAGCTGGCGACAGGCAGCCGGGCTGCGGCCGACGATCTCGGCCACTTCCGCGAACGAGTAACCGAAGACGTCATGCAGGACGAACGCGACGCGCTCGGCCGGGGTCATCGATTCGAGGACGACCAGGAATGCCATGTTGACAGACTCGTCGAGGGTGACTCGGTCGGCGGGGTCGTCCATGCCGCCACTGGACCATCCGGTGATCCACTCCGTACGCTCCGGCAGCGGCTCGGGGATCCATTCGCCGACATAGCGCTCTCGCCGGGCGCGTGCCGAGCCGAGCAGGTCGAGGCAGATGCGGCCGGCGACCGTCGTCAGCCAGGCGCCGGGGGATTCGATGGCGTCCTGCCGTCGGCGGGGCATGGCGTACCAGCGGGCGTAGGTCTCCTGAACGACATCCTCTGCCTCGGCCAGGGACCCGAGCAGCCGGTACGCGAGATTGATCAGCCGGCGCCGCTCGTCCATGATCGCGCCCAGGCTCGGATCCGCCGAGCCGCCTGCCTGCTCGGATCTGGTGGTCATGGTGTACCGGCTCCTCTGGTCGCGTCCGTCTTCACTGGTTCGACGAGATACCGCACCGATGTGTGACGTTCTCACGACGCACTGTCGCTGTGGTCACGCACCGCATCGGCCACACGCGGACCACGGTTGCGCGGACCTGGAGACCGGCAGGGTGGAACGGGCGGGGAACAAGTCGCTATACGTGCGCGGCGATCCGCCGATCGATCACCGCCAGCGCGAACTCCGCCCAGCGAATGTTCTCCTGCTCGAACGAGATTCCGCGCAGCAGCGTGAGGTAGGGGCCGACGCGTTCGGCCTCGACCAGATACGCCTGCTCGCTGCGGCCGTTCAGCAGCCGCGAGCGAAGGCGTTCGTAGCGGGCCAGTTTCGCCTTCGACCACTCCAGCTTGTCGGCCACCGCGGCGCGCACGGCCGGGGCGTCCTCGACGTCCATGCCTTGCACCTTCACCATCATCTCGTCGCGGATGGCGGTGGGCTTGGCGGGTGCTCGGACGAACTCGTGCAGCGCCGCTCGCCCGGCGGCGGTGATGGCATGCAGGCGCTTGTTGGGGCGGCGCTCCTGCTGCACGACCCTGGTCTCGATGAGGCCATCGGCAGCCATGCGCTCCAGTTCCTTGTAGAGCTGCTGAGGCGTGGCCATCCAGAAATTGGCCACCGAAGCGTCGAAGCCCTTGGCGAGGTCGTAGCCGGACGCTTCGCCCTCCAGCAGGGCGGCCAGTACCGCGTTACGTAGCGCCATCCAGTCAAATTACCACGCATGCGACTATTCAAATATTTGCGCGCCGACTCCTGGACACCGCTGATGATGCGCACTAGCGTTGGGAGTACCTACTCAACTAATTTACTATGGAGGTGGGCGTGCATCCCTTCCGGGCAGCCGTGGAGGCACGGGACGAAGCGGCGATCGAGGCGCTGCTGGCCGACAATGTGGTGTTCACCAGTCCGGTGGCGTTCAAGCCGTATCCGGGCAAGGCCGTGACCGCGGCGATCCTGCGCGCGGTGATCCGCGTTTTCGAGGACTTTCGTTATGTGCGTGAGATCGCCGACGCGAACGGTCGCGACCACGCGTTCGTGTTCGAGGCGAGAGTGGACGGCAAGCAGCTGACCGGCTGCGACTTTCTGCACTTCGACGCGGACGGGAAGATCGACGACTTCATGGTCATGGTGCGGCCGCTGTCGGCCGCGCACGCCCTGGCCGCGCGGATGGGGGAGCAGTTCGAGCGCATCGAGGCCGAGGCCGCCGCGCAGCTCGGGCGTCCGGCGGCGCAGGCGTGAGCGACTTCGACGCGACGGTCATCGGCGCGGACATCGCCGGCTCGAGCACTGCCGCGACCTACTCGCGATACGTCGCCATGGGCGACAGCCAGACCGAAGGCGTCGGCGATCGCGACGACCAAGGCGGCTTACGTGGTCTGGCCGATCGCTTCGCCGAACTGCTCGCCGCGATCAATCCGGATTTGCGCTACGCCAACCTCGCCGTTCGCGGCAAACTCGCTCGAGAGGTCCACGCAGAACAGCTCGGGGCCGCCCTCGCATTACGGCCGGACCTGGTCACCGTGGTCGCCGGAATCAACGACATGCTGCGCCCGGGATTCGACGCCGACGAGGTCGCCGGACACCTCGATGCCATGTTCGCGGCGCTCACCGCCCACGGCGCCGTGGTGGCCACGCTGACCTTCCCCGACGTCACGCGCATCACCCCGCTGGCGCGTCCGATCGGCGGCCGGGTCATCGCACTCAACCATCGCATCCGCGCATGCGCCCAACGGCACGGCGTCATCGTCGCCGAAACGAACCCCCACGCCGTCGTCACCGATCCCCGCCTGTGGAGCCCCGATCGGCTGCACGCGAGCCCGATCGGCCATCAACGCATCGCCGACGCTCTCGCCCACGCGCTGCGGCTGCCCGGCGCCGACGACCGTTGGACCAGCCCGTTGCAACCGGCGCTGCCCGAGCGCGGTGTGTTGGCCGTGGCGGCGAACGAGCTGCGCTGGGCGGCGACTTTCCTCGGCCCTTGGCTGGGGCGACGGCTGACCGGGCGGTCTTCCGGCGACGGCCGTACCGCCAAACGCCCCGACCTGCTGCCCCTTTGCGACCACACGGCCGCTGCGACTGCCGCGACCACGGACCGGTGAACACGGTCCCCGGACGCTGCGAATAGATAACAGAATGCTGCTTCGGATGGATAACAGAATGCTGCGGAGCGTTCTGACTTGTTATAGAAGAAGGGGGAAAGGTGGAGAGAATATTCGACCTGAAGTACGAAAAATTCTCCCTACCGGATACCTATCGACATAGAACAAGTTGAGGAGTAAATATCATACCTGACGGTCAACGTCGCCCGCCCGGGGGGAATCCAACACATATCGGTCCCGATGATTGGACTCCCGATGATATTCAAGAAATTAGTGGCGACCGCCCTGATGGCCATCGCGTCAACGGGCATTGCCATGGCAACGGCACACGGTGAGGGCACCCTGGCAAACCTCACGATGAACGGGGTGGATGGGCCTATCGCCTACACGACAACTCTGGCGGCTGATCACCGCAGCGCAGTCGTCGATCTCGCTTCCGGCAGATTCGAAGTAACGCCGGACGCGGTCAACGTGGTCGCGGACGACGGTGCGATTGTCGGAACGATCCCGACGACACTGCGTATGGAGACCGGCCAGAACTTCAGCGTCACACCGTCGCTCGACCCGTCGGGTAGGACGCTGACGATGACGCCGGCAGGTGGCACACCGTCACCCGCCGCGGTCACACCCGAGGTGCAGGGCCTGATGCACGATGCCCTGCTCGGTGGCGCCTTGCTGGGTGCGGCGATCGGCTGCGCGATCGGCATCGCCATCGGAATCTGGTTCTTCGTCGTCGGCGCCGTCATCGGCTGCGCGGTCGGTGCTGCGGTAGGTGCCTGGTTCGGCTTCTTCTTCACCCCGTTCTGATCGATATCGGGAAGAACCGAATCAAGATAGTCGACACGGCCGAGCGGGCCACGAACCCGCTCGGCTTCGCCATGCGAAATGGTCGTTCGGTCGACGGCCCGATCGCAGTACTCGAGCAGTGCGGTGATCATTGTGTCCGGTGCCGCCGACAGACGAGCAAGCACGGAATTCTCGAACGCTTCCATCAGAAGATGAATCGCGCAGCCGGTCACCACAGTCGACTCCGCCCGATTCGTCGATGAGAACCGAGAAATCTGGATGGTGGTGTAGAACTCGGGGACCGATACGAATACGACCACAATGACGAAGTACTTGCTGCTCGAGCACTACGGGTGCCCCGGTCGACGACGTGCCCATGGACCAGTGGACGCCGCAGGAGTTCTCGGCTCACATGCAATACATGCGCGACTTCGCGGCCCGGCTCGAGGAGACCGCGAGTACGTCGACAGTCAGACGCTCGCCCCCGAGGGCATGTCAGTCCGGTGCGAAGGCGAGGGCCGACCGCCGGTCACCGACGGCCCTTTCGCCGAGACCGAGGACCTCGTCGGCGGCTGGATGGTGAGTGACTCGAGGCGCGGCCGTTCCTGACCGCGCCGCCCATCACGGAGTGACCTCCGAGATGACCTGCCGCGCCAGGCCGCCCGACTCAACGCCCGCCGATAGCTCTGCCGGGCCGCGCTCGAATTGTCCCGACGCACTCGGCGTGGCCCCATGACACCGAGTTCCCCGAGGGATGCTCTCGCATCCGAAGCGTCGTCCATCCCCGCGCGAGCGCACCGAGCCGCGCGCCCGTTCGGAACCGGATCGGCGCGGCGCGACGGATCGGCGCGGCTCGGCGTGACTCCACGGCTTGACCCTGACACTGTGACAAGGACTTGAGTGGTCGACGAAGGAGGTGGTTGTCGTGAACACAACCAACCACGGCGAGCCGGATGCTCGCCTTGTCGACGCTCTCGCCGACACTGATTCGTCGGCTCGGCTGCGGGCGGCGCTATCGGCGGGCACGCTGGGCGATCCCCGTCTCGCGGAGATCCTCGCCGCCCGGTGTGCCGTCGAACCGGATTTCTTCGTCCGGGACATGCTGACCTGGGCGTTGTGCCGGTTGCCACCCGAGATCACGGTACCGAGGCTGCTCGCCGAACTCCGGTCCGACATCGCCCAGGCCCGCAGTCAGGCGCTGCACACGCTGTCGAAGATCGGCGACCGGAGTGCCTGGCCCGCGGTGTCGACACTGCTGCACGACGAACACGACGAGGTCGCGCAAAGCGCGTGGCGGGCCGCCGTGGTGCTCGTTCCGCCCGGCGCGGAGGGCGAACTCGCCGCCGATATGGCGACCGCGCTCGGACGGGGTGACCACCATGTGCAGCTCAGTCTGAGCCGCGCACTGGCGGCGCTCGGAGAGGCCGCCGCGCCGGTTCTGGTTGCCGCGATGGCGAATCCGGATCCACGCGTTCGCGCGCATGCGGAGGCCACCGAGGGGCTGCGTCGTGACCCCGACAGCGGGTTCACCCTCTCGGTGGAAATGGCCAAGCGCGTCGCCGCGACCGGTCCGGACGCATAAAAGGAGACGATGGATGTTGATCGGTGAGGTTTCGCGGCGTTCCGGCGTCAGCACCCGCATGCTGCGCCACTACGACGCGTTCGGTCTGGTGAAACCGACGCTCCGCACATCCGGTGGTTACCGTGAATACTCCGCCGACGACATCCGTCGCCTCTTCCACGTCGAGTGCCTCAGGACTCTCGGGCTGTCGCTGAACGAAGCCAAGCGGGCGCTGGACGAACCCGGTTTCGCTCCGGCCGAATTGGTGGGAGAGCTCATCCGGCACACGCGAGCGCGGATCGCGTCCGAGGAGGAACTGCTCAGGAAGCTCGAGCGCGTCGACGCGGCCGCGCCCGCGCAGTGGGGGGACGTCCTTGGCATCGTCACGTTGTTGCACGCGCTGGAATCGGAGTCCGGAGCCCGCCGTCAGCAAGCGGTGCTGTCGCAGAACGAGCGCACGTCGCTGCCGGTCGAAGCCCTGGTCGAGGCGGCGCTGTCGGAGAACGACCCGAATGTCGCCGGAGCGCTGCGGTGGTCGTTGGCGAGGGCGGCCGGTGAGGGGTTGAAGGACCTGGCCGTCGGTCTGGATTCGGGGGCGGTCGAGGTCCGGCGGCGGGCGACTGTCGCGATAGCGGCAGTGCCCGCCGCGGAGGCGACGATGCTGCTGAGGAGGGCTCTGGACGACCGCGACGCGACGGTGCGAGACCGCGCTGCCCTGGCTCTGGGCTCCCGGCGTGTCGCCGAGGCGATGCCTGCCCTGCTCGAGATGGTCGTCGAGGGGCGGTCCGATGTCGAGGCCGCCGAGATGCTGGGATTGTTGGCGCAGGACGCGGCCTGTGCCGACGACATCGTCCGGGCGATGCGGGACCGGCTCGACAACACTGTCGACGCCCCGACACGTCTGCGGATCACGCAGGCGCTCGCCGAGCTTGCGGGCACCGCGGCACGGGAAGCCCTCATAGCGCTGACTGCCGACGACGACCGGACGATCGCGGCGACCGCGTCCGCGATTCTGCGCTCGAGACCGCCCGAAATCGAGTTCACAGATTCGCTCGGACGTCTCTCAACGTTCGAGGAGGAAGCCCGCCGCCCGTTCCGCAACGATTGATCCCGACTTGCCCTCCGGTCCGAAGTGGTCGAGTCCGTCGATGGTGTCGAGGGTGGCGTGGGGGAGTGTGCGGGCAAGGACGTCGAGTTCTGTACGCGTTGTCGACGGCGTGCGAGTTCCGCGAAGGATCAAGGTCGCGGTGGTGAGGTCGGCGAACTCGTGCAGCCGGTCGTGCTGCGCGGCCAATTGCTCGTGTTCGGCCAGGTTGGCTGCGAGCAGCGGCCGCATTCGCTGCCATCGCCGCCCGCGGAATCCGATGCGTAACGCGGTGCGCAGATACCAGTGGGGCAGCCTGGCAACGAATCCCGGCGCGCCACCGGATCCCTGGATGAAATAGGCGAAGGCGGCGTAGGGGTCGCCCGCGGCCAGCCGCTCACGGTAGGGGGCCATCCATCCGGTGGCTACCTGGCCGCCGGGTACCCCCGGCTCGTAGAGCACGACGCGGTCGAACACCGGTGACGACCGTTCCGTCTCGAGAACGACGAGTCCGCCATAGCTGTGTCCGAACGCCAGCCGCGCGCCGGTTTCAGCTTGCACGGCGAGCACGTCGTCCACTTCCTTTCGCAAGAGGTAGTCCTCCCCGAGTGGGCCGCTCGCGCCGCGCCCGCGTCGTTCGAGGAGATGCACAGTGCAGGACTCGGCCAGTGCCGATGCCAACGGTAGATAGTCCTGCGCGGTGAACAGTGAGCCGCCGATCACGATCACTCCCGGCCCGCTGCCCATGGTTCGGTAGCCGATCGGTGTGCCGTCTGTCGAGACGACCGAGCGCTGCATGGCCGGTGTGACCGGTACGTCGGCATTCATGTGAGGGACTCCAAGCGCTCGAAGGTGGCCAGCAATCGCGCGGTGTGCCGCGCGTATTCGTCGTAGGGCACGCCGCTTTCGGCGACGACTGCCGCCAACCGCTCTTCGAGGCCGCGCTGGGCCGCGGCTACCAGCTCCTGCCCTTTGCCGGTGAGACTGAGCCGGCGGCTTCGTCCGCCTCCCGGGTCGGGGCGCACGTCGAGCAGCCCGTCGGCGGAGAGGACCGCCGCCATGCGACTGACCGACGGTTCCGTCACACCGAGCCGGTCGGCAAGAGTCCGCTGCGTCGAGGCTCCCAACTCGCCCACGAACGTCAATGCCAGAAAGCGGCTGTAGGACACGCCGTGCTCGGCTCGCAGAATGCGGTCCGCCGCTCGATCCAGACGGGCGGTGAGCACGTGCAGGTCGAAGCTCAGAGTCGGTTCCACCTCCATAACTTAGCATGCTAACTTAGCAATGCAAATCGATCGCTCGTTCGATTCGGTCGGGCAATCGTCGAGCAGTGACGCGGGATGCTGGATTCAGCGTTCGTTCGGCGCGTGCGCGGCACCGAGAGGGGGCAGGCCCTCCCGATACGTCGGGTAGGCGGGGGACCAGCCGAGTTCGCGTTCGGCTTTGGCGGTGTCCAGTCGGATGTGACTGCTCACCAGCAGGGCGTGCAGATAAGGTGTCGCCCGTAGCAGCCACCCGGGGATGCGGCGTGGCGGCGGGGCATCGGCCACGGCCGCGAGAGCATCGAGGTAGTCGCCCATATCGACCGGCTCCCGGTCGGCGATGTTGTAGGCCTCGCCTGGCCGGCCACGTGCCAAGGCCGCGAGGGTCGCGGAAGCGGCGTCGGCGATGTGTATCGGGTGCAGGGTCCCGGGTTCGCGCGGCACCGGCAGCCTGCGGCGGCGGAGGCTGTCCATCATCCCGAAGGTGGCCGGTTCCGGCCCGTAGAACAAGCCGTAGCGCAGTGCGATACCGCCGTATCCGAGCACCTGTTCCTCGTTGGAGCGCAGTGAGCGCATATGGGTCTCGAATGGGCCGTGACCGAGGGGCGCGAAAGGATGATCCTCGCTGAGCGGAGCCGGGCCGTGGTTGCACCAGCCGTAGCCGAGGAAGAACGACTGTGTCACGAATTGCCGGGCGCCGACGGTTTCCGCCGCCCGCAGCAGATTGCGGGTGCCCTTGTCACGCAGTTCGTCGGTGGCGTACAGGTCCCGATGCCGGGTCGGTGTCCTGGTGAGCGCGGTGGCCTGGTGGACCACCGCGTCCGCACGCAGACCCGCGACGGCGTTGCGTAGCGCAGCGGCGTCCAGGATGTCCGCGACCACCGGACGAACACCGGACTCGGCGAGGCGATGGCCGCCGGCGGCTGTTCGGGTGAGGCCGAGCACGGTATGGCCGGCCGACCGCAACAGAGGGATCAAAGCGGAGCTGATCGTGCCGGTCGCGCCGGCGAGCAGGATCCTCACGGTTTCACCTCGAGACCGTGGCGGCTGAATTCCGCGTGCGCAGTTCCCGCAGGCGGATGACGAGGCGCGATCATCATCAGCCCGATCCCGATCTGGAAGACGCCCGCGTCGTGCAGGAAATGCTCGTGCTCCGGCCAGTTGGCCCATTCGGCGAAACCAGCCGGGTCGATGCGGCACCAGATCCCGATACCCAGCATCGATGCCGCTGCCACAAGGGTGACGACGGTGACCGAACGATTCATGGTTGCCTCCTTCTCAGGCCGCGAACGCGGTACCGAACTGGAGACGACATGGGCCGTCGGGGTGTGATGGGGCCTCGCGTGTGATCTGGGCAACATACCCGCGTCCGGAGGCGGCGAACGCGGATGAAGCCGCGCGATCGGTCGGTCCGATCGACGACTTGAAGGCGACGGCGATCGGCGAGAATTGCCGTCAGCCGCGAAGTTTGCCGAGCAACCAGCTGCCGACACCTTCCGGATTCTCGTCGAAGTAATAGTCGTGGATGGCTTGCAGCAGATCCTCGGTGGTGACGAAGCCGTCGCCGTCGGTGTCGAGCCTGCGGTGGATTTCGCGGGCATCGCCGGCAGGCAGGTGCATGAGCGCCCCCGTCCAGCGGGCGTAGTCCTCGGCATTCAGTTTGCCGTCGCCGTCGCCGTCGGCGATCGCCATGATCGCCGAGAGGAACGGTCGATAGCCCTGGTCGAATGATTCCTCGGTCACCAGCAGGCCTTCCGCGAAAGCCTGCTTGTACTCGGCGAGATCGACCGATCCGTCGATGTCCACATCGCCCACCGATGCCAGGCGGCCCCACAGCTGCAAGCTCAGTTGCAGCAACTGGTGCGCGGCAGGCGAATCCGGTTCGTGGCCGAACTCCACGGCCACCGCGCGCGCCGAACTCTCGAAATCGCTGCGCTCGATCCGGCCGTCTCCGTCGAAATCGAACGTCTCGAACCGCCGCTCCAGCTTGCGCGTCAAGAACTCGCTGATCTCCATGCCTGTCCCGTCCACTCGAGTCCATCATCGCCACCGTGGCCGGTCGGCCACCAGCGGAATTCTCCGCTGATTCCGACCGCGCCACGCCACGAAACCGTTTTCCCGGTGGACATTTCGTGATCAACTCTCGCCGGTGGGACCGTGGTCTACGGACGGACATCATTGAATCAGGCGCGCCTGGCCGCCCTGTCGTGGTCTCCCGCCGCGCGGGAACCGGGTACCTGTAAGGCGAAGTGGCAACTGCCGCAGACGGTAATGGCCGCAGCGGCAAGCGATCTCGGCATCCGATCCTCGGGCTGGTCTGCTCCGGCTTCGGAGGGAGCCTCGAACTCCGCACGGCGAGCGGACTCACCGCCGCCGAGGTCGCCCTGCGGTGCGTGGCATGTCAGTCGATAACAGCGGTGGCCTCGACCTCCACCAGCAGGTCGGGCTCACCCAGCGCAGCGACCCCCAGCAGGGTGATCGGTTTGACTGGATCGACACCCAACTTCGCGGCCGCCCTGGCCACGCCTTCGCCGAGCAACGGCATCTTGTCGGGGGACCAGTCGACTACATAGATGGTCAGTTTCGCCACATCATCGAACGATCCGCCGATCCCGGCCATGGCCGTACCGACATTGAGATAGGCCTGCTCGACCTGTGCGGCCAGATCTCCCTCGCCGACGGGCTTTCCGGTAGCGTCGCGGGCCACCTGCCCGGCCAGGAACACCAGCCTCGAGCCGGTGGCGATCGATAACTGCCGGTACACCTCGGGTTTCGGCAATCCGTCCGGGTTGACCATTTCCACGGCCATAACGCACTCCTCACTCACGCAAGATCGACGATTCTGAACATAGCATCGCTATGTAATGTGGTGCCGTGGTCAGAACGAAAGATCCGGCGGTCCGCACCCAGCTGATCGAGCGGGCGGCGCGCATGCTTCGAGCCCGGGAACCGATCACTCTGCGATCGGTCGTCGCGGGAACCGGTTTGTCGACCATGGCCGTCTACACCTACTTCGGGGGGATGGAGGGCCTGTGGCAGGCGATGCGCCAGGAAGGGTTCACTCGCCTGGCGGCCGAGCTCAACGCGGTCACCCTGACGGCGGACCCGGTCCGAGACCTCGCCGCCCTCGGGGCCGCGTACCTCTCCAACGCCCTTGCCGGTCCGGGCCTCTACCGGGTCATGTTCGACGCCGACTTCGCACTCGAAGACCCCGCCGCCGCCGACGAAACCCTGCACTGCCTGGTGCGCGCCGTCGAACGGGCGAAAACCATCGGACGGTTCCGCTCCGACGTCGACCCCCAGGCTCTCGCTACCCAGAGTTGGGCCATCGGCCATGGACTGGTGTCCCTCGTGGCAACCGGCCCCTTACCGCGCGAAGCGCTCGATTACGGCGCACCCATGCTCACCGCTCTTTTCACCAGCGGCGGCGACGACCCCGACACCTGCCACCGATCAGTCGAACTCGGCTGGACCCCGAGCCACCCCCGGAATGACTCCCGCTGACGGGAGGAAGGCGGCGATGCGGTCGATGCCGCGAGTGGCGTGGGTGTCGGTTTCGTCCAAGACGGCAGAGCTCTCCGCCCGTAGGCTCCGAGCCGGTATCAACTGACCACCGGCGATCTCCGCCGTCCGTTCTCTGGAGGATTTTGTGACACGCGAACTGGTCTACACGGGCTTCATGTCGCTCGACGGAGTAGTCGACTCGCCAGGCGGCGCGGTCGAGGGACATCGCAGCGGCGGCTGGGTGATGGACACCGAGTTCGTGCCCGAGGCCTACTCGCTCAAGGGGGAGGAACTCGCCGAGACCACGGCGCTGATGTTCGGCCGACGCAGCTACGAGGCGTTCGCCCCGATGTGGCCCGCTTCGGAAGATCATGTCGCGTACAAGGAACTCCCCAAGTACATCGTCTCGACCAGCCTCACCGACGACGCCCTGATCGACGGATGGGGTCCGATCACGATCCTGCGGTCGATCGAGGATGTCGCCGAACTGAAGCAGGGCGACGGCGGCGCGATCTTCATCCACGGCAGCGCCGAACTGGCCAGGCGCCTGTCGGACGCCGATCTGATCGACCGGTACAACCTGCTCGTGTTCCCGGTGCTGCTGGGGGCGGGCAAAAGCCTGTTCAGCACCGCCGACCGGGACAAGCAGCAGCTACGCCTCGAGGAGTCGGCGACCTACTCGAACGGAGTGGCCAAACTCGTCTACAAAGTCGTTCGCTGAAGCGGGATCGAGCGCGATCGCACCGCCCACGCCCCCGCGCAGCTGCCGTGCCGTGCGCCCGACGTACCGTCGCAGCGCGCGGGCAAGATGGGGTTCGTCGTAATACCCGAGCAGGCCGGCGACATCGCTGTCGGCCTCACCTGAGCTCAGCAGTGCCGCCGCGGTGCGGACGCGCGCGATTTGCCGCACCGCGCCTCGGGTGAGGCCCGTCGCCGCTCGGAAGCGGCGCTCGAGCGTCCGATCGGAAACCGCTGGACGGTGGCCCCGCAGAGCCTCCGTTACCAAGCGATCATGGATCACGACTCCGCCTCGGACGAGTCGGTCGACGAGCGCCTCGGCATCGTCCGGGTGCGGCGTCTCCCAGCGAGCACCGTCGAGCCAGAAGGTCCGGGCGGTTACCTCGGGCAAGACGATCCCGCTGTCGAGCAGGGAAGGAGCGGCCACCGCGCGAAGGGACGTGCCGACCGCGAACTGGATACCGACAAAGGTCGCGCCTTCAGGCACAGGGGCAGTGCTGGTGCGGCTCTCGGGACCGGTGACGCACGCGTACGCTGTGCCTTCCTGTTCCCAGAAGACCAGCCCCCAGGTCTCGGTCGCCACAGCGGTCATCTCAGCGACCTGCTCGCTCCGGCAGGTCCACACCGACGCGATCCACGGCGAATCCGACGCACGTGTCTCGAACAGCAATCCCACGACGGCATCCTAATCCGAGGACAGGGCCGCACCTGAAGCGTTCTGTGACGGTCCCGATGTGTGGTTTCTCGGCGGTTTTCGGGGGTCTAGCGGGGGTATGTCGCCGAAGTAATGGCTGTCCCCGCGGAGGTCGGGGCACTGGGCGAGTGAGAGGAGGGGTGCAGGGTGGGCGTTTCGATATTGAATCCGGCACACGCCGGTCGATCCGTGGACCGCGGTGTTGTCGAGTTGGACCTCGGGGTCGTGCCGTTGAGGCAGGTCCGGGCGGAGGTGCGGCGTCTGCTCGAGCCGCTCGCCGGTGTCGGGGTGGAGGACGCGGTACAGGTGTGTGACGAGTTGGCAGGCAACGCGGTCGTGCATGCGCGGGCGCCGCGTGGCTGCCGGTTGATCGTGGCCGGCCGCGACCGGTTCCGTGTGGAGGTCGATGACGGCTCGCCCGCGCCGGCGCGGATCCGTCGGCCCGATCACACCGGCGGGCGCGGGTTGCTCCTGGTCGACCAGCTCGCAACCTGCTGGGGTGTCGACTACCACGACGGCGGCAAAACGGTGTGGGCCGAACTCGGTCCGCGCTGCGGCGGCTGGTGAGGTTCCGCGGCGTGGGTCTGGGCGCGATGTTCCTCGGGATGAGGCGGACCGGACGAGTCACCGGCCAGGCACCCCCGGCGGCTGTGCCATCGCGAGTTCCCCCCGTCGGGCAGCGCGCCACCACCGCTGTCCGGAGTCGATGCCACGCCGGATCTTGCGTACAGCGGATACCTGCGTGAGCAGGTGTAGCTGATATCGCCACGGCATTTGCAGCCCGTGTCGAGCCGCCATCGCATAGGCGAACTGCACGGCGCTGCGGTCGAGGTACCGGTCGGCGTGTTCGAACCAGGCCATGCTGGAACGGGCGGCGGCCTGTATCGGGCGCAGTGCAGCGCGCCGCTGCGCATCGTAGTTCTCCAGCGCGTCGGCTACCTCGGCATGCTCGTACAGGTTCTGTGCGAGGACGACGGCGTCGATGATCGCCAACCGGGTGCCCGAACCGATGGTGAAGTGCGTGGTGTGTGCTGCGTCGCCGAGCAGCACCACGTTGTCGTGATACCAGGTCTTGTTGGTTACCTCGGAAAATCGGCTCCACCTAGCGAACTCGCCTCGTGTCTTGCTGAGCAACGAGTGACCGTCGAGAAGGCGCGTGAATATGTTCTCCAAGACACGCAGGTTCTCCAGGTTGTCCAACGAATCGAATCCCAGTCCATGCCAAGTCTGCGGTTGGCACTCGACGATGCAGGTGCTGATCTTTTCGGCGACCGACGGGTAGGCATGGAACCAGATCCAACCGGCCGCGGTGTGTTCGAAGGCGAAGGTGAATCGGGTGAAGACCTTGTCCGTACCGAGCCAGAGATACCGGTTCTCGCCGAAGGTGACCGACGTGCCGAAACGATGATCACCCAGCTGCCGTACCCGGCTGTTCGCGCCGTCGGAGGCGACGATGAGATCGGTGTCGTCGAAGCCGGACAGATCGTGGACCTCTCGCCCGTGCTGGACATCGACGCCCAGGTCGCTCGCCCGTCGGGAAAGTACGTCGAGCAATGCCGCCCGTCCCATGCTGAATCCGTAGCCCCCGAAGTGCGCGGTCTGGTTGTCGCGCACGTGGATTGCCTGTTCACGCCAGATGACGGACCCGGCACGCACCGCCTGGGCGCTGTCGGGGTCATTCCGATACAGAATGTCGAGCAGGTCGTCCCAATACACGACGCCCCAGCCATAGGTGGACCCGGGGGGATCGCGGTCGATCACCGTGATGTCATGGGCTGGGTCGCGCCGTTTCATCGAGATAGCGAAGTACAAGCCGGCCGGCCCACCACCGATACACACGATCTTCATCTCGTCACCAGCTGCAGCACGGTCGGTCGAACCTGGCTTCACATGATCGGTCCTCGATGCAACCGAGCCCGGCACGCTGTGCGTGTCCGGGCTCGATCACCGGCGCTAGAAGCTGCCCCAGCCGCCCCAGCCACCCCAGCCGGGTGGGTTCCACCAATTCCCCCAGCCGGGATTCCATCCCCAGCCAGGGCCATTACCCCAACCGCGCCCGTCACCCCAACCGGGGCCGCGACCCCAGCCTTGGCCTCGACCCCAACCCCAACCTGGGCTGTTACCCCAGCCGGGGCTGTCGACGAGTTGGGTTGCGGACGTGGGCGTCGTTGCTTGCGCGGTAGGCGCTTGCGCCGCGGCTGCGACAACCGGAATCGCAGCAACTGCGGCCATACCGGCGGCGGCCGCCAACCGGGCCAACTTCGTGTGTGAATTCTTTCTCTCGAACATGATAGGGCTCCAGATACAGTCCCGACCTGCTCGAAGTCTACGCGTTTTCGGCGGACTCCAGAAGCCGCCGCGTTGACTAATATATATTGCTCGCCACATTTCCCACGCGGCCTAATCCAAGGATGCCCGTGTACTCCGTGGCGACGGTAGCCGGCGGTGAAGGGAGCCCGCGACAGCGGCCGTCCGGCTCGGATGAGCCGCGGACGGCGGCGGCAGGGAAGATCACATAATCGGCAACTGGATCCGGAAAACCGGGAAACGAAACATCGTCCAGATTTCGGATCGCAGGCCAACGAATTAACCAAACGCAACGTTCACATGGAACGGACACCCGTCTTTCATGGATGCGCTCGTCAGGGCATACCCGGCTCGGCTTTTTGCCAAGTCCTTTGTACATCACTGTTCCAATTGGCCGGTCCCCGATAATGCGACCACCCGGGAGTAGAGCCCGGGTTGTTCGTCAGTTGTCAGTTGATCCCGCAGTCCACCGGGTGGTGGGTGTGGGTGCAGGCCGCAGCGTACTCAGCCGGTGTCCG
>NZ_JAMFLC010000022.1:0-190024 GCF_023501985.1 Nocardia sputi | reverse complement strand
GGTTCGCCGCAGCAGGTGCGGATTTCGCCGGATGTGGTGGCGCCGGGGACGTTGCCTTCGGTGGGGCCGGGGTCGGAGATGGCGGCGGTGACGACGACGGCGCCGCGGGTGGGTGAGTCGCCGCGGGCGGTGGTTCCGGTTCCGCGGCCGCCGGTGCCGATGCAGGTGATGATCACGATTCCGGGTTTGCCGCCGATTCCGTGTGGGATCTTCTGCCCGCCCGCGCCTCCGGTGAATCCGTGCGCGGCGCAACCGATACCCGCACCCATGCCGCAACCGGGGCAACCCGGCGTGGCGCGCACACCGCTCGCACCCGGGCAACCCTACGGCGCTGCCCCCGGGCAGCTACCCGACGCGAACAACCCGGAAGCGGACGCCGACCCGGGCAACGCCGCCGGACTACCCGGATCCGGTGATGTCGAGGCGGCCCATTGCACGGAACTCGGAGCGGACGCCCCCACCAGCCCCAGCCGTGAGGCACCGGAACAGGACATCGCACCTCACATCCCGGAACCTGCCATCACCACACCGCCCGCGCCGGAACCCGAACCGGTACCCGACGCTCCATCCACACCCACGCCTCCACCCGGGATCACCTTGCCCTTCGGCATCGTCATCCCCCTTCCCGCCCCACCGCCGCCCCCACCGGCGGGCTGACCACACACGGCCCGACTCCGAGACCCGTCGAACCAGAGTCCGACTCCTCGCACGCGGTTCCGAGGTCCGGGAACGGTGGGCGAAGAGCAGGGAAGGGACCGCGATGACGTCGAAGGCGACCACATCGCGCTCGAGTTGCCGACTGTTCATCGCGTCGACGGCGCCTGATCCCGCACCTGCGCGAGCAGGCTGACGAGGGAAGGTCAAGGCCGACCAGCCGAACACGGTGTGGTGGTCTACCCATGGTCGAACGCGGGTGGCGCCCCTTGCGGGACGCCGCCGTCGCTTTTCGAACTCCCGCGAGGCCGCGCGATCCGATCTCGGCGCCACCGCGCCCACGTAGCGCTCGCAACTGCCTTCAAGCTGTATCCGGACCGCGCGAACAGACGTATCCTGGTCCCTAGCTATCGCGTGGCATCTAACAGCGGCGCCCGAGGAGGCCACCCACCTCCGTCGCGGTCTTCGAAGGCGTCTTTCGCCAGGCGGGCGTTCTGCGAGCGTGTGGCCCGGACACGAATCCTGGGCCGATCGTCGGCGACCGCGGTGACGAACTCCTTCCGAGACCGGTCGAGCAGAGGTGATCCCATGAGGGCCACAGTCGGAATATCAGCGGAACAGGCCGTGGTGCGCGGCGTGATGCTGTCGTCGACGGCGCGGCAGGACTCCCGGCCGACCGTGCTGCGGGAGGTCGAGCGACCGATCGAGCACTCGACCGCCGCGTCGGTCGCCGCCACGCTCGACGCGCTGACGGCCTGCGCCGAACCCGGCGCAGAAATCGACGATGTCGCCGTCGCGTACCGGACGGTCGCCGAGCGACGGGCAATCGTTTCGCAACTGTCATCGGCCGCGTGGCGGTCGTCGTCGCTCGTGTCCACCAAGACAGCGCTGCTGGCGCTGATCGAGGACGTACCTGGCCTGGCGCGCTACGCCACCCTGCTGGTGCTGGAGGTCGTGGGCTACCACACGTCCTACCTCGTCGTCGGGCCGAACCGGGACGAACCACTCGCAGTCGACTCGTGGGCCTCAGGTGTCGTCGACGCCGATACGGCGGGTCTGGCGATCGAGCGGATCCAGGCGAACTTGGACGCGGCCGGGTTGCTGCCCGATGCCGTCGTCTTGTGCGGCTCGTCGGTGGGAGATCCGGACGTCGTCTCCGCGTTGCGACTCGGCTTCACCGCACCGGTCATCGTGGCACCCGACTATGCCAACGCTGCCGCATACGGTGCGGCCCTGGTCGCCGCCGCTCCGTTCCGTATTGCATCGGACGCGCCCAGAGTGCCCGAGCACCGACATTCCGGCCGCGCACTCATGGCCGGGGCGGCCGCTGCCGCGCTGCTGGGCGGAGCCGCGATCGCGGTCGTGCAGGCCCGCGAAGACCGCCCGGCGAACGCGCAGATCGGAGGCCCGGTGCAGGCGCCCGTCTCCGCAGCCCACCCCGCCGAGCCGAACCCACCGGTCCTGCCTCCAGCCCCGCCGGTCGAACAGGCTCTTGTTGCCCCGGCACCCGACGTGGTTTCCACCCCGTGGCCGTACCCCGGACCGCCGGTGCCACCGGCTCCCGGGCCGCCACCTGCGAATGTCCAAGGTGAGATGCCGGTCGAACCGATCATTCCGCCCGCTCCGCCACCGCCCCTGCTGAACCAGCCGACGCCGTACAGACACAGGCCGACCACGACGACGATTTCCCCGGAGCCGCCCGCCCCACCGCCTGCCACGGCCGCAGCGCCCGACGAACCCTTCCTCTTCCCGGGCGAGTCCCCGCCTCCACCCTGGAACGCCGACCCCGCGGTCGTACAGGCATGGTGGGACAACCACTGGAAGCTGAACGAGAGCTGGCTGCACGGCCGCTGACACCGGCTCGTCTTCTACAACTGCGCGCCACCCTGCGCTGGGTGCAACACGGATTTCGCGAGCCCTCGAACAGCGACTGCGCCCCATTGCGGTACCGCCCCGACTAGCTGAGTTCTCCTACCCCTGCTCGCTTCCTTTCGCTCACCGCGCGATGGCTCGGCCCGGGTGGGCGACGCGACGGCCGGTATTCTGCTCGGTCAGGGAGGAGGGCGCGTCGTGTCTGTGCATCCTGGCGATGTTTTCGCCGGTTACCGCATCATTCGCCGGATCGGGGCGGGTGGAATGGGGGCGGTGTATCTCGCCGAGCATCCGCGGCTGCCGCGACGTGACGCGTTGAAGATCCTCGATCCGGATCTGGGGATGGATGCGGAGTTCCGAGCCCGGTTCGAGCGGGAGGCCGAGTTGGCGGCCAGGCTCGAGCATCCGAATGTCGTCTCCATCTACGATCGGGGCGCCGAAGGCGACGTGCTGTGGATCGCCATGCGCTACGTCGACGGTGTGGACGCCGCCGAGTTGGTGCGCCGCGGCCCAGCGGTGCTGCCCGCCGGGCGTGCGGTGCGGATCGTCGCGGCGGCGGCGCGCGGGCTGGACGCCGCGCATCGCAGCGGCCTGCTGCACCGTGATGTGAAACCCGCGAACATCCTGGTGTCGACGGCCGACGACGGGTCGGACGCGGTACGCATCACCGATTTCGGTATCGCCCGCTCACTGGAGGCGAGCGCGTCCTCGACCACCACGGGATCGGTGCTGGCCAGCTTCGCCTACGCCGCGCCCGAACAGCTGACCGGCGCTCCGCTCGACCATCGCGCCGACATCTACTCCCTCGGCTGCACCCTGTACGAAATGCTCACCGGCGCCGTGCCGTTCGGCCGCCGTACTCCGGCAGCCAGTCTGCAGGCCCATCTCTACGAGCCGCCGCCGCGCCCGTCGCTGGCGAACCCGGCGTTGCCCCCAGCCATCGATGAGGTGGTCACCCGGGCGATGGCGAAGAACCCGGCGGCCAGATACGGCAACTGCGCGGAGCTGGCAGCCGCCGCGATCCGGGCGCTCGAGCCGCCGCCGATTCCGCCCGCCCCGGCTTTCCCGCCGCCGCCTCCACGCGCGCGTACCGGACGGCTCGCTCTCATCGGCGGTGCGGTCGCCGTGGTGGTCATCGCGATCCTGGCGGTGGTCCTCCTGCGAACGGCCGAACGATCCGGCGGGAACGCCGTCGCCGCCCGCTCCACGACCGCTTCGCAGGCCACGACCACCACTGCGGTCACCACCCCCGCGGTCACCACCCCCGCGGCCAGGTCCGCCTGGGGACCCGCCGCCTACATCGTGGAAGCGTTTCCCGGCCTGCTGCCCTCCGATCCCGAAGGCGTGGGTTATCAGGGGATGCGCTGCGCTTTGAACGACGATCGTGGCGCCTGGTTGCACTGCCCGGCGGCCACCGGCGACGGGATCAACGTCAACATCCGCTGCGACCCGTCCCGCCGCCCGGTGACCTATACCTCCGACACCCTCGGCCGTGCCGACCTGCGTGAACAGCCGTGGACGCGGCCGTCGGGGACGGGCACGGTCCGCTGGGCGACCGACGACCTCGCCGGCTTCGGTTTGCTGGACGTGGCGTTCACCGACCACCGGCACTTCTGCACGGTCAGCGCTTCCGGCGGCAACGGCGGCCAGGACGTGTACGACAGATGGTGGACCGGTGCGCCGATCTGAGCAGAGGACGGGAAGGGCATGACCTTGCGCTCCGGGTCCGTATTCGCCGGTTATCGCATCGAGCGCACGCTGGGCTCGGGTGGCATGGGAACGGTGTACCTGGCGCGTCATCCCCGGCTGCCGCGTTCGGTCGCGCTGAAGGTCCTCGACCCGGCGGCGGGCGCCGACGCCGAGTTCCGGGCCAGGTTCCAGCGTGAAGCCGAACTGGCCGCTCGGCTGGATCATCCGAACATCGTGGAGATCTACGACCGGGGCAGCGAGGAGGGCAGGCTGTGGATCTCGATGCGGTACGTGGCGGGTGCGGACGTGGCGCAGCTGATCCAGCGACGGTCACACGAGCTGCCGCCCAGCAGGGTGATCGAAATCCTCGCCCAGGCAGCCGATGGGCTGGACGCCGCTCATCGGCGCGGCCTGCTGCACCGGGACGTCAAACCGGCCAACCTGCTGGTCGCGGCCGGAGACGAAGGGCGCGACCACGTCTTCGTCACCGATTTCGGCATCGCGCGCAGCCGCGACGACACCAGCAGGCTGACCGCCGCCGGAGCGCTGATCGCGACGCTCGGTTATGTCGCACCCGAACAGATCAGGGGTGAGCCGCTCGACCATCGCTGCGACGTGTACGCCCTCGGCGCGACCCTGTACCAGATGCTCACCGGCGCCATGCCGTTCGCGCGCACGACCCCTGCGGCGGTGCTGCGAGCGCATCTGGCCGAACCGCCACCGCGCCCTTCGGCGGCCGATCCGGCCCTGCCTGCGGCGCTGGACGTCGTCGTCGCCACCGCTATGTCGAAGCGTCCCGCAGACCGCTACGACAGTTGCCGCGCACTGGCCGTCGCTGCCGCGCAGGCATTCGCCCCTCCTCCCGCGCCCCGCCTCGCGCAACCTGTCGCGCGCCCGCGGCCGACGCCGCCCGTGCGTTCGTCGCCTCGGGTCCTGGCGACCACGGCCGCCGTATCGGTTCTGTTCCTGGCGCTCGCCGGTGTGCTGCTGCTGCGCTCGAACACGGTTCCCGGCGTGGGGATCGCGGATAGCGCGACACCATCCGCCTCGTCCACCGCGACCGCGGCGCCGTCGAGCACCGCCACCACGGCGGCGTCCTCCGCATGGGGACGCAACGCCGAACTCGTCGCGTCGCTCCCCGGTCTGCTTCCCGCCACACCGGACGGGTTCGGCTATCAGGGCGCGCGCTGCACCGACATCGACGTGGTCAACAACGGTGGCGCCCCCGCGGTCGAATGCCGCCAGGACAATGGGATCCACTGGTACGTGTGGTCTTTCCGGCGCGGTGACCCCCGGCGCGACTCGACGTTCGACACCAACATCGACAACGACACCACTCGTCAGGAAATCTGGCGCAGGCCGTCCGGCTCGGGGCGGGTGCGCTGGAGCCACTACCCGGGCGGGAACACCGGCCTGCTCACGGTCGGATTCGACGACCCGGCGCGGGCATGGATCGTCATCGATGTGTCCTGGGATCACCACACCGGTCAGGAGCTGTTCGATCAGTGGTGGCAGTCGGCGCCGCTGTGAGCCGCCGCGTACCGGCGGCGCCCGCCGATGGTCGATAAGCTGGCCGGGTGAGCGCACTAACGGCCGGCTCGGTGGCCATCGTCGACGACTTGGACGCCGTCACCACCCGAGGTCCCGAGGACGATCCCGCGGCGGCCGGACTCAGCCGCGCCGACGTGGAGGCCCTGTGGGAGTCGGTGCAGGCGTGGTACCGCCTCGGCTCCACCCCGGCCATTCAGGTGTGTCTGCGCCGCAACGGCAAGATCGCGCTGAACCGGACCATCGGCCATGGCTGGGGCAACGCGCCGGATGACGGTCCGGACGCGGTCAAGATCTTGGCCACTCCGGATACGCCGTTCTGTGGATTCTCGACCGCGAAGGGCGTGGCCGGTGCGCTGATGTTCATGCTGGTCGAACAGGGCGCCTTCGCCCTGGACGAGCCGGTGTCCGGCTACATCCCGGAGTTCGCCGCGAATGGCAAGGCCGCCATCACGATCGGTGACGTGCTCTCGCACTCCGCCGGGGTCCCGTTCGTCACGCCGCCGTATCAGGGCGTCGATCTGGTTGTCGACGAGCAACTGGCGGTGCGCGGGCTGGCCGACCTCGTCCCGAGCTGGAAGCCGGGACGGTTCCGGGTGTATCACGCGCTGACGCTCGGATTGATCCTGCGTCTGCTGGTGCAACGCGCGACCGGCAAACGGCTGCGCGACCATTTGTCCGAGCAGGTGCTCGAGCCGTTCGGGTTCCGCTGGACCAACTTCGGCGTGCGGCCCGAGGACCTCGACAAGGTCGTGCCCAGCGTGAAGACCGGTCCGGCTCCGTCGCGCACAGCGAGCTATCTGGCGCGCAAGGCGATCGGCGGACGAATGGACCGCGCCTCGCGCGCGGCGACCGACGCTTTTCTCACCGCCGAGCTGCCCTCCGGCAATCTGATCACCACCGCGTCCGAATTGTCACGGTTCTACGAGATTCTCACGCGCGGCGCACCGGACGGCCGACGGATCATCCGGCCGGAGACACTGGAGGAAGCGGTGCGACCGGCTCGCTGGATACCCGGCGTGGCCGGCCGCGTCAGCCGAGCCGGCTTCGAACTCGGCGGCCGCAGGTCGAAATTCGGCCGCGACACCGGATCGCATTTCGGGCGCAGTGGACTGACCACCCAGTACGGCTGGGCAGACCCGGCTCGTGGGCTGTCCGGGGCGATTCTCACCAGCGGCAAAGCCACGACCGATACCGAGCGGCCGTGGCAGCTGGTCGCGCAGATCTCCGCCACAGTGCGCGCCGATCGGTAGCCAGGGCTGTGCGCGCGGCCGCATCGATCGCCTCCACCAGTGAGAACATCTTAGCCATCCGAACGATCTAGTCTGTTAACTCGCTTGTTGCCCAACCGTGGGGTTGTGCTAGCGCTAGCGGAACAGACTGACCCGTCGGCTCTTTGGCGGTGAAAGCGTTGGTGTTGATGAGGATTGACCATGACGTGGCGGTGAGCGCATACCGGCACGAGACGTTCCCCGACGAACGCGGACGGTTCGGCGTGTTCGGCGGCAGATTCGTACCCGAGGGCCTGATGGCCGCGCTGCTGGCCCTGGAGGACGCCTACCGGCTGGCCCGTGCGGACGCCGGGTTCATGGCCGAGTACCGGGAGCTGTTGCGCGACCGCGTCGGCCGTCCCACGCTGCTGCATCAGGTGCGGCGGTTCGGGGAGTTGCTGGGTGTGCCGGGCGCCCGGGTGTATCTCAAGCGCGAGGACATGACCCACACCGGCGCCCACAAGATCAACAACGCGCTCGGGCAGGCGTTGCTGGCCAGGCGCATGGGCAAGAAGCGGATCGTCGCCGAGACCGGCGCGGGCCAGCACGGCGTCGCGGTGGCGACGGTCTCGGCGATGCTCGGATTGACCTGTGTGGTGTACATGGGAACCGAGGACATGCGGCGGCAGGCGTCGAACGTGATGCGCATGAAGCTGCTCGGCGCCGAAGTCCGTCCGGTCGACACCGGTTCGCGGCGACTCAAGGAGGCGATCAGCGAGTCGGTCCGCGACTGGGTGGCCGACGTGGACACCACCCACTACCTGTTCGGCACCGCCGCGGGACCCGCGCCGTACCCGCGGATCGTGCGGGACTTCCAGACGGTGATCGGTGCGGAGACCAGACACCAGATCGCCCGCGTCGAGGGCAGACTGCCCGATTACGTCCTGGCGTGTGTGGGCGGCGGCAGCAACGCCATCGGGGTCTTCCACCCCTTCGCCGACGACCCGCAGGTGCGGCTGATCGGCGTCGAAGCGGCCGGTCTCGGGGTCGACACCGGCGAGCACGCGGCGACCCTCTGCATGGGCAGTCCCGGTGAGATCGACGGCTCCTACAGCTACATGCTGCAGGACGAGGACGGCCAGATCGCGCGCACCCACAGCATCGCGGCGGGACTGGACTACCCGGGTGTCGGCCCCGAACTCAGTCACCTCAAAGACAGCGGCCGGGTGTCCTATCGCGCCGCCACCGACGCCGTGGCCCTGCGCGGCATGCAGGCGCTCAGTCACACCGAGGGCATCCTCGCCGCACTCGAATCCGCCCACGCCGTGGGTTACCTGATGGATATGGCCGAGCGCGGCGAGGTTCCCGCCGACTCGGTGATCGTGCTGTGCCTGTCCGGCCGCGGCGACAAGGATCTCGCTGTCGCCGCCGAGCGGCTCGGTGTGGCGTAGGCGCTGCTATGGTCGGAAGCGCCCAGGGCGCCGGAGAGGGACCGCGCGCTACACCCGCGCACGAGGACGAGCCCTCTTGAAGTATGTACCCCGCCTGATCTTGTTCCTGGCCATTCCCGCCGTGCTGTTCCTGCTGCCCTGGTGGACGCTGGTGGCGGCGCCCACCCAGGAATCCGGCGCACTGTTCTGGCTCGGGTCGGCGGTGTTCGGGCTCGGGTTCGCCGCCCTGCCCGCGTCGATGTTCCTCGGTCACGGGCCCGCGCAGTCGGACGCCGCCTCGATCGTCGGCGACACCTTGCTCGGTGTGATGTGGGTGGTCTTCAGCTGGTCGGTGCTCGGGAACCTCGCCGGCGTCGGGCTGGCCGCCGCGGGCGTCGGCGATCCGGCTCGCTCCCGCATCGTCGCGACGGGCGTGTTCGCGGCCGCGACGGTGCTGGTGGTGTGGGGTGTGTTCGAGGCGCGCCGGGTGCCGCGGGTGCGCACCGTGGAGGTATCCATTTCCGGTCTGGGACCGGCGCTGGACGGGCTGCGCGTGGTCGTCGTGACCGACACCCATTTCGCCGCGCTCGACCGGCTGCGCTGGTCGGAACGCGTGGTCGAGGTGGTCAACGCGCAGCGCCCCGACATCGCCTGCCATGCGGGAGATCTCGCGGACGGATCGGTGGCGAAACGGCACGCGCAGGTCGACCCCCTCGGCAAGGTCGAGGCCGAACTCGGCCGGTTCTACATCACCGGCAACCACGAGTATTTCGGTGACGCCCAGGGCTGGATCGATCACATGACCGCGCTCGGCTGGCAGCCGCTGCGCAATCAGCACGAGACGGTGCGTCGCGGTGACGATCGACTGGTGATCGCGGGCATCGATGACCCCACCGGCATCGCCTTGACCGGTCACGGCCCCGACCTGCCCGCCGCGCTCGCTGCGGCGGACCCGGACGCGCCGGTCGTCCTGCTCGCCCACCAACCCAAGCAGATCGCCGAGGCCGCGGCGGCGGGGGTGGCGCTGCAGATCTCCGGCCACACCCACGGCGGCCAGATCTGGCCCTTCCACTACCTCGTTCGCCTCGACCAGCCCGTCGTCGCCGGGCTGAGCCGCCACGGCGGCCACACCCAGCTCTACACCAGCCGGGGCACCGGGTTCTGGGGACCTCAGCTGCGGGTGTTCGCCCCGAGTGAGATCACCCTGCTCATCCTGCGGTCGGAGGCGGCGAGGGGCTGAGTTCGGCGCGGACGGTGCGCAGCGGGTCCGCCTCGTCAGCGGTGGCCGCGGTCGGCGCCCGCCCGGCCGGTGGCCTCCGGCGCGGGCGAGGTAGCCGCGTCGCCGGAGCTCCACGCCTCCCAGACGCCCGGAACCCCGTCTTGGACGACATAACTGGCGCGCGTGTGGATGGGCGCGCCGGGACGGCGGACATAGGGAACGACGCGAAAGTCGTTGCGCCAGGTGTGGTGATCGAGTTCCACCCGGACGTACCCACGCTGAGCGTTGAAGAACTTGATGTCCGGGTTCGCCCCGAGCAGCAGGCGGCCTTTGTCGCTCAGGTCGGCTCCGTCACCGTTGCTGGTGATCGAGGTGCCGGTGAATTCCGCCGCCACGACCGGTGACTCGGGGTCGGTGTAGTCGCGCCGCAGATCGGCGGCCTGGTTCTCGTGCCGGTCGCCGGTGATCACCACCAGGTTGCCCGCGCCGCGCGCCGCGGCGGCGCCGAGCACGGCATTGCGGTCGGCGACATAACCGTCCCAGGCGTCGGTGGAGACGCTGACCTCCGGACCCGGGTCGGAGTCGTTCTGGCTCATGCCCACCTGGTTGCCGAGCACCTGCCAGCGAGCGGGAGAGTGGGTCAAGCCGTCGATCAGCCAATCCCGCTGTGCCGCGCCCAGAATCGTGCGGTCGGGGGAGAGCCGCTCGGTGCAGCCGCCGACCACGGCGCCGCCACATGCCTGCGATGTGCGGTATTGGCGGGTGTCGAGCATCGTGATCTCGGCGAGGTCGCCGAACCGGAAGCGGCGATGCAGCCGGATGCCCGCGGCGGACGGCAGCTGCGCCAGGCGCAGCGGCTGGTGCTCGTACATGGCCTGGAACGCCGCGGCGCGGCGGCGGCGGAACAGGGCGGGAACACGCCAGATGTCGAGGCCCAGACCGGGCGCGCCCGCGGCCCAGTTGTTGTCGACTTCGTGATCGTCCATGGTGACCAGCCACGGGAACGCGGCGTGTGCCGCGCGCAGCGGCTGCTCCGATTTGTACAGCGCGTACCGCAGCCGGTAGTCGGTCAGGTCGACGGCTTCGTCGCGGAAGTTCGCGCCCATCGCGACGCCCACTCGCCCGCGCGTCCACGCGCGCTCGTAGATGTAGTCGCCCAGATGGACGACCAGATCCAGGTCTTCTCGGCTCATGTGCTCGTAGGCGGTGTAGTAGCCGGAGCTCCACGACTGGCAGGAGGCGAAGGCGAACCGTAACCGGGTCAGGGCCTGCCCGGGCGCCGGGGCCGTGCGGGTCCGTCCGACCGGGGAGATGGCCGAGCCCGCCCGGAAACGGTAGAAATACCAGCGATCCGGCGCCAATCCGTGCACCTCGGGATGCACGCTGTGGCCGAGTGCGCGAGTGGCCACCGCCGACCCGCGCGCCACCACTTGGCGGAAGTGCTCGTCGTGCGCTACTTCGTAGTCGACCGTGACCGGATCCAGCGGCATGCCGCCGAGCCCGTCCGGCGCCAGAGGGTCCGGGGCCAGTCGTGTCCACAGCACCACCCCGTCGGGAGCGGGATCGCCGGAGGCGACGCCCAGTGCGAACGGATCGCCGAGCCGGCGCGGGGCGGGGAATCGGGCGCTGCCCGCCGCCGCCGTTCCCACCAGCACCGCGGCCGACCCCGCGGTTCCGACTCGTAACAATTCCCGACGTGAGAGGGCCATACATCAGCGTAAGGCCGCGCCCGGCGGCGGGAAGGCCCACCGAAGCCGTGACGGCGTCAGAGCAACCCGCCGCGGCGCGCGTGGTCGAGGGCGTCGACCCGGGAATTCGTCCCCAACTTGCCATAGATACCGCGCAGGTGGGTTTTCACGGTGTTGACCGAGACACCGAGGTCGTCGGCGATCTGCTGGGCGGTTCGGCCGGACGGCAACTGCTTGAGCACGGTCATCTCGGTGTGGGTCAGAGCGGGGTAGGCGGGTCGGCGGCGCGCGGCGGGATGCCGCCGGATCGATTCGGCGAAACGCTCGGACCGGCCCAAACGGCCCGCATAGCTGTCCAGCAATCCCATCGCGGCGGGCACGTCGAGGAACGGGCGCAACAGCCGGTGCGGTGTGGCGGAACCCAGTGCGTTCTCCAGCGCGGTGAGCGCTTTGGCCGGTGCCCGGAACTCGTGTTGCGCCGCGGAGTACAGCAGCCATCCGGTGATCGCGCTGACCGGACGCAGGTCGCCCGCGCGGTCGAGCAGTGGTTCGAGGATGGCGCAGGTCGCCTTGAGACGATCGGCCGCGGCGTGCAGGGCCGCGTCGGCCAATCGCACTTCGGGAACTTCGCCGACGATGCCGCGGGCCCGCTCGACCAGCAGTCGCGCCGTCCTGGCATCGTGCACGCGCAGCAGCGCCCACACCACCGGCAAGATGAGGCTGCCCGTCGCGGCGGGCAAAGCCTTGTTCTCCAGCAGGATGAGCAGGCTCCGGCGCAATGCGTCGACCGCGGCGGACTGCTCCTCGGCCCGCTCGAGCTCGAGCAGGCGGCCCACGACATGGCCACGCCACCCCGCGACCGGACCGCAGGACCCGTCGTGCTCGACACGCTCGGTGAGAACAGCGCGGACCGCAGCCGCATCGGGTGTCTCGCCTTGCAGGTACGCGCCGTAGGCGGCCACAGCGGTCGCCTGGACGGCGTCGGTCGCTTCCAGCAGCCCGTGTCGGGCCGCCGTCGCCAGCGCGCGCGCCGCGCGGTCGCGCATCGCGGTGGCGGCGTCGACGGTGTCGGCGGCCAACGCCAGCCGAGTTAGCGCGCGCAGCACCAAACGGGGACGGGCGGCGTGCTCAGCCAGCGCGAGGCCTGAGCGCAGCAGCTGTTCACCGCGTGCGACGGCGCCGCGGCCGACGAAGGCGGTGGCGACCTGGATCGCGGTGTACGCGTCGAGATCGGGGTCGCCGGTCGGGGGGACATCGTCGGGCACCCTCGGCAGAACAGCCCCGGTGGTGGCGGCGACGTCGATCGTCGCGGCCAGGGTGAGCGCGTCCAGGCGTTCGGCGGAGGCGAAGGAGACCTTGGCGGCGCGCCGGGCCGTCGCGGTGTCCAGGCACGCGACCGCCGCGGCGGTGCGGCCGGCGACGAGCGCGTCGACGACGCGTACCAGCCACAGGAAGGGGTCGTCGAGCAAGTCGGGCGCCGAGTGGGCCAACTGATCGAACAGCGTCTCGCCGCTTCCGTCGAGAACGATGCGCAGCGCGTACGCGGACAAGAATTCGCAGAGGTGTTCCCGGTCCGCGCCGGCGAGCTGATGCGGCAGCGCGGTCGCGGGCAGGCCCGCGGAACGCAACCAGCGGGCCGACTGGAGGTGTAGCTCCGCGCATAGTCGCGGCCCGAGGCGGCGGGTCTCGGCGAGGAAGTGAGCGCGTATCAGCGGAGGACAACAGAACCATACGTCGCCGTCGCGCGTGACGGAGCCGATCGGGAAGTTGATCCGTTCGAGTTCGTAGAGATAGTGGCCCGCACCGCCGCCGACGAGTTCGTCGGCGAGTTGCTCGGTGAACTCGACCGGAATGCTGGTGTAGGTGAGGAATTGGCGCAGCGCGGGCGGCAGCGCCTCGACGAGCTCGCCGGCCAGGAAATCGGTGACCGCGCGCGCCGGGCGCCCGAGACCGGTGAGCGCCGCCGCCCGGTCGTCGGACTTGGCGGCCAGATGGGTCGCGGCGATCCGCACGAGTGCGGCCCAGCCCTGGGTCAGGGTGTGGAGCGTCTGGAGTTCGGCGCCGGTGAGTTCACAGCCGTGGTCACGGCAGAGCGTATCGATCTGGTCCGCGGTGAAGGCGAGGTCGCTGGCGCCCCACCGGGTCAGCCGCGAGTGGAGTTCTAGGACGTGCCAGCGGATCGGCGGAGCGAATCGGGCGCACAGCACCGTCGTGACGGTCGGTGGGGCATGGTGCAGGAAGTATTCGACACCGGCCAGCGCGAGCGGATCGGTGAGCAGATGAGCGTCGTCGAGCACGAGGACGGTCGGTGTGGTGCGCGCGGCCAGTGTTTCGACCAGCTCCGCGGCAGGCGCGGTCGGCGGGCCCGGGCACCCGGTGGCCGCGATGCCGAAACGGGCGTGCAGTTCGGCCCACAGCGCCGTCGCGTCGTCGAGCTGTGCGGTGACGGTCAGCCACGCGACATCGGATGCGCGCGCGGCGTGCCGGGCGGCCCAGTCGGCCGCCAGTACGGACTTCCCGGTTCCGGCCGGTGCGCAGATCAGCAGCACATGGCCCTCGCGGGTGTTCGACAGTCCGTCGGCGGCGGCGTACAGGTCCGGCCGGGGCAGCGGAGTGAACGGCGACGACGGTATGTCGGCTGCGGATCGCGCCGCGGCGGGGATGCGGGGTAGAGCGGGGACGTGCGAGGTGGTCACCGTGCCTCCCGGGCCGTGTGCTGACAGATCACTACCGCGCCTAGGTAGCGGAACTTACCCGGCGGAAAGTCCGCTCGATCCCATCGTGAGTGGTCGTTATGGAATTTTCACCCCCGGGACGTGGCGCGACCTCGGAGTCACCCGCAACGGGTGAAGTGCCGGGCACCTCGGCTGGTGGAGATTCGGAGGACGTCACTACTTCCCGAGAAAGGGGGCGACCGATGACGCACATGACCGAACCGGAGCCACACCCCGTGCGACGTGGCATCGCGGCCGGCACGTCGATAGCGGCCGCGATCTTGCTGCTGACCGTCGGGGTGCTGTCGATCTTCGAGGGCATCTCCGCCGTCGCCGAGGACGAGCTCTACATCGTGGGCACCGAGTACGTCTACAAGTTCGACACCACGACGTGGGGTTGGGTTCACATCGTGATCGGCATTCTGCTGGTCGTCGCCGCCCTGGGCTTGATGACCGGCGCCACGTGGGCGCGGGTGGCGGCGATCTGCCTGGCGGCCTTGTCGATCATCGCCAACTTCATGTGGCTGCCGTATTACCCGGCGTGGTCGATCCTGGTGATCGCGTTGAACATCGTCGTGATCTGGGCGGTCGCCACATGGCGGCCGGAAGTGGTCTGACCGGGCGAACGTCGGCCGCTCCGAGCCTGGAATGCCTCCACCGCGCATGATCTCGGGTGCGTTCACGAGCGCCTGCGCAGGCCGTGGCGAGGAGCGGCGTTCCGGCGAGCAAACTGTGGGAATCGCTCGGCGCGATCGACCGGTGAAGTGGGGGCTTCCGCTGTCACCGTAGGCGAAGTTGTGGTATCCACCTTCGAGATCGCACTACGGACTCGAAGGGAAGCCAATGCCCAGCAAGCCTCCGCTCGTTCTTCTGCACGGTGTCACCATGTCCGAACGGGTGTGGGAGGACGTCACCCCGTTGCTCGCCGCGCGCCACGAGGTGATCACACCGACCGCCCTCGGCCATCGAGGCGGCCCGCAGGCCCTGCGGCGGCCGGCGCGGGTCGAGCACTTGGTGGACGACATCGAGCGGCGCATGGACGCGCTGGGGCTGCGCCGGGCGCACATCGCGGGCAATTCGCTGGGTGGCTGGATGGCCATCGAGTTGGCCCGCCGTGGTCGCGCCGAGACCGTCTGCGCGCTCTCGCCCGCGGGTTTCTGGGAAGCCGGGGCCAGAAGTCAGTCGGCCGCGACCCGCCGCATCGCCCGCGAGGCGGCCACCGGGCGGCTGCTGGGTGTCCTCGCCCCGTTGGGTCTGCGCAGTGCGGCGGTCCGGCGAGTGGCGTTGCGCAACATCGCCGTGCACGGCGATCGCGCGAGCGCGGCGCAAGCGATGACCTTCTTACGTGATCTGGTGGGGTGCACGGTCACCGCCGATCTGCTCGGCACCGACGAACAGATCGCCCCCCTGGACCCGGTGCCGTGCCCGATCACGGTTGCCTGGTCGGAACACGATCGTGTTCTTCCCGAGCAGATCCACGGAGCGATCGCCCGGGCGCGGCTGCCGGAGGCCGCGTTCCGCGTCCTGCCCGACACCGGGCACGTACCGATGATCGACGACCCGGGGCTGGTCGCCCGGACGATCCTGGCCACCGCGAGTATCACCACCAGCTCCGAAGCCTCCTAGCGAGCCGTCTGCCCGGTCAGATCTCGAGCAGATGTGGCAATCCCGCCCGGTACCGATCCGCGTCGATGCGTTTCCACGGCTCGAAGATCGGCAGTGCCACCAGCGGGAAGACCGGAACCCGGGGCGCGGGGTCGTCGGCGGCATCGAGAATCGCGTTGGTCGCGGCGCGTCCGGATTCGTTGGCGCCCTCCATCGTGGCGAGGTCGATATTGCTGCGCACGTGGTCGCCGCCGAAGAACAGGTTCGGGATGGCGCAGCGGGCCTCCGGGCGGTTGTCGTAGGAGCCGACGGTGTTGACCAGCAACGGGGTTTCGTTGTGGATTCCGTTCGCGGTCCAGGTGATCCCGGGGTCCAGATGCCAGCAGCGGATGTCCTCGGGGCGCAGCCAACCCGTCGCGGTGTTGAGCCATTCGGTGAGCTGTGCCCACACCTCTTCGGCGATCTCGGCGGCGGTGCACTGCTTGGCAGGCCGGCGCAAGCGGATGCCGGGGGAATCCCAGTCGGAGATGTCCACCGACAAGCATTCCCGCACGGTGCCGTCGCCGTACCGGCCGGCGAAGTCACCGACCCACATCGGGGCCTGGCGCAAGGCGGTGAGCGCCCACGGGGAGCCGAGTGCGGCGATATGGCCTTCCGGCAGGTCGGTGGGGCGGGCGAGGTAGTACTGGATGCCGACCATCCAGTCGGTCCGCAGCTGCCGCATGCCCGCCAGATGCGGGTCGGCGTCGAGGATCTGGTCACTCAACAGCGCTATCGCCTTCTCGACCGGCATGGCGCACAGATACCAGTCCGCGGTGACGGCGGTGGAGCGGCCGTCACCGTCGGTCACCGTCGCCGAGGCGATCCGGCCTGCGCGCAGCTCCAGCCGCGTCGCCCGCTGACCCGCGACGAATCGCACGCCCCGGGACCGCAGATACCTCACCCAGGGGTCGATCCATGCTTCGTTGGTGGGCCGGTTGAGAATCCGGTCGATGCCCGCGGAGTATTGCGGGATCGCTCCGGTGCCCGCCAGCACCAGCGCTTCGCCGATGGTGCCGATCGTGCGGGCCGAACTCACCTGCGGCTTGGCCGCCACGGTGATCCTGGTGAGAGCGCTGACCAGGTATTCGCGGTATGCCGGTGACTTGCCCTCGGCGCGCAGGATCTGCTCCCACGTCACGTACTCCCATTGCCCGAACCGCCGTTCGTGACACGAGGTGAACCAGACGGCCATCTGTTCGGCGAAGAACGCGAGCTCGGCTGGCGGCAGCTCGGGGATGAAGCCGAACGCGCCGATCAGCGTGTTCTGCAATCGCTGCGGGGTGAGCTGATCGAGGCCCATGATCTCGACCGGAGCGAAGATCGGCGGCCTGCCGCGAAAACCGGCGACGGTGCCCTCGACACGGACGAGGTTGTCCTCGACGCCCTCGGGATTGCCGGGAAAAGGGATGCGCCGCATCGTATCCGGCAGATTCTGATAACAGCCGGGAAAGAACCGGAAGCCGTGCTCGCCGGGCAGATCCAGGCGGCCGTCGGTGCCGGTGCCCGGTACGCCCATGCTGCGCGCCTTGCCGCCGAGGAACGCCGGTTCGTACACGGTGACCGCGTATCCGCGCTCGATCAGTTCGTGGGCCGCCGACAGTCCGGCCACCCCGCCGCCGAACACCGCGACGGATTTTCCCCCGGTGCGCAGCCCGGGCGTTCGGCGAGATTCGGGCAGCGTGGCGTGTGCCGGTGCGGCGGCGACGGCCGCCCCTGTCGCGAGGGCGCCTCGCAACAGGTCGCGGCGGTTGAGGTCGATGGTCGGCCGGGGACGCGGGTCATGCATGTCGATCTCCTGAAGGTGCCGCGAGGCGCCGCAGCGGCCGGGACGGGATGGCGTCGGCGGGAGCGGTGCGCGCGAAGGCGCGGGCTTCCCTGCGTTCGGAGACTGTGTCGCGGCATTCGCTCACCAGGTCCGCCAGGACCGGCCACGGGGCGCGCCAGGAATCGCGCAGTGCTCCCGCCGCGAACGCAGCCGCGCGTGCCGGCGTGAAGATGTCCTCCGGATGCGCCGTGCGAGAGAAGATCTCGGTGACCGCGTCGGCCAGCGCGGGGTCGGCCGCGGCTCTGCGATAGAGCTCCATCTCCAAGGGGCGCATCGCGGTGCCCCGGGCCAGCCGGTTGGTCCACTGGTAGATGCCCAGGCACTCGCGATCGCGCAGCCGTTCCCAGGCGGCCAGGGCGGTGTCGAGGTGCTCGGTATCATCAAGGGCGGGGGCGGCGAGTTCGCCGAGCAATCTGCCGTAACGCAAGGCATCTCGGATGCCCTGGGCGGTCACCGGATCCTTGAAGTGTCCGGCGTCGCCCGGCAGCGCCCAGCCCGGCCCGGCCGAATGCCGGAAGTAGGACATCAGGCCGGTAGCCGCACGCACCCGCCCGGCGCGACGGCAGTCGCGCAACCGCAGCCGAAGTCCGGGCAGCCGCTCGATCGCCTCCTGATACCGGCGCTCGGCGCGTCCGCCGCCCGCGTCTGCGGGCCGCGCGGGCGGCTGGACCAGGCTGAGCAGCAGGCCGTCGTCGCAGGGAAAGGCGGTGCCGAGATCGGATCCGGAACGCCATTGCGCGGCGACGTGCCGCTGGTCGGCGGCGCCGTCGTGCCAGTAGGCGAAGTAGCAGTCCCTTCCGCTCGGCGCGGACAATCGGGGTCGGCTGGCGCCGACGAGCCGGGCCACGGTACTGCGGCGGCCGTCCGCGCCGACTACCAGGCGGGCGCGCACCTCGCGTGCGGTGCCGCTGTCGGCATATCGCACGCCGACGCAGCGATCGCCGGACCAGAGCAGTTCGGTCACCCGGGCGCCCTCGCGGATGCGCGCTCCGGCGTCCGCGGCGGTCGCCACGAGCGCGGCGTCCAATCCGGTCCGCCGGACACACATCGCGTAGTCGATGCCGTCCACCGGCGTGAACGCCGACCGGACCTGGTAGCCGCCGCCGGCGGCGAAGGCCGTGGTCAGCGGCGGAGCGCCGAGCTGCCGGACGCGCTGCAGGGCGCCGACGCGGCGCAGTTCGGCCACGCCGCCGGGCCACAGCAGATGCGTCGAGAGGGTGTCGGACGGAAAGCGCGCGGCGTCCAGCGCGAGGACGTCACGGCCGGCTCGGGCGAACGCGATGGCGGCAGCCGAGCCCGCGCATCGCGCGCCGACCACGACGACATCGGTGTGCTCGATTGCCGGGGCAGAGGATCCGCGCATGCCCGAACACCTCGGTCGCATAGTCTCGGACAGTGTGTCCGATTGATGGTGAGTGGTAGGTGCCGGAATGTCAATATCGGTGCCGTGTCGGCAGAATGGAGCCCATGGCGCGACGCACCCGACCGGCGCGGCCGAACAAGGCGGCCGCTTCGCCGCAGAGAGGAGCCGGATGCCCTCGCTGACCCGAGTCCCCCGAAACGCACGCAAACCGGTCGATGATCGGCGCGCGGAGTTCGAGCGACGAGTCCTCGCCGCGGTGGAGGAGCTGCTCGCCGACGGCACGCCCTTCACCGAGATCGCCGTCCACCGGATCGCCGCCGCGTCACAGTCGGCGCGGTCGACGTTCTACCGGTATTTCCCGGACAAGAGTCAGCTGCTGATCCGCATGGCCGAATTGGCCACGGCGGATCTGTTCGAGGCCGCCGAGCGCTGGTGGCGCGCCGAGCACACCGGGGGGCAGGCCGGTGTGGTGGCGGCCGTGCGAACCATGATCGCGGGCTTCCGTGAGCACCGGTCGCTGCTGTTGGCGCTGAGCGAGGTGGCCGCCTACGACCGCGATGTCGGCGCGTATTGGCGCGGCCGGGTGGCCTCCTTCGTGGAAGTGGTGCGATCGCGGCTGGAGGCCGACCGAGCGGCCGGCCGGATCAGCCCGGCGATCGATCCGCAAGCCACCGCCGTGGTGCTGACCTCGATGGTCGAACGCGCGATCGCCGCAGGCTTCTCCTCCGGCTCCGGGATCACCGACGACGCGCTGGCGGAGGCGCTGGGCCGGGCGATCTGGCTGACGGTGTACGGCGACGCACCCCCGGCTGACGGATAGCCCGGCCACGCAACCGGATCCATTGCTACAGTCGCGCGCATGACGCACTCCGGACCGCCCCTGCGGATCGGCATCCTGGGCGCCGCCCGCATCGCACCGGCCGCTCTCGTGCATCCCGCCGCGGAGAATCCGGACGTGGTGGTAGCCGCCGTGGCGGCACGCGAGGCGGAGCGCGGCCGTGCCTTCGCGCGCAGGCACGGCATCGAGCAGGTCTTCGACAGCTACGCCGCACTGGTCGCCGCGCCGGGCATCGACGCCGTCTACAACCCGTTGCCGAACGGTTTGCACGGGCGGTGGACGAAAGAGGCGCTCGCGGCGGGCAAGCACGTGCTGTGCGAGAAACCGTTCACCGCCAACGCCGCCGAGGCCAGGGAGATCGCCGCACTCGCCGCGACCTCCGACCGTGTGGTCATGGAGGCGTTCCACTACCGCTATCACCCGATGACCAGGCGAGCCGAAGAGATCATCGCCTCGGGCGAACTCGGGAAGCTGGTGCGGGTGGACACCGCGATGTGCTTTCCGCTGCCGCGTTTTTCCGATATCCGCTACGACTACGCGCTGGCGGGCGGGGCGCTGATGGACGCCGGTTGCTACGCCGTCCACATGGCCAGGGTCTTCGGCGGCGAAGAACCCGATGTCGTTGCGGCGACCGCGAAATTGCGCGGCTCGAACATCGACCGCGCGATGAGTGCCGAGCTGCGTTTCCCTTCCGGTCACATCGGGCGGGTGCGCTGCTCGATGTGGTCGTCGGACCTGCTGCGCATCGGCGCGCGAGTGGTGGGCGAGCGTGGTGAACTGCGGGTGGTCAACCCGGTGGCGCCGCAGTTGCCGCGCAGGCTGTCGGTGCGTTCGGAACGCGGCAGGCGCACCGAGAAGACGTCGCGCCGCAGCACATACGCCTATCAGCTCGACGCCTTCATAGCGGCGGTGCGGCACGGGGAGCCGGTCGCCACCTCGCCGGATGACGCGGTGGCGACGATGAGCGTCATCGATGCGATCTACGCTGCCGCGGGCTTGCCGCTACGGCAACCGAGCTGACGCGCCGGCCGCGATCGCCTCGGTGTAGACCGAGACAAGCCGCGTGGTGAACCGTGACTGTAGAGCCCGGCCGGCGTGGCGAGCCAGGACAGCGCGCATGGCGTCGAGGCTGTCGGGATGATCCGCCAGCGTGCGCAGCGCATCGGCGAGCGCGGTCGTCGAGCAATCGCGGGCGCGCAATTCCCCGCCCTCCGGGACGGTTTCGGTCACGTCGGGGTCGCAGTGCAGCACCGGAAGACCCACCGCGACCGCCTCGAGCAGCACCATGCCCTGTGTGTCGCACCCGGCGGAGGGGAACAGCAGCACGTCGTGGGCGCGCATCGCCGCCAAGCATTCCGCCTGGCTCACTTCGCCGTGCAACCGAACCCGCTCGCGCAACCCGAGCCCGTCGACAGCCGAGCGCAGGCGTGGCTCCAGCGCTCCCGCACCGTAGATGTCGAGAGTGCAGCCCTCGGCCCGTTGTACCGCCTCGATGGCCTCCAACGGTCGCTTCTCCGCGGAGAAGCGACCGCACCAGAGAACGCGCAGCAGGGGATCCCGCTCGCCGGGGCGCTTCGGCAGGCCGCGCACCAGATCGTCGTCGACTCCGTTGGACACCACGTGCATCGGACGATCCACCCCGTGCGCGGCCAATCGCTGCGCGAAATGCCGCGTCGGCACGACGACCCGGTCCGCGGCCTGCGCTTGGGCGACCAACGGCCGCCAGGCGTGCCGCGCCGTGCGGCTTTCCGGCAGACGCGGCATCGTCGCGCGCAGGCGGACGAAGCCGCCGTGCAGGACGCGCATGGTGAGCGCGGCGAGGTAGGGGAACGGGGAATTGCGCTCGATGAAGGAGTCGTCGCGGCTGTGCATGGACTGGACGACGGGGATGCCGTGGCGGCGGGCGGCGCGCAATCCGGCGACGCCCGCGCCGTAGGTGGTCTGCGTGTGCACGACGTCGAAGCCGCGCTCGGCGAACACCGCGTCGATGCGCCGTGCGTTCCCGCGCGTCGGCAGGGCGACGGGGTAGCCGTTGACGGCCAAGCCCGCCGTGGTCGCCAAGACGACTATCCCTGGGTCCGGCGGTCCTGGTTGTGGTGGCGGGATGGTGAACACGGTGACGTGATGGCCCAGCCGTTCCAATGCCCTGCGCTGCGCGCGCATCGAGGTTTGGATTCCTCCGAGGGTGGCCGGGTGGAAATCCGAGAACATCGCGATGCGCAGCGAGGGGCCGTCGGCCGGTTGTGCGCTCACGCCGCACCCTTCGATCCGGGGCCGGACGGCCCGCAGCCGTCGAGGAATTCGAGGATGTGGCCGTACACGTCCAAGGCGGCGCCGCGACCGAGGAAGGTGTCGAGGTGACCGTAGGAGGGGATTTCGACGTAGCGCACGTCCAGCCGGGGGTGCCGGGTGGTGAGCACGTCGTGGCAGAGCTTGTTCGAGTCGAGCCAGACCGCGTTCTGACTGCCCGACAGCAGCAGCACCGGGCAGTCGATCCGGTCGGCGTGGTCCAGGGCGTTCTCCGGCAGCACGCGGTAGCGGTCGTCGTTGTCGTTCCAGCGTTGCACCGCGTGCGCCAGCTCCATCCGCCGCAGCTGCGGAAGCACATGCACCGGGATCGGACCGAACAGCTCCGCGAGGCGGTCGTGGGTGCGCGGATCGAGATGATCGTGCACGAACAGCTCGGCGCCCATGCCCCAGCTGCCGTGCACCATCCGGCACGTGGGATCGGTGCACTCCCCTTTCCGGGTGAGCAACGCGTACAGCAGCGTTTTCCGCGACCACAGCCCGACTTTGCGGAAGTCGGATTCGAGATGGTGGACGCGCGAGCCGAGCAGTTCCCCGCCCACGAGCACCCGCATCCGCACCGCATTGCCGACCTTGGGAGTGAGGAAGACCCCCTGGGCGACGACCCCGGCCAGGTCCGGTAGCAGTCCCGCGGTCATGCTCATCGACAGCGCCAGGGCGCCGACGCAGTGCGCGACCACGAACAGCGGCTGGTCCCCGCCGCGCCGCCGGATCTGTGCGACGGCCTCCGGAAGGTCGTAGAGCGCAACGTCGTCGAAGCTGAAGCGCGGCCCGGACGCGTTGTACGGCAGGCGCGAGCTGCCGCGCCAATCCAGCAGCCACGGCTGGTATCCCGCGTCGACCAGCGCGTCGACGACAGTGCGGGTCTCCGGCAGCAGGAACATCTCCGAGGACACGCCGTGGCCGTGGACCAGCAGGACCGCGGGCCGGCCGGGATCGTCGAGGACGACGCGGCGCAGACCGAGCCGGATGCCGTCGGTCGTCTGGAACGGGATCTCCTCCACCATGAGCGCGCCGCCCGGCCGGATGGGGGTGAGCATCAACGGAACTCCTTCGCGTTTCGGCGCAGATCCAGCAGTTCGGTGCCCACGCGCAGCGCCGGTTCCAGCAGGCCCTTACCGAGCTGGGAGCCGAACCAGCTCAGCCACAGCAGTTTCGCGGTGCGCCGCTGGCGTTCGGACAGTCGCGGATCCACCTGGATGCCGTCGATCTGATCGCGCAGGTAGGTCTCCAACGGAACGGCGACTTCGCCTGCGAAGCCCGCCGGTTCGCCCTCGCGACCGAGTTCGATGGTCAGCGTGCGCGCCTGCCGGATCACGGCGCGGCGCGCCTCGGCGTGTTTGTAGCCCGACAGCCACCACGTCCCGCCGTCGGCCTCACGCAGCGTCAACCGGTAGTGCATCAGCGGATGCTTCAGTCCGTGCCGTATCGGGATGCCGTCGTGCGGGCGGACCGACGCCACACCGGTCACGGTGAGCGGTTCGTCGTGCAGAAGTGCGCACCGCAGTTCGCCGCTGACATCGACCGTGCGCCCGGCCGCCAGCTGGTGGGTGCTCGCGATGGACAGTCGCAGGTTCAGGGTGCAGGAGGTGTCGGCCGCCGCCTGCGCGGGACCGATCGTGCCCACCAGGGTTTCCGAGAACCACAGATAGGGAGGGTCCTGCGGCTGCGGCAGCCGCGCCAGGCCGGTGCTCGCCAGCATTTCCAGCGTCTTGCGCTGGGCCTGCGCGCCGTAGCGGACCGGCTCGGGCAGGTTGTGCGCGCGCAGGAAAGCCCGGGTCCGCTCGTCGGTGGCGGCGGGCACGGAAGCCATCGTCTCCAGCGGATGGCGCGCGATGGGGCTCTGCAACACCTGAGCCAGCGACTCCAGTTCCGGCACCGGTTCGGTGCGGATCCGTTCCACCACCTCGTCGCACCAGGTGGCCCAGTGCTGGACCCGCATGTCCATGCCGATCGCCGACGACTCGCCCAGCATCTGCTCGAGCGCGGTGGGGGTGCCGGTGAGGTGGTAGTTGTGCCCCCATGCCGTCGGCGCGCACACGATCGCGGCGGCGACCTTGCTCACCCAATCCACCGGGGCGACATGCAGATTGCGCAGCGCGGGGACGGTGCCGAACCGCGAGAGCGCCGCGATGATGCCGCTGTTGAGGTCGCGGGGGTTGTGCGCGCCGGTCTCGCGATGGCCGCCGATTCCGCCGGGGCGCAGGACGGTGACGACCAGTCCGTGTTCGCGTGCGCGTCGCATCACGGCCTCGGCGGCCCATTTCGTCCGGTCGTAGCCGATCACGAGCTTGCCGATGTTCGCCACCGGATCGTCCTCACCCATCGAGGTTCTGCCGAGCTCGTTGAACACCGCGATCGAGGAGACGTGATGCAGCGGTTTGGGTCTGCCGGTCGCCGCCAGCCGCGCCAGCGTCAGCGGACCGAGCACATTGCCGCGGCGCAGCGACCGGTAGCCGCGCAGGAAGTCCACCGCGGCGCCGACGTTGACGATCGCGTCGACCTCCTCCGCCAGCCCGGCCCAGCGTTCGCCGGACAGGCCGAGGTCGGGTTCGCGCAGATCGCCGGTCAGCACCGTCACCCGCCTGCGCACCTCCGCCGACCACGGCAGCTGGTACCGCGTCAGCGCTTCGGCCAACCGGTCGAGGCCGGCGGCGTCGTCCCGCGCGCGAACGAGGCAGACGACGTGGGCGTCGCTGCCGCGCAGCAGATCCAGCAGCAGATGACTGCCGAGGAAGCCGGTGGCGCCGGTCAGCAGCACGCGGCGGGGGACCACCCGGTCCGGCGGTTCGACCGAAGGGAGCCGGTCGGCTCCGGCGACGTCGGACATGAGCTGGGCGAACTCGTCGTCCACGGAATCCGCGACGAGTACCGGCCTCTCGCTTTCAGACGCCTGCGTGGCTGCGCCCAGCCGGCGTTGCGCCAGCCTGCGCGGGCGCGCGTCGGCGAACACGTCGTCCAGATCGAGATGCACGTCGAGCTCTGCGGCCAGTGCCGCGACGAACTGCACCGCGGCGATGGACGTGCCGCCGCCGTCGAAGAAATCGGTCTCGGGACCGATGGTCTCGGCGGTGAACCGATTCGCCACCCGTGTGATCGCCGTCGTGAGCGATTCGAGGTCCCATTCGCCGGGACGCTCGACCGCCGCCGTCTCGGTGGTCACCGCAGCACCCGCGCGCGCCAGCAACGCGGACACGTCGAGACCACCACCGCGTTCGATGGCCTCGGCGAGGTCGCGCCGATCGGCCCGCTCGGTGCGGGGCGGGTGCTCGCCGTTGGGACTGCGCACGGGAAACTCCTTGTCGGTCATGCTCATTGCGCCCAGGATCGGAACGTGCGCAGGCGCTCGGGCGCCACCTCGACCTCGAGTCGCTCGTCATCGATGCCGCCGCCGCCGCCGAGCGCGGCGGCCAGCCGCCGGGCGGGCACGTTGCGTGCGGTGCGGTGGACGGTCATGCGCACCGTCGCGCAACCCAGCGCCTCCGCGCGGTCGGCCAGCCAGCCGAGCAGGCGTTCCTCGACGCCGCGGCCCAGCGCGCGACAGCTCAGATGCCAGCCGCGCAACCGCAGCGCGGCCCCGTCGGCGTGCAGCGCGAGCACCGCCACCGTTCCGTAGTCGCCGAACCGGTCCCGTGCCGATGCCGTCCACACCTCGCCGTCCTCCCGCCAGCGCTCGACATCCTCCCCGGTGACGGCGCCCAGGACGAACTGACTGGTCCGGCGGACGAGTTGCGCCGCGCGCGCCGAGTTCTGCTCGGAGAGCCGCTCGACGTTCACCTCCAGCTCCAACTGCTCGAGGAATTGCGCGAAGTCGAGTTGTTCCCGGGCCGAATCGCGGTCGCGCTCGCGCCGGTAGAACTCCGCGCGCGCGGCGTCCTCCGCGGTCACCGCCACCGGCGTCACCGGCCACAACCGGGTGAGGAACGCCTCCAGTTCCCCGACCGGCGGACACGTCACCGCGAGCGCTTCCGGTGCACGGGAACGCACTTTCGCGATCTCGACCGGGTTGTCGTCCAGATAGACCACCTCGTCCAGGGCGAAACCCAATGTGCGGACGGCGCCCTCGAGCCGCTCGGCCTTACTGTCCCATCCGGTGGAGACGACGGCGAAGTCCTCGGCGCGCAGTGGGCTGTCCGGGCGGGCCAGGACCGCATGAACGGAATCGTCGTCGTTGTTGCTGATCAGCACCAGCAGGGTGCCCGCGGCGCGCCATTGCCGCAGCCGCCGCGCCAGCGTGATCCGCGGTGGGTCGAAGGTGACGGCGGCAGGGCCGATCTCGCCCACCACCCCGCTCCACAGGGTGTCGTCGCCGTCCACGGCGATGACCTTCGGCGCGGGCAACAAGGCGACACGTGCGACGGCGGCGAGCGTCAGCGCCACCGCCGCTTGGAACTCCTCGGTGAACGGCAGGTGTGCCAGGGCGTCGGTCTGCTCGTCGAACCGATGCGCCACGTGGTGATCACGGGTCCAGTCGGCCTCGGTGAGGACCGCGACGCCGGGGATCTCCCGTAGCCGCTCCGCGGTTCGCCGCTCCCACCGCAGCAGTCGATCATCGAGGCCGGGGGAGGGAAGGAAGCCGACGACGATCGGCGCACGGGCGCGTTCGGAGGCTTCCCGGACCGCGGCGGGGTACTGCTCGGTCAGTTCGGCGAGCGTGTCGTCGGTGAGGGCGCCGAAACGCTCCAGGTCCGCCGCACGCAACAGCACGATGCCCAAGGCGGTCGACGGTTGCGCGAAGACGCCGGAGGGATCGCGCAGCCCGGCCGAGACGTGGTGGTAGGGGGCTTCGAAGACAGTCAGCCCGTCCCCGTGCTCGCCGTGCGCCGTCGCCGCGCGATACAGATCCGGTAGCTTGCCCAGCGCGAACGTGGCCCCGAACGCGACAGCCTGCGGCGTGGCCGGGTGCGGCGCGCTCGACCCCGGGCGCACCGGCAATCCGGCCTGCTCGACCACCTCATCGAGCAACGCGAGGTAGTCCTGGCCGAGCCGGGTGCAGGTCGTGTCATCGATGATGTCCGCGTTGTAGGTGAACCAGATCCGGCCCGCGTCGGCCAGCACGGCCACCATGAGGTCCAGATCGGAGTACCCGGTCCCCACCGGAACCAGATCCGCACGGTGGACAGCGGAATTCGCCCTCAGGTAGTTGAAGTACACCTCGACCAGCGGCGCGTTGTCCCGGTACAGGCCCTCCGCGGCGAGAGCGCCGAGGACGTCGGAGAAACCGGCTCCGGGCACCAGCAGGCGCCGCAGCCGGTCACCGGTCCGGCGCAGCAGCTCATCGATGGACTCGCCCGGCTCGACGTTCGCCGGGTAGGGCACCGGCACCCCGAAATAGCCGACGGCCGCCGGAGCATCGGCGTGGATGCGGGTGTCCACCGGGACGGCGAGCGCGAAACGATCGTTGTCCTGCCGCCGGGCGAGCAGCACGGTCAGCGCGCCGAGGAACAGCGCCGCCGGTGTGATGCCCAGCTCCCGAGCGCGCCGCGCGGCCCGGTCCTGGAGCCCGGCCGGCATTTCCAGCAGCACCTCTCCGGCACGGTGACTGCGTTGCGCGGGTCTGGGCCGGGCCAGGGCCAGGTCGAGGCGGCGGCATCCGGCGAACTCCCGGCGCCAGTCGGCGTCGGGCTCGGCCTGCGGCGCTTGCGCGGCGAGCAGATCGTGCACGTCCTTGTTGGACAGGACATTTGGGAACGCAGCGCCGGACAGTTCGGCTTCGATCTCCCCGGCGACCAGCAACATCGACTGGACATCGGACATGGCGTGGTGCGCGCCGAAGATCAGCGTCTGCTCGCCGGAATCGGATTCCAGCAGTTCGAACCGCCACAGCGGCCCCTCCGCCAGGTCGAACGGCTCGCGCATCAGCTCAGCGAAGCGTTCGCGCGCCACGGCGTGGCCGAGCCGATCGACGACCGACCACCGCAGCAGCGGCCCGCCCGGCCGCGACCGCACTCGCAGTCGGGTGCCGTGCGCGTCGCTGGGCACGATCACCGTGCGCAAGGCCGCGTGGCGTCCGGCGAGGCGGTCGAGGATCGCTTCCAGTTCGGCGCGTTCGACCGCCCTGTGTAGCCGCATGGCCAGCCCGCCGGTCTGGGCGACACTCGGAATGTTTTGCTGCGCCGTGCGCAGCAGCCGCATCAGGTCTCGGGTGACAGGCAGGGTGACGACCTCGGGGACCTCCTGCTCGGCCGTGCTCACGGCGGGCACCTCGGTAGCCGTGCGCGCCGCTTCGGCGAGGAGGTATTCGCCCAGCGCGGCGGGACTCTGGTTGGCGAAGATCTCGCTGAGCGGCACCAGGATGCCGGTATCGTCGCGCAACCGGTTGCGCAGTTCCACCGCCATCAGCGAGTCCATGCCCAGACTCTGGAACGACCGGTCGGGCGCGATGGCGTCGGCGCCGGTATGGCCGAGCACGTCGGCGGCCCAGCGCGCCACTACGTCGACCGCGACCGCGGTCGCTTCTCCGGGCGGCAATCCGCGCAGCCGTTCGGCGAATCGCGACCGCGCCGAGGGGTCGGTGGCGTCGCGGTGGACGGCCGTGCGGCGCGACGGCGGACGGATCAGCCCCCGCAGCATCGGCGGAACGTGCGGCGCGCGCCGCATCGCGTCGGCATCGACCCGCATCGGAGCCAGCACCGGATCGGTGTACCGCAGCGCCGCGTCGAACGCGGCCAAGCCCTCGTGTGCCGTCAGAGGACGCACGCCGGTGCGTTCCATGCGGCGGATATCCGCCGCCGCCATCACCTCGTGCATGTCCAAGCTCCACGGACCCCACGCCAGGGACTGCGCGGTCAGCCCCCGCGCCACCCGATGAGTGGCGAGGGCGTCGAGGTAGGCGTTGGCGGCCGCGTAGTTCGCCTGACCGGGATTGCCGAGCACGCCGGCGACGGAGGAGAACAGCACGAAGCACGACAGATCCATGCCCGAGGTCAGCTCGTGCAGGTGATAGGCCCCGTCGACCTTCGGCCGCAGCACCGCCTCGAGCCGGCCGGGCGTCAGCGAGCCCAGCGTGCCGTCGTCGAGAACCATCGCCGCGTGGACGACGCCGCTGAGCGTGCGTCCGCGCAGCAGTTCGGTCGCGGCGGCTCGGTCGGCGACGTCGCAGCGGGCGAAGACCACTTCCGCGCCGAGGGCGGTCAGTTCGGCGCGCAACTCCTGCGCGCCGGGGCCGTCGGCGCCGCGGCGACTGGCGAGCAGCAGTTTCGTGACGCCGTGCGACCGGGCCAGGTGCCCGGCCAGCAGCGAGCCGAGCCGTCCCGGCGCTCCGGTGACGAGCACGAAACCGCCGCCGAAGTCCGGGCTGCTTGCCGCGGCGTCCGTCGCGGCGGGCCGCACGAGTCGCGGCGCGGACAGGACGCCGTCGCGCACGAGAACCTGGGGCGCACCGCAGGCCAGTACCGTCGCGATATCCACCTCCGCGTCGGTGCTGTCGACCAGCACGATGCGTTCCGGGTTCTCCGACTGCGCCGCGCGAGTCAGCCCCCACACCGCCGCTCCCGCGGTGTTCGGGACGTCCTCGCCGGGCAGTGCCATGGCCCCGCGGGTGCGCACCACGATGGTGGCCGTGCCCAGTCGCGGGTCGTCGAGGGCCGACTGCAAGGCTTCGAGCGTCTGCCCTACCGCGGCGTGCACCGCGTCGATCGAATGCCCTTGGGCGACGTCGATGATCACCGCCTCCGGCGCGGCATCCCGCGGGCCCGAGCGCGACCACGCAACCGCGACGACCGGCCGGACGGTCAGCGGCGCCGCAACGGCCGTCCACTCCGGCCGGAACAATGTGCGATGCGCGGCGGACGCCGCTGAGTCGAGCACCTGCGCCGCGGGTGCGGGCCGCAGCACCAGCGAGCCCACCGACACGACCGGCTCTCCTGTGAGATCGTTCGCCACGACGCGCACCCCGTCGGAGCCGTCGCGGGAGATCCGGACGCGCAGCGCCGTCGCGCCGGAGGCGTGCAGGGTCACACCGGTCCACGCGAACGGCAGCAGCGCGGCATCGCTGTCGTCCGTGCCCAGCAGCAGCGCCGCGTGCAGTGCGGAGTCGAGCAGCGCGGGATGGATCTCGAATCGCGCGGCATCACCGTAGGCATTCTCGGGAAGCGCCACCTCGGCGAAGATTTCCGGGCCGCTGCGCCACGCCGCGCGCACCGACCGGAACAGCGGGCCGTAGCGATGCCCGCGAACCGACAGCCGCGCGTACATGTCCTCGACGTCGACGGCGGTCGCGCCCGCCGGAGGCCACGGCGCGGTGTCGGCGTCACCGGCGTGGGATTCGGGCGTCGCCGCCATCACTCCGCGAGCGTGCAGCGTCCAGGAAGTGCCGAGATCCCGCTCGAGGCGGGAGTGGATCGACACGGGCCTGCCACCGGTGGCGTCGGCGTCGGCGACCACCACCTGGATCTGCAAGGCCGCGTCCTGGGGAATCACCATGGGGGCGTGCAGCACGAGTTCGCGCACGATTCCGGCGGCCACCTCGTCACCGGCGCGGATCGCGAGCTCGACCAGACCTGTGCCGGGCATGACGACCGCGGTGGGCGCGGCATGGTCGGCCAGCCACGGGTGGGTCCGCAGGGCGATCCGTCCGGTCAGCGTCACGCCATCGGAATCCGGATGCGGCACAACGGCTCCGACGAAGGGATGGGCGGCCGACCGCAACCCGAGCGCAGTGGCGTCCTCGGACGCCGATTCGGTCCAGAACCGCCGCCGGTCGAAGGCGTAGGTCGGCAGGTCGACGCTGCCGTGCGCGGGCACCAGACGCGACCAGTCGAGGTCGCGGCCGGCCACCCAGAGCGCGGCCTGGGCACGCGCCAGGCTGCGCGGCCCGTCTTCGTCGCGCACCAGCGAACCCACCGCGACGACCTCGCGGCCGGTCTGCTCGGCGACGGCCCGCACCGCCGTGGTGAGCAGCGGATGCACGCCGAGTTCGACGAAATACCGGAATCCGTCGCCGATCATGCGCTCGATCGTGCTCGCGAACCGGACCGGCTCGCGCGCGTTGCGGTACCAGTAACTCGCTTCGGCGCGGTCGTCCACGACCGGTTCGCCCAGCACGGTCGAGTACCAGGTAACGGATGGTGGGGTAGCGCTCAAACCGGCGAGTTCGTCGAGCAGTCGGTCCCGTATCGGTTCGAGGAGAACCGAATGCCCGGCCAGCGCAGGCCCGGCGGCCAGCACCCGCGCCTCGACCTGTTCGTCCACCAGGTCACCCACGAGCGTCTCGACCGCCTCGCGTGCTCCGGCCACGATCGTCGAACGGGGAATGTTGACCGCCGCGATCGACACCGCTCCGTCGAAGGCGGCCAAGCGTTCTTCGAGCCGTTGCGCGGGCAACGCGATCATCGCCATCGCGCCCTGTTCGGCGATGCCCGCCATCAGGCGGCTGCGCGCCACGACCACGCGGGCGGCCTCGTCCAGGCTCAGTGCGCCCGAGACGTAGGCCGCGGCGATCTCGCCCTGGCTGTGCCCGATGACCGCGTCCGGTGCGACGCCCGCGTCCTGCCAGGTGGCCGCGAGTGCCGCCATCGTGGCGAACAACAGCGGTTGCACCACGGTGAAGTCGCCGAGTTCCGCCGCGGTGAGCCCGAACAGCCGGGTCGCCAGCGACCATCCGGTGCGGTGCCGGAACGCTTCGTCGCATCGTGCGAACTCGGCGCGGAAGACCTCGGAGCGGGCCACCATGTCCCGCGCCATCCCGGCCCACTGAACACCCTGCCCGGGGAAGACGAACGCCGTTTTGCCCGTGGTGAGCGCCGCGTCCGCGGCGACGACGACATCGGGCGTCGACCGTTCGCCGGCCAGATCGCCGAGCGCGCTGACCATGTCGTCACGCTCGCTCGCCACCACCACGGCCCGCCACTCGAACGGTGTGCGCTCCAACGCCAGTGACCGGGACACCGTCGCCGGCGCCAGGGCGGGGTCGCCGGTGACGCGCTCGAGCAGGCGGCGCGCCTGACCGTACAGCGAGGCCCGGTTCCGAGCCGAGATCGGCAACAGCGCCACCCGGATATCCCGCGGTGCGTCGTCGTCGAAGGGGTCGGAAAGGTCCTCGGATGCGGGCGCCTCCTCGACGATCAGGTGGGCGTTGGTTCCGCTGAGCCCGAAGGCGCTCACTCCGGCACGGCGCGGTCGGTCGCCCCGGGGCCAGGGCGCCGGATCGGTGCGCACGACCAGTCCGGTGTCGTCCCAATCGACCTGCCGTGTCGGCGGCCCGTCGTGCGCCATTCCCGGAATCTTCTCGTGCTGCAACCCCAGGATCACTTTGATGAGGCCGCCGATTCCGGCCGCCGCCTGCGTGTGCCCCACGTTGGATTTCAGCGAACCCACCCCGAGCGGGCGCTGCGGCGCCCGTCCCGCACCGAAGACCCGCGCCAGGGCACGCGCTTCGATCGGGTCACCGAGCGCGGTGCCGGTGCCGTGCGCTTCCACATAGTCGATGTCCTCGGGCGCCAGCCCGGCGGAGTGCAACGCCGCCCGGATGACCTGTTCTTGGGCGAATCCGTTGGGAGCGCTGATGCCTTGGCTACGACCGTCCTGGTTCACCGCCGACCCGCGGACCACCGCGAGCACCCGGTCGCCGTCGCGCCGGGCGTCGTCGAGCCGTTTCACCAGCACGAGACCCGCGCCTTCGGCCCACACCGTCCCATCCGCTCCCGCCGAGAACGGCGCGCACCGCCCGGTGGGCGAGAGCACACCGAGCTTGCACAATTCCACGTGCGCGGTCGGCCCCATCAGTAGTGTCGTGCCGCCGGCCAGGGCGAGGTCGCATTCACCGGCGCGCAAAGCCTGCGCGGCCAGGTGCAGCGCGACGATCGCGGACGAACACGCCGTGTCGAGGGTGACGGCGGGACCGTGGAAGCCCAGCGTGTACGCGACCCGGCCGGAGGCCACACTCGGCGACAGGCCGGTGCCGACCTGTCCGTTCAACTGCCGGGGAGCGGGGTCGGCGAGATAACCGGTGCTGTACACCCCGAAGTAGACCCCGGTCATGCTGCCCTGCAACTGCCTGGGGTCGCGGCCGGACCGTTCGATCGCCTCCCAGCTCAGTTCCAGCATGAGCCGCTGCTGCGGGTCCATCACCGCCGCCTCGCGCGGTCCTATGCCGAAGAACGCGGCGTCGAACTGGTCGACCTGTGTGAGGTATCCGCCGCGGAAGGTGTACGCCTTGCCTTCGGCGGCCGGGTCCGGGTCGTAGAGCCCGTCGGTGCTCCAGCGCCCCGGCGGCACGTCGGACAGGCCGTCGCGTCCCTCCTCCAGCAGTCGCCACAGCGATTCCGGATCGTCGGCGCCGCCGGGGAAACGACAGGCCATCGAGATGATCGCGATGGCGTCGTCGGTGCGTTCCTGGTGCGTTACCGGCGTGGCGGCGGCTTCGGTGCGATGCAGCGCCGCCACCACCTGGGCGATGGTGGGATGCTCGAAGAACAGGTTCGTGTCCAGGCTCCGCCCGACCCGGTCGGACAGCTCCACGACGAGCTCGACGAGATCGGCGGAGCCGAGGCCGAATTCGACCAGCGGCCGATGCACGTCGATCCGCGCCGGATCGAGGTAGGCCAGCCGGGCGATGAACTCCACCAGCCAGGTCTGCATCTCTTCGGCCGTCATCGCCGCGCCCGGTGGCGTGCCCGCCGGGGCGGCGAGGTCGTCGAACTGTCCGCGTGTGGACAGCAGTGGAGCGAACTCGTCGTCGAGATACGCCGCGCGGCAGGCCTGCCGCTGTACCTTGCCGCTGCTGGTCTTGAGGACGGCCCCGGGCCGGATCAGCACCACCGACCGCAGTGTGAGCCCGTGCTCGGCGCCGATCGCCGCGCGGATCGCGTCTTCGGCCTCGGCGAGTGCGGCGGGGTCCTCCGTGCGCACCTCCGCGACCACGACGGGCAGTTCTCCGTCGATGCCTTCGTCCACCGAGAAGGCGGCCACACAGCCGGGCCGGACGCAGGCGTGCGCGGTCTCGACCGTCAGCTCCAGGTCCTGCGGGTAGTGGTTCTTGCCGTCGATGATCAGCAGATCCTTGCGCCGCCCCGTGACGAACAACTCGCCGTCGGACACGAAACCCAGATCCCCGGTGCGCAGGAAAGCGCGGTCATCAGCACCGAGCCGGGCGTGGAAGGTCTCGCGGGTGGCTTGTTCGTTGCCGAAATATCCAGCGGCGACACTGGTTCCGGACACCCATATCTCGCCCTCGTCGCCTTCCGCGCATTCCGTGCGCCGCTCGGGGTCCACGATGGCGATCGACAGCCCTTCGGCGGGGCGCCCCACGCCGACCAGTTCGGACCGGCCCGGCGGCAGGATCACCGTGGGCTCGGCGCCGAGTTCGGCGGCGCTGACGATGAGTGTCGCCTCGGCCAAGCCGTATACCGGCTGGAACGATTCCGCTCGGAACCCCGCGTTCCGGAAGGTGTCGGCGAACCGGCGCACAGTGGCGGGGCGCACCGTCTCCGAGCCGTTGAAGGCCACTTTCCAGCCGCGCAGGTCGAGCTGATCGATCTGCGCGGGCGTCATCCGGCGCAGGCACAGCTCGTAACCGAAATTCGGGCCGCCGCTGGTGTGCGCGCCGAACGCCGAGACCGCCTGCGGCCAGCGCTCGGGACGCTGCAGGAAATGCTGAGGGGACAACAGCACCGCGTTCGCGCCGACGAACATCGTCTGCAACACAGGCGCGATGAGTCCCATGTCGTGATACATCGGCAGCCAGCTCACGAACAGCGCGTCGGTGCGGGATTCCAGCAGCTCGGGCGTATGACCCAGCGCGGTGGCGATGGCGCGCTCGTTGTGCAGCAGGTTCGCGTGGGTGACCACGACGCCGCGCGGCGCGCTCGTCGAACCCGACGTGTATTGCAGGAAGGCGACCGAATCCGGTCCGACGGCGGGCCGATGCCACGATGCCGCCATGTCGTCGGGGATCTCGTCGGTCGCCAGCCAGGTGGGCGCGCCCAGTTCGGGAAGCTGCTCGAGCGCCGCGGCCGCCTCGGCGCGGACCTGTCCGGTGGTGAGTACCGCGTCGACGTCGGCATCGGTGACCATGTGCCGCAACCGTCGCAGGGACCGAGCCTCCAGCTGCGGCAGCGGTGCGGGCACGGCGACGACGCCGGCGGCCAGGCAGCCGAAAAAGCCCGCGATGAAATCCAATCCGGACGGATACAGCAGCAGGGCCCGGCGCACGCCGCCCTCCTGCAACGCGGCGGCGATCGCCCGCGCCCGGACCGACACGGCGGCGTAGGTGATCTCGTCGATGGCGCCGTCCACGTCGCCGGTCCGCAGGAAACGGTAAGCGGTGGCGGCGGGCAGTGTCTCACCGCGGGTGAGCAGGACATCGACGAACGATCGGTATTCGGTCATGCGATACAACCTTCGGAACTCGACTGTCACGGTTGTCGTGCGCTCATCGGCGAACGCCGCGCACCGACGCGGCGGCCGACCGTCCTCATGGTCGGACGGCCGCGGCGGCGAGTTCCTCGACGGCGTCGACCGCCGCGAGCACGCCGTTCTCCTGTGCGACCGTGCGGCCGATCTCCGCGGCTCGCTGCCGCGCTCGCGGCGCCAAGGCCTGCGCCAACGCCTGATACAGGCGCTCGGTGGTGATCTCGCGATACGGGAAGGTGGCCCCGATACCGAGCGCTGCGATCCGCCAGCCATAGAAGAATTGATCGCTGTGCACCGGTATCACCACGGCCGGAATCCCCGCCCGCACCACGTCATGGGTATTGCCGCTGCCGCCGTGGTGCACCACCGCGCTGCATCGCGGCAGGACGCGGTCGTAGTCGAACGAGTCGATGACCAGCAGAGTCCGGTCGGCGCTGAATCCCTTCGGGAAACCCTCGCCTTTCACCGTGAGGAGGGCCCGCGTGCCCAATCGCGCGCAGACCGTCGCGATCATCGCGCGGCATTCCACCGGATCGAGAACGGGCATTCCGGTCATGCAGAAATATATCGGAGGTGGGCCTTCGTCCAGCCACGCGTCGAGTCGCGGATCGACGACCGCTTCGCCCCAGGCGTCACGCAGTCGCGGCGGCAGGATGGAAGCGCCCACGATCGTCGCGCGTTCGGACCAATCGTGCGGCTTCGGCAGCAACACCGGGCTCACCATATGGACGAGCGGTATCCGCTCGTCACGCAGTCGCCGAAAAGGATTGCGCGGCTTACCGGGCAGTCCCATCTCGCGGCGCATTCGACGGTCGACCTTGCGATACAAGAACGTATACGACAATTCGAAGAGGCTATAACTCGCCCGGGACAGAAATCGGGACGACGTCATGTTCTTCGCCATGAACGACGACGGGAACTCATCGGTGCGTTCGAGCGGATACGGCAGGCAGCCGATCACCGGCGTGCCGGTCTTCTCGCGGAAATCCATCGCCCACGGCAGCGTCGACGCGCAGGCGACGACGACATCCGCCGCCGCACAGGCTTTCACGAGCACCTCGTGCATCGCCACGCCGCGCGAACCTTCGATGATCTTCACCGTGTCGAGCATGATGCGAACGAACGGCAGCGTCTTGCCGGAGGCCAGGGCCCGCTTGGCCTCGGTCGTCTCGAGCAATTCCGCGGCGTCGAAGGGAATCACATGGGGTTCGAAGTCCGCGTTGCGCAGGATGTGCGCTTGGTTGCGGGTGGCGGTGATCTCCACCTCGTGCCCGCGGGTGCGGAACTCGTGCGCCAACGCGAGATACGGTTGATGATCGCCCCGCGTACCTGCGGGCAACAAGGCCACACGCATACTATCGACTTCCGCTCGTGCACTTGGCTCGTCTGGCCGAATTCCGCGAATCGGCCGACATCTGATTCGTTGCTGGGATCCGCTTCCCGCGGATGTCCCACTCTCTCGAAAGAGTTCGGAACGGTACTCGGCCCCCCGCCGTTCTCAACGGGCCGACTGCCTGTCTGCAGAATCGGGAGATAGTTCCTTTCGTCCGAACGCATGCGCCACACCACGTGTGGTCGACTCCTGCGAAACCGGCGCACGCCAGTATTCCGGCTCGACCGGGCGTCGTCCAGACTAAGCCGCGACCGGGCCGTATCTCTTCTCAGCAATGGGAGGTAACCGGCTGCGGGCTTCGCGTCGGTGCCGCCGGAAATCCGCGCGCTCCACCGGGTTTCCCGGTGCGTTCCGGTGCATGTGTCTCTCCGTGGGCCAGTCACTCTGGCGGATTACGGACTGCGTACGATCCGATCGACGTGCCGCCCTGCGCGCTGCCGTCGGAGTATGGTCGACCGTCCTGTGCGGGAGGTCGTTTGCGGCCCGGCTGTGCGCGCGTGCAATATGTGAAGGATCAACCGTCGGGCCGGTGCACTCTTCGCGGCGCATCCCGTCCAGCGGTGAGGACCCCGCTGTTCCAAGGGCGGAACTGATCTGTTATCTACTGGCTAAGATTGTTTTTTCGACTGCACGCGCTCGGTAACCGTGAAGGGATTATCTACATGGCACGCAAGGTCGTCGTGACACTGGTCGATGACTACGACGGCAAGTCTCAGGCCGAGGAAACCGTGTCTTTCGCCGTGGACGGCGTGGCCTACGAGATGGACTTGTCGGCGGACAATGCCGGTCAGTTGCGCGGATTCTTCGAGCAGTGGGTTCCATACGCTCGCAAGGTCGGCCGTGCGCGTCGCGGCCGAGGTGGTGTCCTGCGGTCGGCTACCGATCGGGAACAGGCCACGGTCATCCGGGAATGGGCGCGCAAGAACGGCATCGATGTGTCGGCGCGGGGACGGATCTCCGCCGAGGTCGTCGAGGCGTACAAGAAGGCGAACGGGTAGCTCCGCGAAAGTCTTCATCGATAGTGGTTTGCTGTTCCCGCGCCGTCGCACCCGCGGCGCGGGACGGCCGCCGTGCATTCTTTCCGCAGCGATGCCGCGATAACCCCGCTTTTCCGGGGTAAGCGACCGTTATGACGGTCATGACAGACGCCCAGACGCACGAACTGCCCCGGCCCCGCGGAGAGTTGTCGGAGGCGGTAGTGGAGTTGCTGCGCGGCGAGCCGGGCGGTTCGGTGCCGGAGGCGGGTTCGGTGGACCCGTACGGCGAGGATCTGCATCTGGCCCTGCACACCTGCTACGAGCTGCACTATCACGGGTTCACGACCGTGGACGCGGGCTGGGAATGGGATCCGGGCCTGCTCGGTCTGCGCGCGGCGATGGAACAGCGGTTCCTGCGCGCGCTGCGCGACGACGTGCCAGGCGGAGCGGATCTCGACGCCGAACTCGACCAGTTGCTCATCACACCCGCCGACCCGGCCGGACCCAGCCGCTTCCTGCGCGACGAGGGCGAATGGTGGCAGATGCGCGAGTACTTCGTGCACCGTTCGATCTATCACCACAAAGAAGCCGACCCCTATGCCTGGGTGATCCCCCGGCTGCGCGGCCAAGCCAAAGCGTCGCTGGTGGCGGTCGAATTCGACGAGTTCGGGGGTGGGCGCGGCGAACGCGTGCACGCGCAGCTGTATGCCGATCTGCTGGCCGGCGCCGGCCTGAACCCGGGATACCTGCACTATCTGGACGTGGTGCCCGCCCCGATGCTCGCGCTGGTGAACATGATGTCGCTGTTCGGGCTGCACCGGGTGTGGCGTGGTGCGCTGGTGGGGCACTTCGCCGCGGTGGAGATCACTTCTCCGCCCGGCGCCCAGCGCTTGGTGGAGGCGTTGGAGCGTCTGGACGCCGACCCGGCCTGCGTGCTGTTCTACCGTGAACACGTCGAGGCCGACGCCGTGCACGAGCAGATCATGCGCACCGGCGTGATCGGCGACCTGCTGCGGCGGGAGCCCGGCCTGACCGAGTCGGTGGCGTTCGGCATCCAGGTGACGAACCTGCTCGAGGACCGATTCGCCGATCATGTGCTGGATGCCTGGGGCGCCGGACGCAGTTCGTTGCGGGAGACCGGGAGCGGACCGGGCGAGGTGGACGATTAAGCAGCGCGCGGCGGGCTACTCGCCAGAACGTGATGTTGATTCGACCCCCCGGCGTCTACCCGCCGCAATTGGACACCTGGTTGCTCACTCGTGCCCTGTCGGAGGCGGGCGTCCCGCGTGGCGGGCATGCGTTGGACGTGTGTACCGGCACCGGAGCCTTGGCCGTCGCCGCCGCGCGTACGGGAGCGGCGAGGGTGACCGCCGTGGACGTGTCCCGAGCCGCCGTCGTCTCCGCCTGGTTGAACTGCAGGATGCGCGGCATCGACGCCGAAGTGCTGCGCGGTGATTTCGCGGCGGTTCTCGGCGGGCGCAATTTCGATCTGGTGCTCGCCAACCCACCGTATGTGCCGGCTCCCGCGGGCACCGACAGCCGCGGCATCGCCCGCGCGTGGGACGCCGGGATCCGGGGCAGGGCGGTACTGGACCAGTTGTGCGCGGCGCTGCCCACCCTCTTGAAACCGCGAGGGGTCGCGTTGATCGTGCATTCGGCGTTGTGCGATCCCGATTCGACCCTGGTCCAGTTGCGCGAGCGGGACCTGAAGGCCGCGATCGTGGCGCGGGCGACCGTGCCGTTCGGGCCTGTGCTGCGTCGCCGCGCGGACTGGCTGGAGGCGGCCGGGTTGATCGAACCCGGCCAGCGAATGGAAGATCTGGTGGTTATCCGTGCCGACCGCATCCGGCAATGAACAGTGGCGGCGGGTGACGCTCACCGCGGACGGCCCGGCGTTGATCGAGGGGCCGGTCGAACTGGTGACCCCGGACGGCCGGACGATCCGCTGTGACCGCTTCGCGGTGGCGCTGTGCCTGTGCCGACGCTCGAAGAACTACCCCCTGTGCGACACCAGCCACCGCAAGCATCGCCGGTCGTCGTGACCGCGGGTCATGCCCGCGACCGGTCCGCGCCCAGGGCGCGGACCGTGTCGAGCAGCGACTCGGTCGCGCAGGCGACGGTCTGATCGAGCACGTCTTTCGGGTCGCCCTCGAACTGCCGGTGCCAGGCGTGGACGTCGTGCTCGGTGGCGATGGCGAACCAGACCGACCCCGGCGGCTGGCCGTCCTGCGGATCCGGGCCGCCCGCGCCGGTGACCGCCACGGCGACAACCGCTTTCAGCAGGCTTCGCACACCGGTGGCCATCGCCTCGGCCGCGGTCTGCGATACCACGGGCACATCGGGCACCCCGAGAACCGTGTGCTTGACCTGCGAGCTGTAGGCCACGAGGCCGCCGCGGAACCAGTCGGAGGAATTCGGCGCCGCGCCGAGTGTGGCGCAGAGCCGACCCGAGGTCAGCGATTCGGCGACCGCCACGGTGATCTCGGACTGCCGCGCCGATTCGGCCAGCTGCTGTGCGTACTCGTCCGCGTGGGGCATTTCCGTCCTTCCTGCCTGTCTCCAGGCCCACCATACGGTCCGGCCCGGGTCTCGCCGAACGGCGCGGGCCAGGGTTTGCGCGACGCGGCGCCGGGAATGTCGGCAGAAGACCGGCACCCGACGCAAGGAGATGAAGCGATGACGACCGACGCGATCGTGCTGCTGCGCGACGACCACAAGGTGATCCGGAGGCTGTTCCGCGAGTTCGAGAAGGCGGGCGACGATGCCGTCGAGACCAAGGGCCACGTGGTGAACAAGATCATCGAGGCGCTCACGGTGCACACCTACCTCGAGAACGAGTGCATGTACCCCGAGGTGCGCAAACTCGTGCCCGAGCTCGAGGAGGACATCCTGGAGTCCTACGAGGAGCATCACGTCGCCGACGTGCTGGTCACCGAGCTGGCGATGATGAAGCCCGACGACGAGCACTTCACCGCCAAGGCCACCGTGCTGATCGAGAACGTCGACCATCACATCGATGAGGAAGAGGGCGAGTGGTTCCCGAAGGTGCGAGAGCGCCTGGGCCGCAAGCAGCTTCAGGAAATCGGGGCACGGCTGCAAGAACTCAGGAAGAAGGCGCCGACCTCACCGGCGCAGCCCTCTGCCCTGAAGAAGACGGTGGACGCCGTCCTGGCCTGAAACCGGCGATGGCGCCGACACCTCCGCAGGTGTCGGGCGCCATCGCGCGGGACTCATTCGGCGGGCGGGTACTGCTGGGCGCCGAGCACCCGGGCCAAGTGGGCGGCGTTGCGGGCCAGCGCCGCGGTCGCCGAGGCCACCGCCTTCGGCACCGAGTCGAGGTCCTGATAGTCGGTGCCGCCCATGGCTTGATCGTTCCAGTACGTGCAGCCCTGCGCGGGGATGGTGAAGCCGATGTCGTTGAGCCCCTGATACAGGTCGGCGACGATCTTGTGCGCGCCGTCCTCGTTGCCGACCACGGCGACCGTGGCCACCTTGCCGACCATCGCGGGACGGCCCTGATCGTCGGTTTCGGACAGCTCGGCGTCCAAACGCTCCAGCACCCGCTGCGCCACCGAGGACATGTGCCCGACCCAGGTGGGGGTCGAGATCAGCAGGATGTCGGCCGCCGCGATCCGTTCCCGAATCGACGGCCACTGGTCGCCGGGCCCCTCATCGGCGGTGACACCGGGCAGCACCTCGTAGTCCACCACGCGCAGCACCGTGCCCTGCACGTCGTGCCCGGCCAGCTCGTCGAGCACCTGGCGGGCGATGAGGTCGCTGCTGGATTCGGCGGGTGACTTCTTCAGTGTGCACACCAGTGCGAGGGCGCTCGGTCCGGCCATGGGGGAAACCTCCTGATTCGCAGTATGTTTCGGTTCAGCCGCGGGCGACGACCCGGATCGTGCGCAGCTTGGAGTCCGCGGCATCCGGCACGTTCATTCCCACGTCGAGCCCGGTGCGCAGGTAGTCGATCACCGCGCCGTCGATCCGCTCGCCGGGCACGACCACCGGAATGCCGGGCGGGTACGGCGTGAGCTGCTCGGCGGCGATGCGGCCCACGGCGTCTTGCGCGTCCACCGTCTCGACCGGACCGAAGAACGCATCGCGCGGCAGCATCACGGTCTCCAATTGCAGGTCACCGGGCGAGGGCAGGTGGATGGGGGGCGGCTGGGGATCGGTCAGTTGCTCGCGCCAAGCGGCTACGCCGTCGACCAAGGCCTCCACGGTGCCTTTGTCGTCGGCGAGCGACAGGGTCGCCAGCACACGACGGTGATCGCTCAGCCCCATGTCGAGGCGCCGGTGCTCGCGCAACCAGTCCGCCGCCTGGTAGCCGCTGGCCCCGGTCTCGGACACGTCCATCAGGACCTGGAGCCGATCGAGGTCGTGAGAGGCTTCGACGCCGAGCAGTTCGTCCTCGAGCACCGTGATGCCGGGGAGCTCGGCGAGCTGTTGTCTGGCCCGTCCGGCGACGCGCAGCGCGTGGCCCAGCAGTTCGGGCCCACGCTCGACCATTTGCCTGCGCCAACCGTCGAGCGCGGCGTAGACCAGCACGTTCGGGCTCGTGGTCATCAGCAGGTCGGCGCATTCGCTGAGCCGGATCGGGTCGATGAGATCGCCTTGCAGGTGGAACACCGAGCCCTGCTCGAACCCCGCGCCCATCTTGTGCACGCTGACCACGCACAGATCGGCGCCCGCGTCCATCGCCCAGGTGGGCAGGTCGTCGTGGAAGGGCAGATGCGCGCCCCACGCCTCGTCGACGATCAAGGGTTTGCCCCGCTCGTGGCAGACGTCGGCGATGGCGGCGATGTCCGCGCAGGTGCCGTAGGGACTGGGGCTGACGATCAGCGCGCCCGCGGCGTCGGGATGCGCGTCCCAGGCTTCTCTGACCTGCTCGGGTGAGGGCGGGTGCGAGAAATGCAGGTCGGTATCCCAGCGCGGGGTGATCCAATGCGGCTGGACGCCGGAGAACACCAGCCCGGCGACCACCGATTTGTGGCTGTCGCGCGCCACGAGCAAGCCGCCCTCGTGACCGCCCGCGACCGCCATCATGGCCGCCTTGACCGACAGGGAACTGCCGCAGGTGGAGAAGAACGCGGTTTCCGCGCGCACCGCGTCGGCCATGAGTGCCTCGGCGCGGGCGAGGTAGCCGCCGCGTGCCAGCCGGTCGTCCAATCCGGCGACGGCCAGCACGTCGGAGCCGAAGGCGTCGCGGCCGATCACGTCCAACACCCGTTCGTCGGTGCCGCGTCCTTGCCGGTGTCCGGGCGGGGTGAATCCGTACCGGCCCAGTCGGTGATAGTCGGCAAGCGCTTCCAGCAGAGGAGCTCGTGTATGGTCCACGGCTTCCGCCTACCCGGATTCGGCGACGGCACACGTCCGGTGTGCTACCCATCCACTACACCCGTCGCAAGCGGGCCGCCGCGGTCTCGAACAGCGGCCGCTACGCACGTCGGGTCGGCTCGCGCGCCGAGCGGTCCGGCGGGCCGTCGGCGCGATCCCCCGTACCCGCGTATGTGTTCGCACGCGGAGAACGGACCGGCGCGGGTGAACCCGGCGCGCTCGTTTCGGGCGAGGGCGCCCGGGTAGCACGGGGACAAGACCGGACCCCACAGGAGGAACACGCGGATGAAGGCAGTGACCTGGCAAGGACGACGCAAAGTCGCCGTGGAGACGGTGCCCGATCCACGGATCGAGGCCCCGACGGACGCGATCATCGAGGTCACCTCCACCGGTATATGCGGATCCGATCTGCACCTGTACGAAGTGCTCGGCGCCTACATGAGCAACGGCGACGTGCTCGGCCACGAACCCATGGGACGGGTGGTCGAAACCGGTTCGGCCGTCACCGGTCTGCGCCGCGGCGACCGCGTCGTGATCCCCTTCCAGATCAGCTGCGGCGCCTGCTACATGTGCCGGACCGGCCTGCCCACGCAGTGCGAGACGACCCAGGTCCGCGAATACGGTTGCGGCGCGGCGCTGTTCGGCTACTCCAAGCTCTACGGACAGGTGCCCGGCGGGCAAGCGGAGTATCTGCGGGTGCCGCACGCGGACGCCACCCACATCACGGTGCCCGAGGGACCGCCCGATTCGCGGTTCCTGTACCTGTCCGACGTGCTGCCCACCGCATGGCAGGCGGTGGAGTACGCCGCGGTCCCGGAGGGCGGTTCGGTGACCGTGCTGGGCCTGGGCCCGATCGGGGACATGGCGTGCCGGGTCGCGGCGCATCGCGGGTATCGCGTGATCGGCGTCGACCGGGTTCCCGAGCGGCTGGCGCGGGTGGCCGAACGCGGCGTGGAGGTGATCGACCTCACCGACGCCGACGAGCCGGTGGGCGCGATCATCCGGGGATGGACCGACGGCCGGGGCACCGACTCGGTGATCGACGCGGTCGGCATGGAGGCCCACGGCTCGCCCTTGGCCTCGGCGGCCCAGCGCTCGGCGGCGTTCCTGCCGGATTTCGTGGCCGAGAAGGTGATGGACACCGCGGGTATCGATCGGCTCGCGGCGCTGCACTCGGCGATCGACATCGTCCGCCGCGGCGGCACGATCTCGGTCATCGGCGTCTACGGCGGCATGCTCGACCCGATGCCGATGCGGGTGCTGTTCGACAAGCAGATCCAGGTGCGGATGGGGCAGGCGAACGTGAACCGGTGGGTCGGCGACATCATGCCGCTGCTGCAGGACGGCGACCCGCTCGGCGTGGACACCTTCGCCACCCACCGCCTTCCCCTGACCGACGCGGCGCAGGCCTATGCCAGTTTCCAGCAGAAGACCGACGGTGCGGTGAAGATCGTCCTCGACCCGACCGCCACGAACTGATCGGCGCGGCGGGTCCGCACCGGACCCCGCCGCGGTCGTCCGCGACCGCGGCCGGGAACTGTTTGCTCTCTGCGCGCCTGGGTAGCTGCCGGGTATGAGCTTTTTACTACGCGGAGTGGTCTCGCCGTGGTGGCTCGAGGCGCCCACCTCCGCAGCCGCTGAGATGGCCCGCGCGGGCGTGGAGAAGGCAGTCGGCCTGGGAACCAGGGCCGCCCAGGCGCCGGTGCAGGCAGTGGCCGCCGGCGCCCGGGCAGGTGCGTCACTGCTGAATCTGGGACGCGACGAGGAGTTGCGCGACGAGTTGGCGGCGCTGGTCGATCCGCACGCACTGCGTTCGCGCCGCCGCGTGGCCGTCTACGAGGACCGGGCCACCGTCGAGGTCCGCGGCCTGGACTCCGGCAAGAGCGAAGCCGTCACCGAGGCGCTGCGCCGCACCCTGGACCGCCGCCGGGATGTGCGCTGGTGGCGGGTGAACGCGGTGACCGGACGAGTCGTCGCCGCGCTGGAGCACGGTGCGGCCGATCTGCCCGCCCTGGTGTCGGCGATCGAGTCGGTCGAGGCCGACACCGCGGTCGGCGACCTGGACTGGAGCCGCGGCTGTGAGCACCCCGGCGACCGGGAGCCGTTGCTGGCGGCGGGAATTCAGGTCGCCGGCGACGTGTGCGCGATCGGGCTGTCGGCGGTGGGGGCGGTGCTGCCGTTGCGCGCACCCGCCCGGGTACTGCGCGCGGCCGCCGCGTTCGTCGACACCCAGCCGCGGATCCGTAAACGGTTGGAGGAACAGCTCGGCCGTCCCCGGACGGACATGGTGCTCACCACGGCCAACGCCATCGGCAACGCCCTGGGCAACAGCGCCGCGGCGGGCACGGCGAATCTGGTGATCGACGCGGTGCACCGCGGTTTCACGCTGACCGAGTCGCTGACCAGGTACGCGCAATGGCGCAACTGGGAGGCCGAGATCGACCGCCGTCCCGCGGAAGTGTGCGAACCGTTGTCAGCGCCCGCCCGCATCGTCGAGATGCCACAGGGGCCGATCGAACGCGTGGCCGACGAGACGGCCGCGGGTGCACTGGTGGGTGCGGTCAGCTCCGTGCTCGGCGGGCGTGGGCTGTTCGGCGCGGCCGACGCGTTGGAACTCGGAGCGCCCAAGGCGGCGCGAGCGAGCCGGGAAGCTTACGGTGCCCTGGTCTCCACGACGCTGGGCCGGGCCGGGGTGCTGACGCTGCACCCACGGGTCTGGCGGCGGCTGGACCGATTGTCGGCGCTGGTCATCGACGGTGAGTCGCTGCTGACCGCACGCAGGCTGGTGCTCGACGCCGAGACGACGCACGAGAAGTGGTCGGTCGCCGACGTGTGGAGCGTGAGCCAGCGCCTGCTGTGGGGTCAGGAAGCCGAGGAAGGCTCCGAGGGCGACGCGCGACCGGACGACCTCGATCGTCTCCAGTCCTCCGATGGCAACCGGCGGCTGGTGCACGCCGCGACCGGAAAGGTCGACCGAGGCGGGACGCGCCGCCCGGTATGGCGGGAACTGCACGACAACGGCACACCGGTCGGACGGGTACTGATCGGTCGCGAACTCGACCGGCGGGCCCACGCGCTGCTGGCGCGTGCGCGCAGCGCGGGACTGCGCGTGACCCTCGTCGGCGACGCCGACGCCGCGGAGTTGCGCTCCATGGCCGACGAATTCGTCTCTCCGTCGCGCTCACTGAGCAAGCTGGTGCGCACGTTGCAGCAGGACGGTCACGTGGTGGCCGTGCTGAGCCCCCGCGCGCACCGGGCGCTGGCCTTCGCCGACGTGGCGATCGGGCTGGCCGTCCGAGAGGACAACGCACTGCAGATCCCCTGGACCGCCGACGCGGTCTGCCGCGACCTCGGGCAGGCCGACCGCGTCCTGGCCGCCGTCGGTCCGGCTCGTCAGGTGAGCGAACGCGGGCGCTCGCTGGCCCTGTCGGCGGCCGCGCTGGGCGGACTGCTGCTGGCCGTGGCCCCGACCAGCGCAGGCAGAGCTTCGCCCATGACCGCCGCGCACTACACCGGTCTGCTCAGCGGCGCCTTCACCGGATGGCGTTCGGCGCGGACCGAGCCACCGGCCACCCTCGCCCCGTTGCTGCCCTGGCACGCTCTGGAAGCCGGCGAGGTGCTCAGCCGGCTGGCGCAGCCGGCTCCGTTGGAGGAGCGAGCCCAGCCGAGCCCCGCCGCCCGCATCCCGGGGGTGAGCGTCCTCTCCTCGGCCGCGTCGTTCGCCGGTCAGCTGCGCCGCGAACTGGCCGACCCGCTCACCCCGATCCTCGGGGTCGGCGCGGTCGCCACCGCCGTGCTCGGCGCGCCGTCGGACGCGGTGCTGCTGTCGTCGGTGCTCGCGGTCAACGCACTGGTCTCCGCGTGGCAGCGCCAGCGCGCCGAGGGCGCGCTGCACCGGTTGTTCGAGGGCGAACAGCTCACCGCCCGCGTCATCGATCGCGCGGACCTCGACGCGGACGAGCCGGGCGAACGCCAGGTGCCCGCGAACCTGCTCGCGCTCGGCGACGTGATCGTGCTGCGGTCCGGGGACGTGGTCCCCGCCGACGCGCGGCTGCTGCGCGCCGCCGACCTGGAGATGGACGAATCCGGCCTCACCGGCGAGTCGATCACCGTGGACAAGCAGGTCTCCGCCACCCCCGGTACGGCGGTGGCCGACCGCGCCTGCATGGTTTTCGAAGGCAGCACGGTGGTCAACGGCACCGGCCGGGCGATCGTCGTGGCCGTCGGCGCCGACACCCAGGCAGGCCGCGCCGCGGCCGGAGCCATACCGCCGGAGAAAGGCGGCGTGCAAGCGCAATTGCGCCGCTTGACCGACCGCGCCCTGCCGCTGACCTTGACCGGCGGCGGCGTCGTGACCGGGCTCGGCCTCCTGCGCGGCAGGCCGCTGCGCACCGCGATCGCCGACGGCGTGGCGGTCGCGGTCGCCGCGGTGCCCGAGGGGCTGCCGCTGGTGGCCACGGTCGCCCAGCTCGCGGCCGCCCGCAGGCTCTCCCGCCACGGCGTGCTGGTCCGCGCCAGCCGCACCGTCGAGGCGCTGGGCCGCGTGGATACTCTGTGCTTCGACAAGACCGGCACCCTCACCGAGGGGCGGCTGCGCCTGACCACCCTCGCCGACCTCGACGAGCAGTGGTCCCCGGACGCGGGCTCGGAGAACGCGCACCGGCTGCTGCGGGCCGCGGCCCGCGCCTGCCCCGACCCCGACGAGGGCCCGATCGTGCACGCCACCGACCGCGCGGTGGTGGATGCCGCGGGCGAGGTGCTCGGCGACGACGCCCGCCGCTGGGACCCGATCGAGGAGATCCCCTTCGAATCCAACCGCGGCTACGCCGCCACCCTCGGCCACACCGCCCGCAAACTGCGGCTCATCGTCAAGGGCGCCCCCGAAGTTGTGCTGTCGCGCTGCACGCAGGTGCGTGTGGACGACACCGACCATCCCTTCGACGACCCCATGCGCGAGCGCGCCGAACAGGTGGTGCGCGATCTCGCCGAACAGGGCTTGCGGGTCCTCGTAGTGGCCCGGCGCGACCTGCGCACCGAACCCGACGACGTCGAGGCGGCGGTCGTCGAACTCACCTTGCTCGGCTTCCTCGGCCTCGCCGACGCCCCGCGCCCGCAGACGCTCCCGCTGGTGACCGCGTTGCAGCGCAACGGCATTAGCGTGCGCATGATCACCGGCGACCACCCGGTGACCGCGGCGGCGGTGGCCCGCCAGCTCGGCATCGAGGCGGGGGAGGTGGTGACCGGCGGGGATCTCGACCGGCTCGACGAGACCGCGCGCGCCGAGCTGATCGAACAGGGCACGGTGTTCGCCCGCGTCAGCCCGGAACAGAAAGTGCGCATCGTCGCGGCGCTGCGCCGCGCGGGTCACGTCGTCGGCATGACCGGCGACGGCAGCAACGACGCCGCCGCGATCCGCACCGCCGATGTCGGAATCGGCTTGGCCGCACAGGGTTCCGTCGCCGCCCGCAACGCCGCCGACATGGTGCTCACCCGTCCCGACCCGCTGGTGCTGCTGCACGCCCTCGTCGAAGGGCGCGGCATGTGGCAGCGGGTCACCGACGCCGTCGGCGTGCTGGTCGGCGGCAACGCAGGCGAAGTGGCCTTCACGCTCTACGGCACCGCCGTCAGCGGGCAGGCGCCGCTGGGCACCCGGCAATTCCTGCTGGTCAACATGCTCACCGACATGTTCCCCGCCATGGCGCTCGCGCTGTCGCGCGACGGCGAGGCCGTCGATCCCGACGACGACGACGATCCGCAGGCCCAAGCGCAGCGGGCGGCCGAGCGGCTCGCCGAACTCCCGCCCGCGCACCTGGGCACGGACCTGCTGCACACCCTCGGCGTCCGCGGCGTCGCCACGGCCACCAGCGCGTCGGTGGCGTGGACCCTCGGCCGCATGACCGGCACCCAGCGGCGCGCCGCCACCATCGGCCTGGTCGCGCTCATCGGAACGCAACTCGGCCAGACGCTGGTCTCCGGCTACCGCAGCCCGCTGGTGTGGGTCACCACCGCCGCGAGCGGGGCGGTGCTCGGTGCGGTGGTGATGACGCCGGGGCTGTGCCACTACTTCGGTTGCCGCCCGCTGGATCCGATCGGGTGGGGGATCGCGACCACATGCGCCACGACCGCCACCGCCGCAGCGGTGCTGCTTCCCCGGTTGCTGCCCCAGCCGGAGATCGCGGAGGAAGGGTGAGGCGCTGATTCGCACACCGCCGCCCGGGTATCCGCCCGGCGACGGACCCTGCCACCGCCACATCGACGAGGAGGAACCCTATGGCTCAACAGGTCGGTGACTACGTCGTGCAACGTCTGCGGGAGTGGGGCGTCGAGCAGGTCTTCGGCTATCCCGGCGACGGGATCAACGGTCTGATCGCCGCTTTCGGCCGCGCGGGGGACAATCCGGCGTTCATCCAAGCCCGCCACGAGGAGATGTCGGCATTCCAGGCCACCGGGTACGCCAAATTCAGCGGCAAGGTGGGTGTGTGCACCGCGACCTCGGGGCCGGGGGCGATCCATCTGCTCAACGGTTTGTACGACGCGAAACTCGATCACGTCCCGGTGGTGGCGATCGTCGGGCAGACCGCGCGCAGCGCGATGGGCGGCAGCTACCAGCAGGAAGTCGACCTGCAGAACCTGTTCAAGGACGTCGCCTCCGACTACTTGGTCGAGGTGAACGTGGCCAGCCAGTTGCCCAATGCCCTCGACCGCGCCTTCCGGGTCGCGCTCGCGCGCCGAGCCCCGACGGCGGTGATCCTGCCGTCGGATCTGCAGGAGGAGGACTACCGGCCACCGCAGCACGCGTTCAAACAGGTGCCGTCGAGCCCTCCTGGACTGCACTCGCCGCGCGTCGTTCCCGCCCCCGAGGACATCCGGCGCGCCGCGGAAGTGCTCGACGCCGGATCGAAGGTCGCGATCCTCATCGGTCAGGGCGCCCGCTCGGCCGCCGAGCAGGTCGTCGAGCTCGCCGAGCGCACCGGCGCGGGCGTGGCGAAAGCCTTGCTGGGCAAGGACGTCCTGCCCGACGATCTGCCCTTCGTCACCGGGGCGATCGGATTGCTCGGCAGCAGGCCCAGTTACGAGCTCATGCGTGACTGCGACACACTGTTGATCGTCGGATCGAACTTCCCCTACAGCCAGTTCCTGCCCGAACTCGGGCAGGCGCGCGCGGTGCAGATCGATATCGACGGCACGATGATCGGCATGCGCTACCCGACCGAGGTGAACCTGGTCGGCGACGCGAAATCCACACTGAGCGAACTGATTCCGCTGGTGCGGCGCAAGGACGACCGCGCATGGCGGGAGAAGATCGAGAAGAATGTCGCCCGCTGGTGGCAGACCATCGAACGCCAGTCCCTGCTGGACGCCGAACCGGTCAACCCGATGCGGGTGGTGTGGGAACTGTCCGAACGCATCCCCGACAACGCCATCGTCACAGCGGATTCCGGGTCCTCCACCAATTGGTACGCCCGCTGCCTGCGCTTCCGCGGCCGGATGCGCGGTTCCCTGTCGGGCACCCTGGCGACCATGGGCCCCGGCGTGCCCTACGCCATCGGCGCCAAGTTCGCCCACCCCGACCGGCCCGCGATCGCGCTGGTCGGCGACGGCGCCATGCAGATGAACGGCATGGCCGAACTGCTCACGATCGCCCGCTACCGATCACGCTGGAGCGATCAGCGCCTGGTGGTGTGCGTCTTCCACAACAACGACCTCAACCAGGTCACCTGGGAGCTGCGCGCCATGGGCGGTGCGCCGAAGTTCGAACAGTCCCAAACCCTTCCCGACGTCTCCTACGCCGAGGTCGCCCGCAGCGCGGGCCTGACCGGGATCACCGTGCGCACACCTGAGGAACTCGGCCCGGCCTGGGACAGCGCCCTGCACGCCGACGGCCCGGTGGTGCTCGACGTGCACTGCGACCCCGACGTGCCGCCCATCCCGCCGCACGCCACCTGGGACCAGATGAAGGACACCGCCGAAGCCGTGCTGCGCGGTGACCCGGACGCCTGGCACCTCGTCGCGCAGGGCGCGAAAACCAAGATCCAGGAGTTCATTCCGTAGCGACCGAAACGAGTGGTGCGATGACCGACCAGGATGTCGTCGACCTGCTGACCGCCCAGCACGCGCAGATCACCACGCTGCTGGCGCGACTGAAGGCGGGTGAGGACGGGAAGCAGGATCTGTTCACCGATCTGGTGCGGCTGCTGGCCGTGCACGAGAGCGCCGAGGAGCAGGTCGTGCATCCGGTCGCCGGGCGGGCCCGTTTCGGCGCCGACGACGACATCGTGCGACCGCGGCTGGAGGAGGAGAACGCGGCCAAGCGGGCGCTGGCACACCTGTACGACCTCGGGGTGGACCATCCCGATTTCGACGCCGCGCTGGCCGCGTTCGCCGACGCCGTGGCCGAGCACGCCACACGCGAGGAGACCGAGGAGTTCACGCTGCTGCGCGCGCAGTTCTCGACCGATCAGCTACGGCGCATGGCCGGTTCGGTGCGCGCCGCCGAAGCGGTGGCACCCACCCGCCCGCACCCCGGCACGGGGGAGTCCGCGGCCGCGAACCTCCTGGCCGGACCTCCACTGGCGCTGTTCGACCGCGCCCGCGACGCGGTGCGGGACTGGCGGCGCAACCAGGACATGTGAACCATCGGCAGGCCCGGCCTGCCACCCGAACGCCGAAACGGAAGAAGGAGGACACCGACCATGGGGTTTCCCGAACAGCAACAGAAGGTGCCAGGCATCCAGGCCAGGATGAACCCGGTGCCGGACTGCGGCGAGGACAGCTACCGCGGATCCGGCAGGCTGACCGGCAAGGCCGCCGTCATCACCGGCGCCGACAGCGGCATCGGGCGAGCGGTGGCGATCGCCTACGCGCGCGAAGGCGCCGACGTGCTGATCTCCTATCTCGACGAGGACGAGGACGCGAAGGAAGTCGCCGACCTGGTGACGCAGGCGGGACGCAAAGCCGTGCTCGTGCCGGGCGACCTGTCCGACGCCGCGCACTGCCGCGCCGTCATCGACCGGGCGGTGCGGGAATTCGGGAAGATCGACGTGCTGGTGAGCAACGCGGCGTTCCAGATGACCCACGAGACGCTGGAGGAGATCAGCGACGAGGAATTCGACCACACCGTCAAACTGAACATCAACGCCTACTTCTACCTGGTGAAGGCGGCGCTGCCGCATATGCCCGCCGGCTCCTCGATCATCGGGAGTTCCTCGGTCAACTCCGACATGCCCTCCCCGACGCTGGCGCCCTACGCGGCGACCAAAGCCGCCATCGCCAACTTCTCCGCCAGCCTCGCCCAGCTGCTGGGCGAGCGCGGAATCCGGGTCAACAGCGTTGCCCCCGGGCCCATCTGGACCCCGCTGATCCCCTCCACCATGCCGGTGGAGAAGGTCGCCCACTTCGGTGACGACACACCGCTGGGCCGTGCCGGTCAACCGGCCGAACTGGCCTCCACCTACGTTCTGCTGGCCTCCGACGAGGGCAGCTACATCTCCGGAGCACGGATCGCGGTCACCGGCGGCCGCCCGATCCTGTGACCGCCTGGGCACGAGGAACCGCACGGGCGGCCGCTGCGCGAAGCGGCCGCCCGGCGCGGCGGTGACGGGTCACAGCATCGACACCACGATCCCGACCGCCGCGGCGAGGAAGACCAGCACCACCACCGCCGTCAGCACCATCGCCGCGACCCCGGTGACCGGGAAGTGGTGTCTGGTGCTGGGCTCCGGCGCGGACAGCCCGGAAGTCTGCGGGGTATCCGGCGGCGTCGAGCCCGGTGGCACGCCGCCGCCGGGTTCCAGATCGGGCGTCCTCGTCGGGTCCGGATCCATCGCGTTCACTGCCGCTCCCTATTCGCCGTCGTTTCCAGGTACCTCGGGCGGTGCGTCAGGTCGTTTGCCGGGCTTCTTGCGGTACACGATCACCGCGCCGACCAGCACCGCGAGCCCGAGAATCACCAACAGTTCCATGCCAGGGGCCTACCCGGTATCCGCGTGCCCAATCGACCCGCGCTCAGGTGATCGCCGGTCACAACCTGACGATGACGTAGTGACCGGCGGTCTCCTGGAACTCGACCGCGGAAGCGATCGCCGCGTCGTCGAGGACGGGACTGCCGTCCGGGACGACGATCAGTTTGTCGTCATCGTCGTAGAGCCGGTGGATGATCCCGACGCAGAGTCCGCGTGCGCGGACCATCGGTTCGGCCGGGCCGAGGTAGTAGGCGTCGAGCTCCGCACCGTCGGGCGCGAGGGTCCCCGGCACATAGCCGTAGTTGGCGAGGTACCGGAAGCCGCACGTCGGATGATGGCTGCCGTATGGACGGTCGAAGACCAGATCCACTGTGCGGCCGAGGAATCGGCGCGCCGATCGCAGCGATTCGGAATCCTCCATCGCGGGCGTGTCGGTCATCGTCCCACGCTACGCGGATCCACGCCCGTCACCGGTGGCGACGAAGCTCGACCGGGATCACCGGGGCGCGCGCCGCGATCCGCGCGCGCAGGCTCTGTGACGATCGATCGGCTGCCGGCGGCGTGAGGGCGCGGCGACGCACCCGGGCGCGGGCGACGAGTTCGAGGGTGACCGCGACGGCGCAGGACTGCGCCAGCAGCAGCCCGGCCAGCACCATGATCTGCACCGCGGCGGCCTGCGCGGCCGAGCCGGTCGCGAGCAGAACCCCGACGAACGCCCCCGGCAGCGTCACCAGCCCGACCGTGCGGGTCTGGTCGACGCCGGGCAGCAGCGCGTCGGCGGCCGTGGGCCGGATGATCTCCAGGCGCGCGTCACGCTCGGTGAACCCGAGACCGAGCGCGGCTTCGACCTCCCCCCAGCGCTCCTCGATCGTGTCCAGGGCACGCCGCGCCGCCAGCGACGTCGCGGTCATGGCGCCACCGGAGACGATGCCGCCGATCGGCACCAGCGCCACCCCGCTGAGCGGGACGACGCCGCTGAGCAGGAACATCGGCAGCACCGCGCCCAGACCCGCGCCGAGCGCCAGGCTCAGCCACAACCCCGATCCGCCCGCGCGGGCGCGCCGCGCCGAGGTCGCCACGGCCGCGCCGAACATCACCGCCAGCACCAGCAGCGACGACCACAGCTGCGCCAGCGCCGCGGTCAGGATCAGCGCGACCGCGGCGAGCTGCGCGGCGCCGCGGACCGCCGCCCACGGAGCCACCGTCACCCGCCCCAGCCCGGCGACCCCGTACACCACCGCCGCGGCAACGACCATGACGGCGCACACCACCACCAACCCCACCCCGGGCGTGATCGCCGTATTCATCCGTGCACTCTCTCACGCCGCCACACCCACCCGGGTTCGACGTCGCGACCGACGGTGCCGACCCGCCACGGCCAGGCGATGGCGCACGAGAGTGAGGGCATTGCGTGCGAGCGCGGGCTGGAGGAAGGTGAGTATGTCCGGTGGCGCCACCGGGGCGCCGCCCTGACCAGAGCAGGAGGTGGCCCGTGTACGCACGTTCCAGCACCATCGCGGCCCAGCCCTCGTCGATCGACGACGGGATCGCGTACCTGCGTGATGAAGTGATGCCGAATCTGCCCGAAATCCAGGGATGGGTCGGCTTGTCCTTGATGGCCGACCGGTCGACCGGGCGCTGCGTCGCCACGACCTCATGGGAAGCAGAGGAGGCATTGCATGCCAGCAGAGGACGAGTCCAGCAACTGCGCGACGGCCTGGCCCGGCGGCTCGGCGGCCGGGTGGAGCGCGTCGAGGAATGGGAGATCGCGGTGATGCACCGTGACCATCCGGCCGGCGACAATGCCTGTGCCCGGTGTTCGTGGGTGCAGGTCGATCCGGGCCGGCTCGACCAGCTGGCCGACACGTTCAAGATGGAAGTGCTGCCGCAGACGGAGATGCTCGACGGATTCTGCAGCGCGAGCCTGTTCCTCGATCGGGCCAGCGGCCGAGCGGTGGGAGCGACCGTATGGGAGACCCGGGAGGCGATGGAGGGCAGCCGCGAGCAGACCAACCGGATCAGGACCATGGCGACGCAGCGAGTGAGCGCCAACGTGCTCGAGGTCGGAGAGTTCGACCTGGCGTTCGCGCACCTGCGGGTACCCGAGATGGCCTGAGATCCTCCGATATCCGGCCGGAACACGGGCTTGTCCGGCCGGATCTCCGTGCTCGCGATCGCGCGATCCGCCCGATCCACGAGCGCTCGGACGCCGCGCCGCACGCCGACGGTATAGATGTCGATTACCCGCGAGGTAATGGCCGCGCCCCGCGGCCGTTCGTAGGATCGGGGAGTGAGTACCCCCACGGCAGGCGACCTGCTGCGACACTGGCGCTTGGAACGCAGGCTGAGCCAACTGGAACTGGCCGGACGGGCCGACACCTCGGCCCGGCACTTGAGTTTCATCGAGACCGGACGCGCCACCCCGAGCCGGACCATGATCGTGCACCTGTCCGAGCACTTGGAGATCCCGTTGCGCGAACGCAACCGCGTGCTGCTGGCCGCGGGCTACGCCCCCGCCTACGCGCAACCCGGCCTGGACACCCCCGCCATGGACGCCATCCGCGGCGCGATGCGCCAGATTCTCACCGGTCACGAACCCTATCCGGCGCTGGCCATCGACCAGAACTGGACCATGATCGACGCCAACAGCGGTGTGGCCGTCCTCATCGACGGCATCGATCCGGCACTGGCGCGACCGCCGGTGAACGCCCTGCGGCTGAGCCTGCACCCCGACGGGATGGCCGGGCGCATCCGCAACCTCGCCGAGTGGCGCGGCCACATCTTCGCCCGCCTGGCGCGCCAAGCCGAGGTCACCGGATCACGGGACCTGGCCGACCTGCTCGAGGAGCTGCGGTCCTATCCCGGTGGCGAAGTCGAGCTCGCCGTCCCCGAACCGGACCAGGCGGTGGTCCCGCTGCGGATCGAACACGACGGGGACGAGCTGTCGTTCCTCAGCGTCACGACGGTGTTCGGCATCCCGATGAACGTCACCGTCGCCGAACTGGCCATCGAATCGTTCTTCCCCGCCGACGAGGACACCAAGAAGCGCCTCACCGCGGGCGCCCGGTGACCCCCGCCGCCCAGCTGTCCGCGCTGCTCGGCGTGTCCGTGCGCGCCGTCACCGATCTCGGCGAAGGCCACGCGTGGACGCTGCATCGCGCCGAATTGGCCGATGGCCGAACCATTTTCGTGAAGGCCTCGCAGCAGCCGACACCGGTCTTCGCGGCCGAAGCGGCGGGCCTGGCGTGGCTGCGGGGGACGGGCCGGGACCGCGACGGCGTCAGCGCGTTGCTGCCGGAGGTGCTGGCCGCCGACGAACGGACGCTGGTGCTGCCCTGGCTGGAGGAATCCGGCCCCACACCCGCTGCCGCCGAACGTCTCGGCCGTGAACTGGCCGCGTTGCACGCGGGCCGATCCGAGCTCTACGGTGCGCCTTGGGACGGCTGGATCGCGCGCCTGCCGCTGCCCAACACCCCCACCGACGGGCCGTGGCCGCGGTGGTATGCCGAGCATCGCCTCGCACCGTACCTCGCTGCGGCCGCCGGGTCTCTCGGCGCCGAGGGCACACGCCTGCTCGAGCGCGTCATCGAACGCATCGACGACCTGGCCGGGCCCGACGAGCCTCCGGCCCGCATCCACGGCGACCTCTGGTCGGGCAACATCCTGTGGACCCGGCAGCGCGCGATGCTCGTCGACCCCGCCGCGCACGCCGGTCACCGCGAGACCGACTTGGCCATGCTGGCCCTCTTCGGCGCGGCGCACCTGGACCGCATCCTCGCCGCCTACCACGAGACCCATCCGCTCGCCGACGGGTGGCGAACCCGTACGCCGCTGCACCAGCTGCACCCGCTGCTGGTGCACGTCGTGCTGTTCGGCGCGGGCTATCGCGCGCGGACCGTCACCGCGGCCCGCGCGGCGCTCGCGTCCTGACCTGCGGCCCGCGCGTCACCCGTCGACCCGGGCGATGACCTTCTCCGCGAAGCGGGACAGGTTGGCGATCTTCGTGTCCAGCGGCTCGGTGTCCTGTTCGGTGGTGTAGGGCAGCCGGAATCCGACGATCACATCGGTGACCCCTTTGTCCTCGAGGCGCTTGATGCCGTCGACGGTGAAGCCGTCCAGCGAGATCACGTGCACTTCGAAATCCTCGCGGGTGCCGTATTCCGCGCGCAGGGCGTCCAATTCGGCCAGCAGCCGGTCGAGTTCGGCGCCGTCGCCACCGGCGTGCATCCATCCGTCGCCGCGTCGGGCGGCCCGGCGCAACGCGGGCTTGCTGTGCCCGCCGATCAGGATCGGCACCGGTTCGGTCGGCACCGGGCTGATCTTGATCGGCGGGATGTCGTAGAACTGCCCGTGGTACTCGAAGTACCCGCCTGCCGAGAGTCCGCGCACGATATCGATGCATTCGTCCATCCGCGCGCCGCGTTTGTCGAACGGCACACCCATGATCTCGAAGTCGTCCGGCCACGGGCTGATGCCGACGCCCAGCCCGAATCGGTTACCGCTCAGCGCGGCCACCGAGGCGGCCTGCTTGGCCACCAGCACCGGGGGCCGGATCGGCAGCTTCAGCACGAAGGGCGTGAAACGCAGCGTGGTGGTCACCGCCGCCATCGCCGCGCTGAGCACGAAAGCCTCGATGAACGGCTTGTCCTCCAGGAACTCCCGGCTTCCGTCGGGTGTGTAGGGGTACTTCGCCTCGGATTCCCTCGGATACGCCACGCTGTCGGCGACCGCCATGGAGGTATAGCCCGCCTCCTCTGCGGCCTTGGCGAGAGCGAGGTAATACGACGGATCGGTCATCGTCTCGGCGTAGGTGAAGCGCATGATGCTCGCCTTCCTGGCGCGTCGAGCGCGCCGCGTGGGCCCCGGCGCCGGTGCCCGCGGACCGGGCCCTGGCCGAGATGTGAGGGGAACCGGCGCAAGCGCGACCCAACCGCCTCGATGGTGTCGAGGCCGCTCGGGGGAACACCGCCTACTGCCATGGGTTGGTGAAACCTTCCGGAATCAAGTGGTCGAACATCGCCTTCATCTGTGGTGACAGCCGCATCAGTTCGATGTGCGAACCGAGCGGTCCGCCGTCGAGGTAGGCGAACTCCATCCCGACGCCTTCGAACCTGCCGCGCGCGACGATCTCGACACCCGCCGCGCGGGCCTCGGCGAGCGCGGCGTCGTAGTCGTCGGGCACCCAGGCGGCGTGATGCAGGCCGGGGCCGAGACGATCGAGATGCTCGGAGTACAGGCTCACCCCGCCGCGCGGCTCGATCAGCTCCAATTGCTGGCCGCCCGCGTAGCCGAGCGCCACGCCGATGGTGTAATCGGCGAGCGCACCACGCAGTTCGGCGGTATCGGGGCCGAAGTGGACCTCCGGAATGGTGAACCACTCGCCGACCCCGTACCGGGTGGTGAACGCCCGGACTGCCGCGGCCAGGTCCTCCACCACCCAGCACAGCTGGAAGATCGGGCCTTCGGTGATCATCGGCGTCCTCCGAGGCGGCTCATCAGCCGCGGACACCACCGGTAGGCGGCCAGCACGGCTCTGTTGTAGCGGGGGAACACGATGTACGGCTTGTTCTTTCGCATGCCACGCAGAATGTGCTGCGCCGCCCGTTCGGATCCGATCATCCCGATCGGAATGCGGCGCGCCGGCCCGCGATACGAATACCCCGGCAGGTCGATGCCGGAATCGACGATGTCGGTCGCGACCCCTCCCGGTACGGCCACGCTGACCCTGACGCCCGCCGCGGCCGCTTCGACGCGCAGCGCGGTGCTCAACCCGACAACGGCGTGCTCGGTCATCGCATACGCCGCCGACGGTGCCACGGGTGTGAGTCCCGCGATGGAGGCCATGTTGACGATGTGGCCGGAACCCTGTGCGCGCATCAGCGGGTAGGCGTGCCGCGTCCCGTGCACCACACCCCACAGATTCACGTCCACGATCCGCTGCCACTGCGCCAACGGCATGTGCTCGGCCGCGCCGCCGAGGCGGATACCCGCGGTGTTGAACAGGAAGTCGATGCCTCCCAGCTCGGCAACGGCTCCGTGGATGAGGCGGCGCACCTGGTCGTCGTCGGAGACGTCGACGACCTGCGTATGGATCGCGGTATCGGCCGCCAGCCCCACCAGCCCGGCGGCATCGTCGTCGGCGGCCACGACCGCGACGCCCCGCGCGGCCAGCAGTCGGCACAGCGCGGCGCCGATGCCGGACGCGGCGCCGGTGACCACCGCCACATCATTCACGTCGTTTAATTAAGCATCTGTGTTTAACATCGTCAATACTTGTGTTTAGTACAGTGCGGGTATGCCGAGCGACGATTCGCGCACCGCTTTGCTCGACGCCGGAGAACGCCTCATCGCCGAACGCGGCGTCGACGTGCCGCTGCGCGACATCGCCGCCGCGGCGGGCCAGCGCAACAACTCCGCCGTGCATTACTACTTCGATTCGCGCACCGGCCTGATCGAGGCCATCGTGCAGCGGCGGATGAACTGGCTCGAACAGCGGCGCATGCAGCTGCTGGCCGCCCACGAAGCCGAAGGCGGCGCCAACGACCTGCCCACCCTCGTCGCCATGCTCGCGACACCCATCCTCGAACTGCTCGGCCACCATCGCGTGACCCATCTGGGCCGGTTCCTGGAAGTCGTGCGCACCCACCCCGTGGTGGCGGACGCGCGCCGCCTCGCCGGCGCCGACCGCGCCGCGGTCCGGATCATCGCCACCCGGCTCGACGCCGCACTGTCCGGCCTGCCACGGCGGCTGCGCAGGCAGCGCCTGGAATCCATGGCCACCGTCATGTTGGCCTTGATCGCCGACTACGAGCGCACCCTGGAATCGGGCGTCCGCACCGCCCACCCCGGGGACGCGGCGGAAATCGTGGACATGATCGTCGCCATGCTCACCGTGCCCGTCCACGACGACACAGCAGCCGCACCGGGACATTGAAATCGGCGCGGCGCGCGACCGGACACCGTCCCCGCCGCCCACGGTCGGCACTCCGCCGCAGACCGGCGACCAGCGGCAACGCGCGGCACTCGTCATTACGGCAGTCTCACCGCCTCAACCCAGCGTCCGCCGTGGCCCGGGCGCACACCCCGGGACCGTCGCCAGCCGCCGGTCGCTCTGGGGCACGGTTTCCGGGAACCTGTGGTGGAGCCGGTCGATATAGCGGCGCACAGCGCGCAATTCACTGTGCAGCTCGTTCCGCCTTGCGGGATCGCCACGGTGGGCGAATCCGATCTCCCTGGCCAATGCCTGCGCACGCACGGCGAGCAATTCCAAGAAGACCCGGGCCTGGGCGAGGTCGGCGTCGTATTCCATTCGGTAGGCCGATCTGTCGTCGATTCACATTGTCGGTCGCCCAGCGCTCACCGTGCCGCGGTCCTCGGCCGAGGGGAGCAGGACATGATGCTAACCGACCTGTTGCCCTGTAGGTGCCGAAATGGGACTGTCCGACTCACGCTCCGGCGGACGACGTATCGCCCGCGCGTATCGTGATCGTATGGGCGTCATCGGGGAGCTGTTTCCGGGTAAGAAGCTGACTCACGACGGCAGCGAGGACAGCGACGGGCAAACCCACACACCGCGCTTCGACATCGACCTCGACTCCGGCGTGGTGCGGGTGCCTCGCGCCACCCGCCCGGCGACCGAGGACCGAGGCGAAGAACGGCGAGAGCCTCTCCAGCAGTAATCATCTCGCTGATCACAACCCGTTACGCCCCAGAAGCGCACCGGTAGCGTCGCCGCAATGGGCAATCCTGATGGACGACGGCGGCCGCTGAAGACCGTCACGGGAGTCAGCGGTGCGGTGAGCGTCTACGCGGCGGCCATCGATCCGACCACCACCACGATCGCGTCCTCCATCGAGGTCGCGAAGATCGCCGAACGACACAAGTTCGACGCCCTTTTCGCCGCCGACCTGCTCAGCTTCGGGGCACAGGGCGCGATCGGCGCGCAGGAACCCTTGATCTTCCTGTCCGCGTTGAGCGCCATGACCTCGCACGTCGGACTGATCGCGACGGTGACCACCACCTTCCACCACCCCTACAACCTCGCACGGTTGTTCGGCACACTCGACCACATCAGCAACGGCCGCGCCGCGTGGAACGCGGTGACTTCCTCGGTGGGGGAGGAGAACTACGGTGACCAGGACCTGCCCAGCCCCGAAGAGCGTTACGCACGCGCGACCGAATCCCTCGAGGTGGTCAACGCACTGTTCGACAGCTGGCAGCCCGGCGCGCTGACCTCCGACGGGCGCGGCGGCGCGATCTTGGACGCCACCCGCGTCCGGCCCATCGATCACGCGGGGCAGTACTTCACCGTGCGCGGGCCGCTGAACATCCCGCCCCTGCCGCAGCGCCGCCCCGTCCAGTTCCAGGCCGGGCAGTCGGCAGGCGGCATCGAGCTGGGCGCACGATTCGCCGAGGTCGTGTTCACCTCGCTGCCGACACCGGAAGACGCGGTGACCTACACCAAGCGCATCCGCGCCCGCGCCGGCGAACTCGGCCGGGCCGAGGGCCTGCCGTTGATCATGAGCTCGTTCCACGCGACCTACGGCGCCACCGAAGCCGAAGCCCGACGTCTGGCGCGAGAACAAGCGGAGGCAACCGACTTCCAGGCCGGACGCGCCGCGCTCGCCGATATGCTGGGCGGCGGCATCGACCTGTCCGACCTGCCGTTGGACAAGCCGCTACCGGAGAGTCTGCTCCCCGACGTGACCTCCGTACACCGCAGACGCGGCCGCGTGGAGATCTTCGGCAACTTCGCACGGTCCGGAAAGACACTGCGGGAGCTGATCATCGCCGCCGAAGACACCGGGCACTGGGCAGCCGTCGGAACCCCCGAACAACTCGCCGACGCGGTCGAAGAACGCTACAACGCAGGAGTTCTCGACGTGATCTCCCTCGGCGGGCTCGCCGACGAACGCACCCGCGACTTCGTCGTGAACGGACTGCTGCCGGAACTGCGCCGCCGCGGCATCGTCGGCTCCGACTACCTCGGCGGCACCCTCCGCGAAAACCTCGAACTCTTCCCGCTACCGGAATGACCCCGGCGACGCCCGCCACCGCGCCGCCGAGTTACGAACGGCTGGTCGACGCACCGGAGCCACTACCGGCTGCTAGCGGGTGAGAACCGGCGTCGAGGTGTTCATACGGCGATCCGAGGCCTCGTTCTGCGGCGGGTTCGTGTTCCGCACCCAGGTGATGTTGGCGACCAGATCGTCGTCGAAGACGAGTTCGTCCCACAACAGCCGCTCGGATTCCGGCGCAACCTGCTCCGTCGGCCGCGTCGGTTCGGCGGGCGCCGCGGGTTGCTGCGTCTGCTCCTCGGGCAACGGCGTCACCATCCACGACAGCGCCCGCATCGGACTCAGGTCGTAGCGGCGCGTGCCCTGTGCGACAGCGGCCACCGCGCCGGCACAGGCCATCACACCGGCGAGCAACGCCACCGGCGTCAGCCCGGCGCCGGCCATGCGCCGCGCACCGGTCCCCGAAGCGCCCGTGGAACCTTCGTCGAAAACCCGCAGAATCGCCGCGCCGAAACCTTCCCCTTGATCGACCAGGGTCCGCAATTCCGGCCCGCGAGCATCCAGATACAGCAGCATGGCGAGCACCAGAACGGCCGCGGCCACACTGGAACCCATCACCAGGTGAGCGAACATGCGGGTGCGCGAGCGCAGGTGCGCCACCACCGCGAACACGGTGACGACCATCGCGGCGGCGGCCAGCAGACCCCAGCCGCCACTGATGTTCACATCACGGAATTTCGACACCGACCACTCGTCGACGCCGTCGGTGAAACCGGAAACCCGGCCGAACGCGTTGGAGCGAGCCTCGCCACCGGAGCCGGACGCCGAAAGCCACGGCTGGAACAGCAAAGCGAACGTGGCGAGACTCGTGACCGCGGCGAAGAGAAAACCCCAATCAAGCCTCCGTGGTGGCGTCGCGCCCTGTGCCGGGCGGCCGGAGCCGCGGCTCCGACGGTGTCGCGCTTCGGTTACTTGCCAAGGGGTTGGTTGTACCATTGCTCCAGTTTCGCCGGTACCGCGTGAATTATGCCGCCACCCAGCGCAATAACAGTGGAATTGCCCGGGAGGGTCAGAATTCGCGGCACATCAATGAGATGTAATTCGATCGGGCGTCATCGGCCATCGACGGAAATAACCGTAAGCAGCTCGGTCGCAGCAGGCAAGCGTGATCCATCTCCCAAGCATCGTCCCAGCTCCGCACGTATCGAGCCGAGAGTGACCCAACCGGTGAGTAACATTTCCGGCCATGGCGTTGAACTCGATATTCGCGTTTCCGCCGCAACGCGTCCGCGCGTCCGCGCGCGAATTGCTGTGACACGCTTAACATGTGCGAAATGGGACTTCGGTCACAAACTCGCACACCAGGTGTCCGCAACGACCGACCGGCCCGCCGACCGAGCGAACGCCGCCGCTCAGTGAGCCTCCGCCGCCGCACGCGCCTCGACGACCGCACGAGCGATCTCCGCCAGACGCTCATCCGGCACCTCCACCGCGCCGTCGGCATCGACCAGCACCGCCGTCGGATAGATGTCACGCAGCAGATCCGGCCCGCCCGTCGCGGTATCGTCGTCGGCCGCGTCGAACAACGCCTCCACCGCCAGGCGCAGCGCCCCCTCTTCATCGATATCGCGGCGGTAGGTCTTCTTCAACGACGACTTGGCGAACACCGACCCCGAACCGACCGCCGCGTAACCGAACCGCTCCTCATGCCTGCCGCCCACCGCGTCATAGGACACGATCCGCCCCGCCCGCTCCGGCTCGGCGGCATCCAGGTCATAGCCGACCAACAGCGGAATCACCGCCATATCCTGCAGTGCCGCAGGCAAATTGGCGCGCACCATCGCCGACAACTTCGAGGCCTTGCCATCGAAGGTCAGCGAAGCCCCCTCGATCTTCTCGTAATGCTCCAACTCCACCGCGAACAAGCGAATCATCTCCAACGCCATCCCCACCGTGCCCGCGAAACCCGCCGCCGAATAGGTGTCGGTGACGAAAACCTTCTGCATATCGCGCGTCGCCACCAGATGCGCCATCGTGCCCCGCCGGTCACCGGCCACCAGCACACCACCGCGATAAACGACCGCCACGATCGTCGTCCCATGCGGCGCGGCACCATCTCCGCCGCCGCTGATGGCGAACCCTCCCTCCGGCAACAACTGCGGCGCGTACCTGCGCAAGAACTCCGAGAACGACGCCTCCGGGTACCGCAAACCGAGAGGCAGGTAGCTGTCGGTCGTCATGAATCACCTTTCCGGGCCGAGCCTGCACCACCCGCGAACGCGATACGTGCTCTCCCGCCGACGTTACCGGAACGAAAACGCCCTGGGCCGACAACCAGCAGCGCCCCGCTACGCCGCGTCGCCCCCGACGCAGGTCTGCGGCGCGTCGATCCGCACGCATGGCACCGGAGCGCGGGTCGGCTGATAACCCGCAGCCACACCACCCGCCCGGATCAGCCGGACATAGGCATCGACCGCATCGGTCGCGCGACGCGCCAACGCCGGATCGGTCAGCACATCCACCGTGTAGAGCCCGAACCGCGGCGCGTACGAACCCCACTCATAGTTGTCGGTGAGACTCCAGTAGTTGTAACCGATGACGTTCATCCCATCAGCCTTCGCCCGCTGCAGCCAATACACCGTGTCCCGCAGATGATCGGCACGCGTATAGCCATCCGGGCGAACCTGCCCGTTCTCGGTCGGAAGACCGTTCTCCACGACATACAGCGGACGATCCGGAAACTGACGCGCGTAATGCCGCAACGCGTAGTAGATGCCCTCCGGATGCACCGGCAACTCCCACATCGCAGGACCCTCCGCCGCACCCCCCTGCGCCGCCTCCTCGGTCTCCGGCAGCGGCGCGAAGTAGTAGTCGACCCCGATGAAATCCAGCTTCGCCGAGATCAGATCCACGATCGGCTGATTGACCTCCGTCTCCGCACCCGCCACATAACCCAGATTGCTGGTCACCAGCGCATCCAGCCGATAACCGTGTATCACGTCGTAGATCTCGTTGTGCGCCCGCGCGATCCGATCCACCATCACCGGCGCCTCGTCGACACCGATCCCACCCGTGCGCAACTCGGTGCCGACATAAGCGGCAGGCTCGTTGAACGTCACCCACAACGGATCACGCGAGGAATACCGGTGCACCACCTTGCGCATATTCGCCAGCCAATCCTCGACCATCCCCGGAGCGCGCCACCCGCCACGATCGGCGGCCCACCCCGGATACACCCAGTGATCCAACGTCAGCATCGGCCGCATCCCCGCCGCGATGATCCGCGCGATCACATTGTCGTAGAAACCGAACGCCGCCTCATCCCAAGCATGCGGCGCGGGCTGCAACCGCGCCCACTCGATACCCACCCGGTAGACCCGCACACCCAGGCGCGCCGCCAGATCGATATCGGCGATGTAGCGGCGGGCGAAGTCCACCGAATCCCGGTAGGGATCGGCCGTCTCACCCGCCGAGATGTAACGCGACCAGTTGCTGTCCGGCGCATGACCTTCGGACTGAAACCCCGACGACGACACACCCCACAAAAAGTCCACATCGAACGGAAGCAGCTGGCCGCTCGGCTGAGCGGCGGAAACACCCGAAGACATCAGCACCGCCGCAGCGGCGGACAGCGCGGCGAACCCGCGCCGGCGAGTGCGTGTATCCATCGCCGTAGCGTAACTGTCAGATTGCTGGCGTCAGTCGTAATGACGCCGTGTCGCCCCTCCGGCAACCTCACGACCCCTCAATCCTCCCGCGACCGCCGCGCCAACTCCACCGTCGCCGCCCGCAACTGCTCGACCGCGTCGATCCGAGCCGCATACCCCACCCTCGTGCGCGCGACACCCCGCGGCGTCACCACCCGCAAATCCAAGCCATACCGGTCCGCACGCTCACAACTGGCCGCGCTCGCGTCGGGATACCCGCCCAACCGCCGCGCCATGGCAAGCAACGCATCGGCATGGTCGTCGTTCAGATGCGCCACCGCACGAGCCGCCGACGGCAGCACCGGATCCGGCTCCGCCGCCACGTACTCCTCGGCACTCACCGAATCCATTCGCCCGTACCCACCGACCCAGCGCACCCGGCGCACGCGCAGAACCCACAGCGAGAAATCGCTGTAATCGATGTACATCCGCCCCGCGGCCACCGCAGCCAGATACGCCTCCCGCGCCGCGACCGCCTCCGCACCCACCGGGCGCTCCACCACACCCGCCAGCGTGATCCGCGCACCCGCCAACGGGTCCGCCGGCGGGTCCGGCGCCACCACCGCCACACTCGCCCGCGCGTCCGCCGCCAGATTCCGCCCGTGCTCGGCCAGCCGCGACACACACAACACCGGCTGCCCTTCCAGCAACCCGTAGGCCACCAACGACGCCCACGGCGAACCATCCTCCGCCAGACTGGCCAGCGTCGCGGTATTCGACGACACCGCAACAGTCTTCGCCTCCTCCGCCGCCGAGGGACGAGCCGGACTCGGCACCGGCGCCAGCGGCGGCGGCACCGAAGGCGCGTCGCCGGGATCACCATGATCGACAGTCATGCCCCCATCTTCCCAGCGCGTCCCCGCGAAACGCCGCACATCCTCACAAGCGCGAATCAATTGGCCGCGCGCAGACGCCGCCGATCGGCCAGACTTGCCCAGGTGACCAGATACGCATTCGACGCCGACCGCGCCGCCCTCGTCGCCATCTGGGCGACCGGACGAGGCGACCTCGCCCAGACGGTGGCCACACTGCCCCCGCAGGTGACCACGGACCAGGCAACCGATCTGGCGTCGAACCTCACCACCCTCTCGCGATTCCAATGGCGCACCTACACCCATCCGGCCAGCGCCGCAGGCGACCCCGACGTCCCCAACAGCGAAGCATGGCGGCGCGCCGAAGAACGCAGGAACTTCAAAGAAGTGGAAGCTGGACTCCGCAGCCCCAACCTGCCCACCGACGAAGGACTGCTCGTCTCCTACAGCGGCGTGGTCGAATCCGCCCACCGCATCGGACGCACCCTGCACGACATCGACGACGACGCCCTGCGCGACACCGTCGCCGCCGAGGTACGCACCGAACAGGAAGCGATCGAATCCGCCGAACGCGGCGACCTCTCCGGCCGCGCCCGCCAAGCCGTCGAACTGTCCCGCCCCGACGTATCCCCGGCACAAGTCCACGCCGCCGACGCCCTCCTGCGCACCGACCCGCTCGGCAGCATCGAACTGTTCACCGAACTCGACCCCGCCTCCGCCTCCGTCGCCGCGGCCCACTGGCTCTACGCCGCCGCCGAAGTCGCCGGAGAGGCCGCAGGCGTCCACACCACCGATGTCGTCGCCGAAGCCGACGACATCGAAGCGCTCCAAGTCGAGACACCCACCCTCGTACTCGAACGCCTCGCCGCGGGCGACACCCCCACCGAAGTCGTCCTCGACCTCATCGCCGAAGCAATGGCCGTGCACGAAGGCCGCGTCCCCGCACCGTGGAGCCTCGTGGCTCGCGTCGCGGAAATCGAAGCGCAAGCCCACCGATTCGGCGTCGACGCCGACACCCGCGAGGCAATGCTCACCAGCTTCCGCATCAGCCGCCTCGACCCCGCCCGTCCCGCGCTCGACCTATTGGAGGACCTCCTCGACGGTATCCGCGGCTGCCTGCTCCTCTACGCCGCCCACAACGACCACGACGACCCCGAAACCCGCTTCGCCGAAGAAGTGCGCCTCGAAGCCGACGCGGACCCCGAAGACCTCCTCTGAGCCCACCGGCGGGGCAGAGTCGCCCTGTCCCGCCTACGGCAACTCAGCCGCCGACTCGGTCGCGGACCACGGCCGGTTCCGGTGTCAACCAGCCGCGCAGCGCGCGGTAGACCCCCTCGTGATTGAGCAACGCGAAGTGGTGCGCCGACGCGAGATGCAGGCCGTTCTCGACGTCGAAACCGATGCGGCGGGCGCGGTTACGCCCCGAGCCGCTCGACGTGAGCACCAGCCCGTCACCGATCACACGGCCCAGCGGATGCCGCGGACTGCGCGTGACGGCAGCGGTGACGAAATAGTGATCCGCACCCACCAGCAGCGGAACCTCCCGGATCGCCCGGCGACGCAGCGCGTCGGCATCCAGGTCACGCCAATCGTCGTCCACCAGAGAGCCATCTCGCAGATCCCGGATGCCCGCGCTGCGACGACGCAACAGACGCCCGAACGGACGGGTCTCGGGCAACCGCACCAGCGCCGCGGACGCATAGTGCACGAACTGCTCCAGCGGTGCACCGAGATGAGGTGAACCAAGGCACACCACCTGTCGTACCAGCCGCACCCACGCCAACCCGGCCTCACCCGCCTCGAAGCACGCGCCCCGGGCGACCAACCCGCCCATCGAATGACCCACCAGCGAGATCCGCTCGATCGGCACCGGCCAGTGCTCGACCAGACACAGCATCAATGCGCTGAACTGCCCAGCGTTGTCCGAGATGTGCAGACCGGAGTTGTACCGGACATACAGCGCCGTACAACCCGCGTCCGCCTCCAGTCGCTCGGCATAGGTCGGTCCGCCGCCCAAGCGCCATGCGTGCTCGGTCTCCACCAACCCGTGCAGGAAGACCACGACATGCGCACCGGGCCGCCGGACCCGCGCGCCGACCAGCTCGGCGCGCACGGGAGCGCCGTCGACACGGAACGTCATCGGCCCCGCCAGAATCGGGCGGGCCTGCTCGAGTTCGTCACCGATCAAACCCTGCAGCGCGGCGAGAAACCCCGCCCCGTACACCGTGCGCGACGGCGCGACGCCGGGCAGATCCGCGGTTCTTTCCGCGACCCTGCCCGCCGCCACCGCCGATCCGCTGACGACGCGGTAGACGCCCTCGGCGATCACATCGTGCATCAGCTGGACCGGAGCAGCCGCCGGCCCAACGCCCCAGCGCACCGCGGTGAACACCCGCTGCGCGATCGCTCGGTGCACGGCCGCGATACCGTCGACCGCGCCGCTGAGTTCGTCACCAGCGAGGCGAGCCAGCGCCCGGACCTCCGCTTGCCGTTGGCGTGCATCCTCCGTCATGCGCTTAGTGTACAAGTGTGCACTGAAATTTGTGGGACCCTATGGCACCCGCGACACGGCCACCGCCGATTCGGTGAGGCTGCCCAGATACAGCACGCCGTCCTGCTCGACCACGCCGGTCACCATCGAATAGGCGGTGCCTTCGACCTGAAGGTCGTGCACTACTTCACCGTCGAAATCGACCGCCATCACCCACACCGTCCGCGCCGGCTCCGGCTGTGCCCACTCCGGCAGCGTCCACACGACGCGCCGCAGAATCCCCGGCAGCGGGAGAAGGCGATCCAGTAGCGGATTGCGGGGCGAAGGAAGGGTGATCCAGATCAGGCCGTCGCTACCGAGGCCCAGGTTGTCAGGGAACCCGGGCAGGTTCTCGATCAGCCGTTCCCGCGTGCCCGCCTTCGGGCCGGTCAGCCGATAACGCGTCAGCCGGTAACCGCCGGTCTCCGCGACGACCACACTGGAGCGATCGGGTGCCAGCACGACGCCGTTCGCGAACTGGAGATCGTCGATCAGCGTCTCCACCTTGCCCGCGGGATCCCGGCGGAACAGTCGGCCGGTGCCGGAGTGCTCGAGAATGTCACCCATGTACTCATCGAGCGTGTACCGGCGCGAGGACGCCGAGAAATAGATCGTCCCGTCGGTGTCGCGAACGACGTTGCTGGCGAATCGCAGCCGCTCTCCATCGATCTCGTCGACCAGCACGGTCAGCCGGCCCTCGGTATCCAGCTCGAGCAGTCCACGCTCGACATCGCAGATCAGCACGCGCCCATCGGCGTCGGCGTGCAGGCCGAGCGGGCGGCCGCCGGTGTTCGCGAGTTCACGTACCTCGCCGGTCGCCGGATCGATGCTGAGAACGGCGCCACCTTGGATGCCCGCGATGATCCTGCCGTCGGGGGAGAGTACGACGTCCTCCGGGCCTTTGCCGGGCAACTCGAGGCGCCGGAGCTGGGGAAGCGGTGGCGTGCTGCGGGTTTGGCGTGCCCGAGCAGGGGAGGGCGGCGGCGTCCAGCGCTGCGGCCGCATTGTCGAGGCGAGCATGGCATCAGGCTATCCGGGGGAGTGTGGAGTTCCAGTGAGAAAGGCATCGGGTAGGCGACCGCCACTCCAGGTCGGCAGGGAATGAAGAGGAAGGGACGTCCCGGCCTCCGAGCGTCACGGAACTATATATTGTCTTACGTAGATATACGCATCTAACAATATAAGTTCGTTCTGTCATCGCTCAACCCCAGGCACGCACACTGAAACAGCAAAGACGTCAGGGAGCCGGTAGTGCGATCGGTGGTGTTCTGTGCGAAGCAGTTGGTTTCGCGTTTGATCGGCCGCGGGCGTGTCACCACGGCCGGTAGGAGCCGGTCGGCAGGGTGTGGTGTCAGGGTTGGTGAGTGATGGTGTACCAGAGAATGGCCAGTGTGCCGAGCGTGAACAGCGGTGCGACGACGAAGGTTTCGAATTTGTTGCCGGTGCGATCGATGATCGGGAAGCTGACTCGGAGATCGAAGGGCCAGAACAGGCGGCAGCCGCGATCGGTGAGGCAGTCGCCGATCAGGTGGGCAAGCGCGCCCAGTCCGACCGCGAACGGAAGCCAGACCGGCTTGTCGGCGATCCAATGCTCCATGACGAATGTGCCCGCGCTGGCGAGCACGATGATCGGCCCCCATGCCTTGAAGTTGTTGCCGGACGGGCACAGATGCAGCGCGCGCACTGCCAGGGCCAGCAGGAAGAAGACCAAGCCGAGGGTGAACCACCGTCCGAGCCAATGCTCGCCCGCCCACGTGCCGTACGCGACAGCGGCGACGAATGCCAACGAGTGTGTGGCGCCGCGGTGCCCGCCTGCGACCCAGGAGATGAGCCGGCAAGCGGTGTGCGTGATCGGGCCCAGTGTGTGCGAGATCGTCCCTTGGGGGTGGTCCGCATCGGGCAGCAGCGCGGCCCCGGCAGTAAGAAAGACCCCCAGCAACAGATCGACCGTGCCGAGACGTCCCGTCGCATCCTGCAGAGCCGGAAAGGTCAAGATCGTCACCGGCAGCGTCGCTGCCGCCGCCGACCAGGCCAGCGCGCCACTGGTCGCATGTGAATGTCCAAGCACCACTCGAACGTTAGTTCAGCTTGCTATCGGCACGCGAATGCCGTTGCGTAGGGGAGGCTCGAGTCGAGATGATCTTGATCGCTCGATGTCGGGCCTGGCCTGTGACGGGGTAGGGGAGTGCTGTCTATGGGCACGGTCGCTCGAAAGGTGTTGCGCGGACGGTCGGAATAGTGGCGGCGAGGGGCTCGCTGATCGTTCGATGCCGCCGGATTCTGTTTCGCTTGAAGCGCACCATCCCAATGATTGCGATACGTTCATGTGCGTATATATACATATATCTTCCCAAAGCAACGTCACCTTCCAATCCTCTACAGCTCGAAAAGCACAGAGGCCAAGAAGTAGCGCGCAGTTGCGGCACCTGGAGCAGACGAGGGGACAGATCCCGAATCGCTGATCGGATGCGGACCACGGTGGGCGGCCATTTGCGGGCCGTCCATTGGCGCCGGGGACCTATTCTTCTCCGCGCAAGGGCGCGCACCAGTGCCCGTCGAGTAATTCGGTGCTAGAGGACGTCGCCGATGGCAACTGTCGCCGCAGCCATCACCTGCCGCGCCAGCTCGAGGCAGTCGACCGGCGCGGTGGTGTCGACGGTCACGACCGGGGTGAGCGCGAGAGGTTCGGCCAGCCGCGCCCAGCGGTCCCAGTCGTGCGCGAGGTGGGCGTCGTCGTGGTACAGCGCAGCGCGGGTACGGCCACGGTAGCGGGCGCGTGCGAGTTCCGGCAGAACCGAGCACCAGACCTCGACGGCTCGTGTCGCCCCGGAAGTCGCGATGCCGTCCGCGGCGTACCGCGTGTCACGGGGTTTGAACCACCAAGAGTCGACCAGGACCACGCCGGGGAGGGCGGCGGCGAGCGTCCACGCGGCCTCCATCGCTATCGCGCCGATGTTCGGTAGAACGGCAGCGCCGTCGAGCCCGGAGCCGAGTGCCTCTTTGATGACGTCCTTGGTGAGCAGGTGCGCGCCGAGTTCTCGCGCCAGTGTCGGGGCCAACGTGCTCTTCCCTGAGCCGGGCAGTCCGTTGACGAGAATGAGTAGTTCGCAGATGTGACGAAACCTCCAGAGTGGCCCGCGGGCACCGGGTCAGCGGATGGCGTGGAGTAGCTGGTCGAGACTCCGCACCGATCCGGTCGAGTGCGTCCGCGATGGCGTCGGCGGAAGCGCCGGCATACCGTCTGCGGGGCTTGTCCTCGACCGTCATGGCGTGATTCTTGTAGTCGACCGGCGGGAACGGCAAGTGTGTTCGATCGTGCGGCCGAGGAGCGGATGTTTTCGGGCCCGGTGCGCGAGACCTGCCAGTGAACTGGTCGCTAGGTATTTCCCAATTGTGGGGATTCCAGTTCGTAGTGCGCGCCTACGCTGCATCGCGTAGCGCGAACCGATCGATTGCCGAGTGCGAAGGCGAATGTCGTTGAGACGCCTGGCAACTCTCTGGTTTCGACCAGATCGGCTGGAACAGCGGTAGGGATATGTGGGAGGTTGCGGTGGGTAAGGGTCGCGGAGTCCATCTGTGCGGCAGCGTTCCTCTGGCGGATGCGCGCACGGTCTTCTCAGAGGCAGCACGGCGCATGGGGTCGCACGTGAAGCGCATTCCGGACGGTGAGACCGGAGTGCGGGACAACTGGGTGGTGTGGCAACTGCCCAAGATGCAAGCGAATCCGGACCTGGAAACCGTGCCACCGCCGAGCCCGGAATACGGGCCCAGCGAACGAGTGCAACCCAAGCCCGGCGGGGACGCGGCGTCGGTCGACTTCGGCCCGTTGGGTTACGCGGAGGCCGCCCTCGAGTCCTGGCAGGTGTTCCGGCAGCTGCGTGCGGAGGGCACGATTCCGGCGCGGGTCCGGTTCCAGGTCAGTCTGCCGACGCCGATCGCGGTGATCGGGGCCTTCGTCGCGGGTCCGCAGGGGGAGTTGGAGCGCCGATACGAGGCGCGTCTGCTCGACGAGCTGGACACCATCTGTGCCGCGATCCCGGCGGAGGACCTTGCGGTGCAGTGGGATTGCGCCGTCGAGTTCGCCATCTTCGAGGGCATCTTTCCGTCTTGGTTCGGGGACGACTATCCGACGCAGCTCGAGGCAGTGGGGGAGCGCCTCATCCGGCTGGGCACCGCGGTGCCCGAGTCGGTCGAGCTCGGCTACCACCTCTGCTACGGCGATTTCGGTCACCGTCACTTCGCCGAACCCGCCGACACCGGCCGGCTCGCCGCCGTCGCCGGTCGCGTCCTGGCCGGGCTGGAGCGTCCGGTGAACTGGATCCATCTGCCGGTCCCGCGTTCGCGCACCGACGCCGCCTATTTCGAACCCCTCGCAGATCTGGTCCTTCCGCCTGAGACGGATCTGTACCTCGGCCTGGTCCACGCCACCGACGGCCGGGCGGGCGCACTCCAGCGCATCGAAGCTGCCCGCCACTCGGTCCCCGAGTTCGGCATCGCCACCGAGTGCGGCATGGGCCGCCGCCCAGCCGACCAGATCCCGGACTTGTTCGACCTGCACGCGGAACTGGCGGACACCCTGGCGTGAGCCGACTGCCTCGGCGCCAGGCCATGTTTCCGGGGTTGGGCCCGGCGCCGAGCGGTTCGTTCTCACGCCGATAGGGTGGAGCGCTGGAAATCGCCGGGCGTGCGAATAGGGGGAGAGGCTTGCAGGACCTCTACATAGTGAGTCACCCGCACGCGAAGCACACCGAGAGTGATCTCGTCGGCGGGTGGTACGACTCGAAGCTGACGGCGCGCGGTCGGCGTGACGCCGGCCTTGTCGCCGAGGAGTTGGCGCGCCGGTGTGCGGGTGCGTTGCGGCCGGTGCGGATCACGACGTCCGACCTCGCTCGTTGTACCGAGACGGCGGGGATTCTCGCCACGGCACTCTCTGTTCCGGTTGCGGCGGATCGGCGGTTGCGGGAGATCAGCTTCGGGCATGCGAACGGCCGACCGAATGCGTGGCTCGCGCAACGGCAGGTGCCCGCACCCGACCACGATCGGCTCGACCACCGTGGTCCCATCCGTGAGGCGGAGACGCGGCGTGAGGTCGCGACCCGAGTGGGTGAGTGTGTGCGTGAGTTGATGGCCGACACCGATCATGACCACATCGTCGTCACGCACGGTTACGCGCTGACATTCGTCATCACCACATGGATGAGGATCCCGGTCGAGGCGGCCGGTTTCGCCTCCTTCGCGACCGTGCCCGGCGCGATCACCCACCTGCGGCATGACGATTACTGGCGCAACCGTGCGGTGCTCGGTCTCGCCGATACGTCTCACTTGAGGTAGGACGGGGTAGGGTTCGAGGTCGCCGGAAGACCCTGCGCCGGGAGGGATGCTGGTCCTCGCACCACTCGATTCACTCATCGAGAAAGGTGGTGAGGGCGTCGAGCAACTGGCCACGTCCGTGTTCGGCGCCCCAGGCCGGAAGCAGGCTCGGGGCGGTGAGCCGAGAACCTTTAGTTGACATAATGTTGATTATCGGCGCAAATCCGGCGCAGGTTGCGAGAGCGGTTGTCTGCGGTATGTCCTTGCTGTGTCACGCCTTTGGCTCCTACGCCCCAGCTGGGATCCGCCCTCGGAGTCTCGAGCGGCCGGATGTTCGCGCTCGACGATTGGTCCCACTTGGCCCCTTTGTCCGCTTGGTGGAAATTTTCCGGTGATTATCGGCTTGCTTGGTGAATCTTGCGTTTTCCCTAGAGTGACCTCTCTGGCGTTAGTTGTCGGTCGCATGTAAACGTCACAGTGACGATGCTCGTGGCGTTCTCGCTCGCTGCCGCGTGCGGTGGCTGTCGGTGGTAGGTCCAGTGATCGGTGATTGGCCCTGGATGTGGTGTCCAGTTCGCGGCACCCTGAGTCGGTGCTGGTTCGTCGGTTGGTCGCGTTGTGCGTCGGATTGTGGTTGTACGGGTTCTCGATGGCGGTGATGGTGCGGGCCGGGCTCGGGTTGGATCCGTGGGATGTGTTCCATCAAGGGGTGGCGCGGCACGTGTCGATCGGTTTCGGTGCCGTGACGGCGGTTACCGGTGTCGTGGTGCTGGTGGCCTGGATTCCACTGCGGCAGATGCCGGGTTTGGGCACGGTGACCAATGTCGTGGTGATCGCCTTGTCGGTCGATGCCGGGCTCGCGTGGTTGCCGTCGTGGGATCTGCTCGCGGTGCGGGCCGGCGCCATGGTTGCGGCTGTGGTGCTGAATGCGGTGGCGAGCGTGTTGTACATCGGCGCAGGTATGGGGCCGGGACCGCGGGATGGACTGATGACTGGACTGGTCCGGCGAACGGGTCGATCGGTGTGGGTGGTACGCACGGCGATCGAGGTGACAGTGTTGGCGACGGGCTTGATCCTCGGCGGCAGCGTCGGCATCGGAACGCTGGTGTACGCCTTCGGGATCGGCCCGCTGATTCACCTGATGAGTCCCGCCGTGAACGGCTTCCTGCCGGGCTTCGCGCCGTCGGAGCCGGAGCTGGAACCTGTTGTCGGTGTGGCCCCCGCGGTGTGATCGGTTGCTGACTCCCCTATCGGTTCGGTCCCGCGCTGGTGGATTCGCTATCGTCACAGTGACGAAGTTGGTCGCTCGGAGAAGTCTCAGTCCGGTCGGATCAGTGCTGCATTTCGTTCCAGGTGACATCGAATCGCTTGCGAGGGAGTGCAATCGGTCACCGCCTTCGATCGGCATGCCTGTCCCCTGGCGCTGATAATTCGTGGCGATCGGCGGCATGTCCGGGGACAATTCGGGTGTGTCCGCTCTGCTGCCCGACGTGGTGCCCGCCGAAGTGTTCGCCGCGAGAATCCAACCCACGTTGAGGAGTGAGACGCTGCTGTTGCGGCCGTGGGTTGATGCCGACGCGGCCGTGGTGCACGCGGTTTACCGAGATCCGGACATTCAACGCTGGCATGTTCGCGATGTGGTCTCCGAAGTCGAGGCTCGGGAGCTGATCGCGCGCTGGCGGGCGGGGTGGACGAACGGGGACGGTCCGCAGTGGGCGGTCGTCGTCGATGATGTGGTCGTGGCCCGGATCGGGTTGCGGAAGATGTCGCCGCCGGAGGGCTTGGCTGAACTGGCGTATTGGACTGCGCCGGCGTGGCGTGGGCGCGGGGTGACGCCTGCGGCGGTCGAGACGGTCTCTCGCTGGGCATTCGAGGTCGGTTTCCATCGGCTGGAGGTGCTGCACTCGGTGCGCAATCTGCCGTCGTGTCGTGCGGCGGTGAAGGCGGGGTTCGCGGCGGAAAGTGTTAGGCGCAGCGCCGGATTGCACGCTGACGGGTGGCACGACATGCATGTGCATGCGCGCGTCCGCGCGACGTAGATCCCTGTACGGAACGTACTGTCCCAGATAGTCTGTGGGCAGCGATCCGGCAGAAGGTGAAATTCATGAGTGCTACCACCATCGCCCGGCAGTGCACCTTGTGTGAAGCGCACTGCGGAATCCTCGTGACGGTCTCCGGCGACCAGGTGACGCGGATCGAGGGTAATCCGCAGGACGTGTTGTCGAAGGGGTATATCTGCCCCAAGGCGACGGCGATGGGCGGGTTGCACCATGATCCGGATCGGCTGCGTACGCCGGTGCGGCGAGTGGGCTCGTCGTTCGAGCCGATCGGATGGGACGAGGCCTTCCTGGAGATCGGGCAGCGGCTGCGGAAGGTGCGTCGTGAGCACGGGAACAGCGCGATCGGCATGTATCTCGGTAATCCGGCCGCGCACAGCTCGTCGGTGCTGTACGCGGGGCTGCTGCGTGCGGTGTTGCTGACCCGGAATTTCTTCTCGGCGTCCTCGATCGACCAGTTCCCGCAGGAGTTCGTCGCCTGGCGGATGTTCGGCTCGAATGTGCTGATGCCGGTGACCGATATCGATCGGACCGAGCGGCTGGTGATCCTGGGGGCGAATCCCGCGGTGTCCAACGGGTCGGTGACCACCATGCCCAACGCGAAGCAGCGGATTCGGGATGTGCGGCAGCGCGGCGGGAAGGTCGTGGTGATCGACCCGCGGCGCACGGAGACGGCGCGGCTGGCCGATCAGCACGTCGCGGTGGCTCCGGGTGGTGATGTGTATCTGCTGCTGGCGATGCTGCATGTGCTGGTCGCCGAGAATTTGTGTGACGAGAAGGCGATTCGTGGGTCGAGCACCGGCTGGGAGCAGGTGGGTGCGCTGGTGGCCGAGGCGTCCCCGGAGAAGATGGCGGTGTACGCGGGGGTGGACGCGGAGACGATTCGTGGGCTGGCCCGGGAGCACGCGGCGGCGACCTCGGCGGTGCTGTATGCGCGAATCGGGGTGTGTCAGCAGGTGACCGGTACGTTGACGCATTGGTTGGTGAACACGATCAACGCGGTGACGGGGAATCTGGATCGGGCGGGTGGTCAGATGTTCGCCACGCCGCCGATCGATGCGCCACGGTACGGGAAGTATCTGCCGATGGGGTACGGGGCGTGGACGGATCGTTCGGGGACCTACAAGTCGTTCCGTTCGGAGTTGCCGGTGGCGGCGTTGGCGGAGGAGATGCTGACCGAGGGGCCGGGCCGGATCCGCGCGATGATCACGTATGCGGGCAATCCGGTGTTGTCGACGCCGCAGCGCGGGCGGTTGGGGGCGGCGCTGGATTCGCTGGATTTCTATGTGGCCGTGGACATGTACGTCACGGAGACGACGCGGCACGCGGATATCATCCTGCCTCCTATTTCGCCGTTGGAGCGGGAGGACGTCAATATCCTGTTCCCGATGTTCAGTGTGCGCAACAATCTGCGTTTCGACGCGCGGGTGTTCGAGCCGCCCGCAGGCGGGTTGGAGGATTGGCAGATCATGGCGCGGTTGATCACCGAGGTGGCGCCGCTGCCTGCGCGCCGGTTCGCCGCGCGGGTGCTCAATGGGTTGTTCGATCGGGTCAGTCCGGTTCGGATCGCCTCGCTCGGGGTGGCTGCGGGGCCGTATGGGGTGTTGCGGCGGGGCCACAAGGGCTTGACCGTGGGTAAGGCGCGGGCGGCGGGCGGCGGTATCGATCTGGGGCCGTTGCGGCCGCGGTTGCGTGAGCTGCTGGGCACCAAGGATCGGAAGGTTCATTTGGCGCCGGACGATTTCGTGTCGGCCGCGCGTGATGTGCTCGCCGACGCGCAGCGAGGAAAGGCGTTGACCGCGCCGGTCGATGGTTATGACTTGAAGTTGATCGGTCGCCGTCATCTGCGCAGCAACAATTCGTGGCTGCACAATGTGCCGTCGATGGTGAAGGGGCGGGATCGTTGCACGGCGCTGATGCACCCGGAGGACGCCGCGGTGCGGGGGTTGCGCGATGGTGAGCCGGTGACGGTGCGTTCGCGGACCGGATCGATCGTGGTGCCGTTGGAGGTCAGTGACGATATCCGGGCGGGGACGGTGGCGATTCCGCACGGGTGGGGGCATCAGGAGCCGGGTGTCGGGTGGACGGTGGCGGCGTCGTTGCCGGGGGCGAATGTGAATTTGCTGCACGATCCGGCGTTGACGGATACGTTTTCGGGGACTGCGGCGGTAAACAATACCTGGGTGACGGTGACCAGGGCGGCTGTCGATTCCGATGAGCGCCTCGAGGTTGGTGAGCGCGAGCCCGCGCCGACTGCTTGACGGTTGCAGCGTGTGCCGTCTTGCCTGGGTTGCCGCTTTTCACTGTGCGCTGTGATTCGATGGCCGAAGCCGGATTTCCCGCCTACGGGGGCGGCTGACGTGTGGTCAGCGTGTGCGGCCGTGCTGGTCGGGAAGGGTACCTGCGACCGGGTACCGATGTCGTGGTGCCCGGTCGCGTTCGCTGCGGCGGTCCATTCCGCTCATCACCGGACGGTCGGTGACGGCCTTTCTCGTGGAACTGCCTGCGAGGCCTGATTACTCGGCGCGGCGACTGGTGAAGTCGAAGGATCCGCCGTCGATGCCCCAGGAGATGACCCGTTCGGGGTGAATGCGGATGACCGTGCGTTCCTGCGGTGGGAACGGTGGCTCCTCGTCATCGAGCGCCTCGGCCGTGCCGCGTATCTCGATGCCGCGGATCACGTATGGCTCCAATGACACCTGTTGGTCGACCACGAACGACACCCGGCTGCCCGCCTCGACGTTGCGGTACTTTCGACTGGCACGCATTCGCATGCCTCCGATGTCGATCGTGCCGTCGGCGTTCACCCGATAGCTGGTCGGGTTGTTCTGCACGACGCCGTCGGGCGATACCGTGGCCAGGCGGCCGATCCCGGCCTCGGCGAGAAACTGCTGTTCGTTGCTGGTGAAGGTCATGTCGGTTACTCCTCGGTGATTTCGATGAGATCAGAACAGAATCAGCGCGGCGCACAGTCCAGCGATGGCGATGAACTGCAGGGTGACCCGGTACTTCAGAATGCTGTCCCACTTGTCCTGCAGTGCGCGGGCATCGGGCGGGATGATGCCGCTCTGCGCAGCGGCGGTCTGCTGGGAATTGATCGGTTTGGCGATGCGGACGTAGAAGGTGAGCCAGGTGAGCAGTGCCGCCACGGTGATCCCCGCCGCGACAGCGGCGCCGAGCTGTCCGGCCAACAGCGCGATCAGCAGCGTGAGCACGGCGGTGACCACACCGACCACACCGACAACCGGCATGCGCTTGTCGCCGTAATAGTGCCCCCAGCCCGCACTCATGGTCACGGCCGCATCATCGAGCTTGCGGTACACGGACCGGGTGATCACGGCCCCGCAGACGTCGGTGCCATAGACGATGGCATTGGAGAGAACGGCGGCGGCGGCAATGGCCTGGCCGGTGAGAATGAGCATTTACGGCGGCTTCCTTCCAAATTCTAGCAGCGTTAGAAACTGAAGCAACGGTAACATTCGGCCGCTAATTTGTCTAGCCTTGCTAGATTTCCGATCGTTCTCGCGGGATCGCGCTGTCAGCAAGCTGCACATGCCCGTTCCGGCCGAAGCGGACGCTGTCGCAGGCATGCTGGTCACCGAACGTCGGCGGATCTTTCGGTCTGCTGTTGCTCAGGTGGTGCTACGTCATCGCTGCTATGGACGACATGACCGCCGACCTCATCGGCGAGGGCGCCCCGGAAGGGCTCGAATCCGTTCGCGTTCGCGGCCGCGGGCGGTCGGCGGCGTCGACCGAGTTGCGGGCGCTCGAAGCGCGCCGGATGTAGGACGAGACCGACGAACGTGGCAAGCGCCGCTAGATCCGTCGGTCTCGGCGCAGGTCTACTTGGTCCACTGGTCGACCAGAACCGCCAGGCGGGCGTCTCGCTGAGCCGGCCGCAGACGTCCACCGCGGTCCAAGGTCGCCAGGCCGTGCAGGGCGCTCCAGCCGACCTCGGTGAAGGTCTCCGGATCGTGCTCCCCCGCGAACGGTGAGAAGGCGGCGAACATGACGGCGAACGCGTCCCGCAGCGGCTGGGAGGCATTCTCGCCGAACGCGAGGTTCACCTTCATCAGGAACATCGCGTCGTAGAGCGCGGGCCGCGCGGTCGCGAAGTCGAGGTAGGACCGCGCCACCGCCGCCAACGCCGCGCGCGGCTCTCCGCCCGCGGACTCCAACGCCGCGCGGCTCCACGCGGCCATCTCCGCGATGCCTTCCTCGGCGACCGCCGTGACGATCTCGTCCTTGCCGGCGAAGTGCGAATACAGCACGGGCTGGCTGTATTCGATCCGTTCCGCCAGCCTGCGCACAGTCACCGCGTCCCAGCCCTGCGACTCGGCCAGCTCCCGAGCGGTGTCGATGATCAGCCGGTGCCGTTCGGCGCGTTCCCGTTCTCGTCGCGTCTGGGGCGTCATAGGCTGATAATAGCATCGCTCGGCAATCTAGTATTACTAGATCTATCGCGCCGCAGTGGTGGCGGGTACGGCGGGGGTGGTCATTTGCTCACCTGGTCGACTCGGGTGCCGTCCAGCCACGGTTGTGGGTCGGCGAGGAAGGGGGTGTCGTCGAGGCGGTCGAGGTCTTCGAAGAAGGCTTTGGTGGTGCGGGCGGCCGCGGCAGTGGTGCCGACGGAGACGAATCCGGCTTGTTCGGCGTCCAGGCCGCGGGAGAGGGATTTGTCGCCGCCGAAGTAGACGGCGCGTTTGAGTTCGGCGACGACGATCGGGTTGCGGGCGGCCAGTCGCGTGGCGGTCGCGTGCGTTTCGGCGAGCAGGTCTTCGGCGGGCAGCACGCGGTGGAGCAGGCCGAGGCGCAATGCTTGCTGCGCGGTGTAGGGCGTTCCTTCGAGGGTGATCTCGATGGCTTTGGCCGCGCCGAGCAGGCGGGTAAGGCGTTGGGTGGCGCCGCCGCCGGGGATGAGGTTGGCCAGTGTCTCGATCTGGCCGAGGCGTACGTGGTCGGCGTCGGCGGCGTAGCGCAGGTCGCAGGCCAGGGCGATCTCGTGACCGCCGCCGAGTGCGGGTCCGTTGACGGCGGCGAGGTAGGCGACGCCGGAGCGGTTCATCCGCAAGGTGGTGCGCTTCCAGCGGTAGCCCCAGACAAGGCCCGCGCCGAGGCCTCCGCCGTGGCGTTCGAGGACGCCGGTGGCGCCGGGTACGCGCAGCGCGGCCGCGACGGCGCGCAGGAACGGGGCGGCGGCGCGGGAGGGGACGAAGGGGTGTGGGAGTTCGATCATGCCGCCGAGGGCGGCGGGGTCGGCGTGGGTGAGGAAGCGGCCGGGCAGTCCCCCGGTGAGCACGACCGCGCCGATCGTGTCGTCGGTGTCGACGGCGGCGGTGAGGGTGTCGAGGTCGCGGACGACGGCGGGGGTCACGAAATTCCACGGTGGGGCGACGACCCGTGCGGTGAGGACTCGGCCGGTTTGCTCGAGTTCGATGGTTTCCAGGGGAAGTTCGGCGGCGGACATCGGCGGCTCCTTCGGTGCGCTACATGGTGCTCCCGGTGTCCGGACCGGCCGTGAGCCGGTCCGGACGACGTCTCGGGCGGCCGGTCAGGCCGTGGGCTTGTGCACTCGGTCGGTGTGGAATTCCAGCAGCGCCGCGAGCGTCTGCTCGGGTGCTTCCACCTGCGGGTAGTGGCCGATTCTCGGCAGTTCCACCACGTCGGGGTCGGGGATCAGTTCGCGGTAGCGGCGTGCCATGTGGCCGCCGGAGACGGGGTCGGCCGCTCCGTCGACGAACCGGACCGGAACGTGCGCCTGTTGCAGTGCGCCCACCCAGCGCTGCCGTTGCTTGCGGCGCTCGGCCATGTAGCCGACGAGCTTGTGGCCGTTGCGTTTGCCGTGCTTGCTGCACCACAGCAGCCAGAATTGGTGGAGTTCGACGTCGGTGGGTTTGGTGTCGGGCCCGAACACCGCTGCCAGGCTGCGGTGGAAGGTGTGTTCGGTGCCGAGCACGCCGACCAGCGGGCCCAGCGGGCTCGCCAGCAGACGTTGCACCGGGCGTGGGCGGTGCGCCTCGGGGAACAGGCCGCCGTTGAGCAGGAACACCGATTCGACCGTCAGTGAGTCGTCGCCGGCGGCGCGGCGTTCGCTGTCGCGCGCCAGCAGTTCCTGGGCGACGGTGTCGCCGTAGTCGTGGGCGAGGATGTGGAATCGGCTGATTCCATGTTCGCGCAGCAGGTTCTCGTGGATGTCGGCTTGGTCGGCGATGCGGTAGTCGTAGTGGCGTGGTTTCGCCGACCAGCCGAAACCGATCATGTCCGGGGCGATGACCCGGGCGAAACGCTCGCATAGGCCGGGCCAGATCCGATGCCAGTCCCAGGACGCGGTGGGAAATCCGTGGATGCATACCAGCGTCCCGTCGGCGCCTCGGCCTCCGTCGCGCCAGAAGATCTGGTGGCCGCGGTGCGTGTGGCGTCGTCCGTTCGCCCGCCAGGACGCGAATTCCTCCATGTCTACCTCCTGTTCGTGGACAAGCATGGCGCGTGGGTGCGCCCGGGCACAGCCATTCGGTGGGTCGCGCACGTGTCATCTACCGCGCGGTCCGTTTGCCGATCGTGCGCTCTGCGAGAATTCCACCGTGGATGTCGCGATCGGCCTGGTTGTTCTCGTCGCGTCGGCGGCCGCGTTGGCGGCGCTGGCGCGCCGGTTCGGGGTCTCCGAACCGTTGGTGCTGACGGTGGGCGGGGTGGCGGCGTCGTATCTGCCGTTCGTGCCGGAGATCCACCTGGAACCGGAGATCATTCTGCTCGGTTTCCTGCCTCCTTTGCTGTATACCGCCGCGATTCGCACGTCGCTGGTGGATTTCCGGGCGAATATGCGCACGATCGCGTTGTTGTCGGTGGGGTTGGTGTTGTTCACGACGTTCGTCGTGGCGGTGGTGGTGTGGTGGTTGCTGCCGGTGCCGTTCGCGGTGGCGGTCGCGGTGGGGGCGGTGGTGGCTCCGCCGGACGCGGTGGCCGCGACGGCGGTGGCGCGCCGGATCGGGATGCCGCGGCGGATCGTGACGATCCTGGAGGACGAGTCGCTGTTCAACGACGCGACCGCGCTGGTGGCGTTGCGGACGGCGCTGGCCGCGACGGCGGGCACGGTGTCGGTGTGGGAGGCCGGGGGCGATTTCCTGCTGGCGGCCGGTGGCGGCGCGGCGGTCGGGGTCGTCGTGGCCTACGTGCTGGCGATGCTGCGGCGGCGGATCACCGATCCGGTGATGGACACCTCGCTGTCGTTTCTCGCGCCGTTCGCGGCGTATCTGCCCGCCGAGCGGATTCATGCTTCGGGGGTGATCGCGGTGGTCGTGTGCGGCATGATTCTCGGGCACAACGCGCAGCTGTGGCAGAGCGCCGCGTCGCGGATCGCCGAACGCACCAATTGGCGGACCATCCAGTTCCTGCTGGAGAGCGCGGTGTTCGCCCTGATCGGGTTGCAGGTGCGCGGGATCGTGGAGGGCGCCTGGCACAGCGGGCTCGACCATCGCACCCTGGTGTTGGCGGTGCTGGCGGTGCTGGCGGCGGCGGTGCTGTCCCGTCCGGTGTGGGTGTTCGGCTCCTCGCTGCTGTCGCGAGGTCTCGGGCTCGGTGGTGCGGCGCCGACGCGGCATCTGGTCGTGGTGTCGTGGGCGGGGATGCGTGGGGTGGTGACGCTGGCGGCGGTGCTGCTGCTGCCGCAGGACACTCCGCAGTTGCCGGTGCTGAAGCTGCTGGCGCTGGTGGTGGTGGCGGGGACGCTGCTGGTGCAGGGGACGTCGCTGCCGTGGCTGGTGCGGTGGTTGCGGTTGCGCGGTCCCAGCCGCGCCGAGGACGCGTTGCAGAAGGCCAACTTGATGCAGCAGGCCACCGCGGCGGGCTTGGCGGTGCTCGAGCGGCAGGCCGGGCCCGATACGCCGCCGGGGGTGGTTGAGACGTTGCGCGATCGGGTGATGTGGAAGACCAACGCGGCATGGGAGCGGCTCGGGCGGGCGGAGTCGGAGATGGTGACGCCTACCGGAGAGTATCGGCGGCTGCGGTTGGAGATGTTGCACGCCGAACGCGAAACCGTGTTGCGGGTGCGGGATTCGGGCACGGTCGACTACGAGGTGCTGCAATACGTGCTGGCGCAGTTGGATCTCGAGGAGTCGATCATCGATCGTTACGACGAGGCCGAGGAGGACCGCGCCGAACCGCTGGCGGCGCCGGTGGCCGAGCACTCGTGCGCGCATCTGCGTGCCGCGCCGCTGGTGCGGGCGCACGGCGGACCCGACGAATGCGCCGAATGCGTCGAGGAGGGACTGGCGTGGGTGCATCTGCGGATGTGCTTGGCGTGCGGGCACATCGCCTGCTGCGACTCCTCCCCGGGCAATCACGCCACCAAGCATTACGCCGGCAGCGGCCATGCGGTGATGCGCAGTGTGGAGCCGGGCGAGGCGTGGCGGTGGTGCTACGTGGACGAGCTGCTGGGGTAGCCGCGCGGGTCAGCGTTGGGCGTGAGAGTAGATCAGTCGAGCGTATTCGGCCAGCAGCTGATCCAGGGACAGGTCCTCGCCGCCCGCGGCGATCTGCTGGTAGCCGACGAGCATCGCCATACCCAGTGCGGTGACGACGGCGGCGGTCTCGTTGTCGCCGACGACGCCTTTGACGGCCTTGTGTACGGTGCGCCTGCGGGATTCGTCGACGCGTTTGAGGGCGAGGTTGACCGATTCGTCGTTGGCCGCCCAGGCGCGGATCGCGGCTTCTGCGGCGTGGTGCAGCCCGGCGGCCAGGGCGGACATCGCGCGGATGTCGTCGTCGGGGTTGCCCTGGTTGAACGGCATGGTGCCCAGGATGCGCACCTGGCGGTTCTCCCAGTGCTCGAGCAGGGCGTCGACGAATCCCTGCCAGCTGCCGAAGTGGTGGTAGAACGACCCGCTGGTGACGCCGAGCTGCCGGCACAGCACGCCGATGTTGAGACCCTTGAAGCCGAGTTCGGCGAGCACTTCCAAGCCGGTGTCGAAGTACTGCTCCTTGGTGACCACTCGTGACATACGCGCGCCGTTCTCTTCGTTCGGTCAGGGGGGAGGGACCGAACAGTACCCCATCGTAGCGTCGCTGGGACCGAGCTCGGGAAGTACCGATGCGTACCCCCAGCACACCCTTCGATAGCTGTCACCTGCGTGGATAGCCGGCCCTCTCGGGTCATCCGATGCCGGGCACGTAACAGAGCAATTGCTCTATTATGGTGTCGTCATGCCCCGGCCCCGCATCCACGATCCTGATCTCGTGCTCGACGCCGCGGAGTCACTGGCCGTTCGCTCCGACCCCGCCGCGGTCACCACCCGCGCGGTCGCGGCCGCCACCGGCATCTCCAACGGCGCGATCTACCACACCTTCGGATCCCACGCGGAGCTGCTCGGCCGCACCTGGCTGCGCGCCGCGCGCCGGTTCCTCGACCTGCAAACCGCGCTGGTCGCCGACGCACTCGCCAGTCGCGACGCCGGCGAGGCGGTGGTCGCGGCCGCCGAGGCGCCCGCGCTCTTCGCCGAACGCCACCCCGACTCCTCCCGGCTGTTGCTCGCCGTGCGGCGCGAGGAGTTGCTGGGCGATGTACCCGAGGGTGTCGCCGCCGACCTGGCGGCGACCGACGCGGTGCTGGTGGAGCTGCTGGTGCGGTTGTCGCGTCAGCTGTGGCAGCGCGGTGACCGCCACGCCGTCGACGTCATGACCCTGTGCCTGGTCGACCTGCCCACCGCCGTGCTGTTGCGTCGTGACCGGCTGGCGGATCCCCGCGCGCGGGAGTACCTCCGCAGCGCCGTACGCGCCGTCCTCGACGTCGGCCCGCCGCCCCTGTGACCCCCCGATCCGCAACCCCCTCACGGAAGGAACCACCATGCCCACGCTCGACTACCACGACAAGATCGCCGTGCTCGATCTCGGCGGCGAGGAGAACCGCTTCTCCCCCGACTTCCTCGAACAGGTCGGCGCCCACCTCGACACCGCGCTCGCCGACGGCGCCCACGGCCTGGTCACCACGGCCAGTGGCAAGTTCTACTCCAACGGACTGGACCTGGACTGGCTCGCCGCCCACGGTGACCGCGCCGGATGGTACGTCGAGCAGGTGCAGGCACTGTTGGCGCGCGTGCTCACCCTGCCGGTGCCCACACCGTGGTCGAGTCACTCACACGATCACCTGAGCGCGCCTGCGGCCGAACTCGTCACGATCGAGCCTCTCGACGCGCCGAACCTGTTGCCGGACAGGGGATTTACCGTCGCGTGGGCATGAACTCACCGTGCGGAATCGGTCGAAACGCTCCCACGCGGCGGGTCGGGCACCTACTGTCCGGTGCACAGGGATGTACCGAACGAGGTGTGCGATGAACGAACCGAACACGTCCTGTGCCGCATTCCAACACACCGCGGCGATCGATCCGGACGCGGTGGCCGTGCGGTCCATCGGCGGCGAGCGGGCACTCACTTGGCGCGAGTACGCCGAACAGGTTCGCGCGGTCGCGGCGGGGCTGGCCGCGCTGGGCGTCGGCCGCGGTGACACCGTGGCGTTGATGATGGGCAACCGGGTGGAGTTCTATCCCCTGGAGGTCGGCGCGCAGCACACCGGCGCGACCTCGTTCTCGGTGTACAACACCCTCTCCCCCGAACAGTTGAACTACGTGTTCGCCAACGCGGGCAACAAGGTGGTGATCTGCGAACAGCAGTACCTCGAGCGCATCCGCGGTTGCGGCGCGACCGTCGACACCGTCGTCTGCATCGACGCCACCGTTCCCGGGACGGTCGGACTGGACGAGCTGAAAGCCCTGGGTCGCCCCGATTTCGACTTCGAGGCGACCTGGCGGGCGGTGCGGCCCGAGGACGTGCTCACTCTCGTCTACACCTCCGGCACCACCGGCAACCCGAAGGGCGTGGAGATCACCCACGCCAATCTGCTGGCCGAGGCGCGCGCGTTCCACGCGGTGCTGCCCGTCGAGTTCGGTGACCGCCAGACCTCCTACCTGCCCTCGGCGCACATGGCCGACCGGTTCTGCTCGCTGTATCTGCAACAGGTGTACGGCACGCAGATCACCGTGGTGCCCGACCGGTCACTGCTGCCCGCCGCGCTGGTCGACGTGCACCCGACGATCTGGGGTGCGGTGCCGCGGGTCTGGGAGAAGATGAAGGCGGCCATCGAGTTCTCCGTCGCCGACGAGCGCGACGACACCAAGCGCGGCGCGCTGGAATGGGCGCTGGGCGTGGCGGCGCGCAAGGCCGGCGCGCAACTGCGCGGGGAGCCGATCGATGCGGCGCTGGCCGAGGAATGGGCGGAGGCCGACGAACTGGTCTTGTCGGGTTTGCGCGCGAAGATCGGTCTGGACCAGCTGAAGTGGGCGATGTCGGGCGCCGCGCCGATTCCCCCGCAGACCCTCGCGTTCTTCTTCGGGCTCGGCATCCCGATCTCCGAGATCTGGGGCATGTCCGAGCTGACCTGCGTGGCCAGCGCGTGTTCGCCACAGCAGGCGCGGCTGGGCTCGGTGGGCCGGATGCTGCCGGGGATGCAGTGGCGCATCGCCGAGGACGGGGAATTCCTGGTGCGGGGACCGCTGGTGATGAAGGGATACCGCAAACAGTCGCAGCAGACCGCCGAGGCGCTCGATGCCGAGGGCTGGCTGCACACCGGCGACATCCTGTCCGTCGACGCCGATGGCTACCTGCGGGTGGTCGACCGCAAGAACGAGCTGATCATCAACTCGGCGGGAAAGAACATGTCGCCGGCCAACATCGAGAACGCGATCAAGGCCGCCACCCCGCTCGTCGGCGCCATCGCCACCATCGGGGACGCGCGCCCCTACAACACGGCGTTGATCGTGCTCGATGCCGAAACCGCGGCACTGTATGCCGCCCGGCATGCGCTGCCGGACGCGTCGGCGGCTGCGCTGGCCGCCGACGCGGGTGTCATCGCGCAGATCGCGCACGGGGTGGCCGCGGGCAACGCGACCTTGTCGCGGGTCGAGCAGATCAAACGGTTCACCGTGCTGCCGGTCTTCTGGGAACCCGGCGGTGACGAGGTGACCTTGACGATGAAGTTGCGGCGCAGACCGATCGAGGCCAAATACGCCGACCGGATCGCTCTGCTCTACGCCGAGGCCCTCGCCGAGACCGTGCACGAACCCCGAGCGCGGCCGCGAGGATCCCGGGTCGGTGATGCGGGCGCGCTCACAGCGGGAACGTGAGGCGCTGCGGGCGGATGTAGTCGGCGGGATCGTGCAGGGCGCGCAGTTCCGGTCGCCGCGCCGCGGGAATCTTGTCCAGTTCCGTGCGCAGCGGCGCGTCGTAGTGCGCCGCGCTCGCGGTGAGGCCGGGCAGCCAGTTGTCGTGATGGGCCGGGACGAACAGCGCCGGGGTGAGAGCCTGGATGTAGGTGCGGGGATCGCGCAGGCCGTTGCTGATCTGGTTGTAGCCCTGCACCGCGCCGATCTGCACGTCGGTGGCCGGTAGCGCGGCGAGGACGTCGAACACCTGAGGTGCGCGCTCGGTGAGCGGCCCGGTCGAGTCGTGCCAGACCAGCGCGAAGCCGGGCACCCGGAACTGATACAGCAGCACCCCGCCCTCGGGGTCGCGCAAGCGCGGCAGCCCTTGCAGCAGGCCGGCGAGCGTCGGCGGGTGTGTGCGCATCACGCCCGGTTCGGGACGGGGGAAGAAACGTGGCGAGCCGTCCACGGGATCGGGTCGGGTGCGTGCGGAGTGCAGGTGCCGGACAACGGTCACCTCGACCGCGCCGACGGTGTAGTCGTGTCGGGTGCCGACCGCGGTGTCGGCGTCACCGTGGCGGACGGTCGGGAACGCCGGGTCGGTGACCTGTGCGGCGATCGCCGCGCAGTGCTCGGCGGTGCCGTGCACGCCTGCGCCGCAGGCCTGGGCGATCCGGCCTGCGTCGGCGGCGTGGTCGAAGTGGCCGTGACCGATGAAGATCCCCGCGGGCGCCAGATCCACCAACTGCTGTGGGGTGGCCGGAACGTATCCGGTGCTGGTCAGCCGCGGCACCCACGCGTCGAGCAGGAACACCGCCCCGCCGATGGCCAGGGCGTAGGTGGTGCAGCCCACCCAGGACAGCACGACCCGGTCCGTGCGCAGCGCGCCGTTGCCGGGATCGACGGTGTCGGCGCCGAAGAATCGGGTGCGTGCCGCGATCGTGCGTGGATCGGCGGGATCGGCCGCGGGCCGCAATCGTCCGGCCGCGAGAGTCGCCAGTTTGCCGCCGGGACCGAACAGGCCCGAGCCGGAAAGCGTGCACACACCGGTACCCCACCACGCGCGAGAGGATGGGGCAAGCGTTCGACTACAGCCGGATGCCGAGCAGGGCGTCGACGGCGGTGGTGATCAGAGTGGGCGCGTCGGTGTCGCGGCCACCGTAGTCGAGGGCCCGGCGGGCCCAGTTGTCGATCGCGTCGAGCGCTTTGGGGGTGTCCAGGTCGTCGGCCAGGTGCTGGCGCAGGCGGGCGACGGTGTCGGCGGCCGAAGGGCCCGCCGGGCGGGCGGCGGCCTCGCGCCAGAGGGTCAGGCGCCGCTGCGCCTGTTCGAGCACGGCATCGGTCCACATCCGGTCCTGGCGGTAGTGGCCGGCCAGCAGGCCGAGGCGGATGGCGGCCGGGTCGACGCCGCCGCGGCGCAGCGCCGACACCAGCACGAGGTTGCCGCGGGACTTCGACATCTTCTCCCCGTCCAGCCCGATCAGTCCGGCGTGCACGTAGTGGCGGGCGAAGCGACGGCCGGCGATGAGCGACTCGGCGTGAGCGGCGGAGTACTCGTGGTGGGGGTAGATCAGGTCACTGCCGCCGCCCTGGATGTCGAACTCCGGGCCGATGCGGTTCAACGCGATCGCCGAACACTCGATGTGCCAGCCGGGACGCCCCGGGCCGAAGGGGGCGGGCCAGGACGGCTCGCCCGGACGCGCGGAGCGCCACAGCAGCGCGTCGATGGCGTCGCGTTTGCCGGGACGGTCGGGGTCGCCGCCGCGTTCGGCGAACAGCCGTTCCATGGTGGCGCGGTCGTAGCCGGACTCGTAGCCGAACTGTTCGGTGGCGTCGGCGCGGAAGTAGACATCGGGGTACTCGGCGTCCTCGACGATGTAGGCGGCGCCGGAAGCCAGCAGTTTCTGCACGAATTCCACGACCTCGTCGACGGATTCGACGGCGCCGACGTAGTCGCGCGGCGGGATGATCCGCAGCGCGGACATGTCCTCGCGGAACAGATCGGTTTCCGAGGCGCCGAGCTCGCGCCAGTCCAGGCCGTCGCGGGCGGCGCGTTCGAACAGCGGATCATCGACGTCGGTGACGTTCTGCACGTAGTGCACCTCGTGGCCTGCGTCGCGCCACAGCCGGTTGACCAGGTCGAAGGTCAGGTAGGTCGCGGCGTGCCCCAGGTGGGTGGCGTCGTAGGGGGTGATGCCGCAGACGTACATGGTTGCGGTGGCGCCGGGGGCGACCGGGCGCACCTGACGGTCGGCGGTGTCGTACAACCGCAGCGGCGGTCCTGCTCCGGGGACGGTCGGGAGGGCGGTATCGGACCAGGACTGCATGCTTACGAGGGTAAAGGTGTGGTGGAGGTCATCCGCTCCCGCCCCGGTGTCCCCGCTCGTCCCCCGGTAGTCCTCGTCCGCCGCGACCTGCGTCTTCCAGCAAATCGTGGGATGTCAATGATTTCGGTTTCGCTGAATCACCCGTCGGCGCGGCGGGTGGGATCGGCGATCGGATTGCGGGTGATCGCGAACGTTCCGTCCAGTTCGGGGATGTCGGGGTCGGTGTCGGCGAGCGCGAGCTGGGTGAATCGGCCGCGGGCGACGTCGAACTCGAGTTCGTGATAGGCGACGGTATCGCCCCAGTCCGGAGAAGGCAACGAGATGAACCGCATGGTGAACCGCCCGGAGTCCACCGAGCCCTCGGTGAGGACATAGACCCCGAAGTGGTTCTCCCCTTCCGAGCTCAGCCAGTAGACGCCGTTGTCGTAGAGATGCAGGTCGGTGTCGGGATACGGCTTCTTGTCATACAGGCGCAGGTAGTGCAGCGCGATGCGGTAGGTCGGGGCGCCGATGACGATCCGCACCGCCGGCGCGGCGCGGTCTCCGCTCGAGTGGGTCATCGCGTTCTCCTGCTCGTCGCGCCGGGCATTGGAAGCTTCAACTGTGCCAGGAATCTTCCCGCGCGGCATCGGCGGCGGTCACGCTCAGAAGGCGGGCCAGGGAATGGGGCGTGCGGTGCGTGGCAGCGGCATCACCGGCTCGTCGAGCACCTGCTGGGTGCGCTCGATCAACGCGTCGATCTCGGCGTCGGTGATGTGCCGGCTGAGGGTGTCGGCGAACTCGCCCGGCAGTTGTTTGGCGAACGCGGTGACGTCCGCGATCAGACCCTCGCCGATGGGTTGACCGGCCCAGCCCCACAACACGGTGCGCAGTTTGTGGTCGGTGTGCAGGCAGATGCCGTGGTCGACGCCGTAGACATGCCCGTCCACTCCTTCCAGGGCGTGCCCGCCTTTGCGGTCGGCGTTGTTGAGCAGCACGTCCAACAAGGCCACGCGCTGCAACCGCGGATCGTCGGCGTGGATCAGCGAGACTTCGTTGCCCGCGTCGTCCTGTGCGCGCAGCACCTCGCGGAATCCGTCGGGGACCGCGCCCGCGGGGCACAGATCGATCAGGTCCAGCCGGTCGCCGCGGTCGGTGTGGTTGTCCACGCCGACGACCCAGCGTTGCACCATGCCGGGGCCGAAAGGCCCTTCGCGCAGAATGGTTTCCGGGATCACGCCCCACCCGATCGCCTCGGAGATCAGGTAGGAGGCCACCTCACGCCCGGCCAGGGTGCCGTCGGGGAAGTCCCACAGTGGTCGTTCGCCGCGGATCGGCTTGTAGACCACCCGAAGCGGCGCGTCGCCGGCGGTGTCGGTCACCTCGCAGACCAGGGTGACGTTGCTGGCGGTGTTCACCCGCCCGATCACCGTCAGTTCGCCGCTGTGGAATCCGTCCCCGGCCTGCGCCACCGAATCACTCCTCTAGTTCGGCCGCGCCGAAGATGTCGCCGCGCTTGTAGCCGTTGGTGCGTACGCACATGTGCCCGCGCGCCGACAGCGGTTCGCCGCACAGCGGGCACGGTGGGCGGCCCGCCGCGATCACCCGGGTGGAGCGCAGCGCGAATTCGCGTGCCTGGATCGGGGTGAGGAACACCCGCACCGCGTCGGGGCCCTCTTCGGTGTCGTCGAGCACTACCGACTCGTCGACCTCGGTCTCGGTGATCGCCAGCAGCTCCACCACCACCGCGCCTGCGTCGGCGTCCCAGCCCAGGCCCATGGTGCCGACCCGGAATTCGGCGTCGATCGGGGTGACCAGCGGCGCGTTGTCGCTGACGTCCTCTGCCTGCGGGGGCACTTCCGCGCCGAAGCGGCGCGCGACCTCGTCCAGCAGCAGGCCCATCCGGTCGGCGAGCACCTTCACCTGCTGCTTTTCCAGCAGCACGCTGACCACGCGCGGTTCCTGCACCGCCTGCAGATAGAACGCGCGATCGCCCGGCTCACCGACGGTCCCGGCGACGAAACGATCGGGGGTGCGGAATACATGGATTGCGCGTGACACATGCACCTCCTGATACGTGACCCTGATCGACTACCCGCGGCGCGGGGATTCCATACAACGACCGCTCGGTTGTTTACAAGGAATCGCGGCGCTCCGCATTCCCATTATCCGCACTCCCCGCGGCGCCGAGCTCGCCACCGGGAACAGGGCCGGAGACCTCCGGTCCCGGGGCCGCCGACGCCGCCGCCGGGCGTTGCCCGCCGGACGCTGCGAGGGCGGACAGATCGGCGCCGGTGTCGTTGAGCCGCCACACGTAGGGCGCGGTCGGGGTGTAGCGCACGACGCTGAGCGAGGCGGGCTCGACGACGATCCGCTGGAAGCCGTCGAGATGGATGCCCAGCGCGTCGGCGAGCACCGACTTGATCACGTCGCCGTGCGTGCACGCCACCCACAGTGCGTCGCCGCCGTGCTGCTCGGCCAGCGCGCGGTCGTGGTCGCGGATCGCGGCCACCGCACGGGCCTGTACTTGAGCCAAGCCCTCACCGCCGGGGAACACCGCGCCGGAGGCATGTCGCTGCACGACTTTCCACAGCGGCTCCTCCAGTAGTTCGGCGAGGGGGCGGCCGGTCCACTCGCCGTAGTCCACCTCGAGCAGCCGATCGTCGAAAACCGGTTCCAGGCCGAACTTTTCCGCCAGCGGTGCGACCGTGCGCTGACAGCGCAGCAGCGGAGAGTGCACGATGCGTTCGATCGGCAGCCCGGCCAATCGTTCGGCCACGGTCCTCGCCTGCTCCTCGCCGCGCTCGGTGAGCTCGACGCCGGTACTGCGACCGGCCAGGGTGCGGGCGGTGTTCGAGGTCGACACACCGTGCCGCAACAGGATCACCGTCATGCGGCAAGCCTAGCGATCATGTCGCCGAGACCACGCCGCCCGCCAGCAGACCCATGATGATCGCGCCGAGCACGATGCGGTAGCCGACGAACCAGTACAGCGAATGCCGTGCCACGAAACGCAGCAGCCACGCCACCGACGCGTAGCCGACCACGAACGCCAGCACGGTGGCCACCAGCAGTTGCGGCCCACTGGCGTTGAGTCCCTCACCAGCGGGTTCGAACGCGTCCGGCAGGCTGAACAGTCCCGAGGCGGTCACCGCCGGAATGGCCAGCAGGAACGAAAACCGCACGGCCGCTTCGCGCTCCAATCCCAGGAACAGGCCCGCGGTCGAGGTCGCTCCCGAACGCGAGACCCCGGGGATCAGCGCCAGGCATTGCGCGAAACCCATGGCCAGGCCGTCGCGGGTGGTCAGCTGCTCGATCGAGCGCTCCTTGCGGCCGAAGTACTCACCGGCGGCGATGACCAGGGCGAAGAAGATCAGCATGAACGCCACCAGCCACAGGTTGCGGGCGCCGGTGCGGATCTGGTCCTTGAACACGAAACCCAGCACACCGATCGGGATGGTGGCGATGATCACATACCAGCCGATGCGGTAGTCGAGTTCGCGCTGGGCCTGTTCGTCCAGGACGCGTGTGTGGTCGGCGGTGAGGACCGGAAGTTTCGTGGTGGGCTGATCGTGCAGCGGCAGTTCCTGGCGACCGCGCGCGGTCACGTGCGTGCGCAGGCCCGCGAACCAGGCCAGCACGATGCGCCAGATGTCCTTGGCGAAGAACACCAGCACCGCGGCCTCGGTGCCCAGTTGGGTGACCGCGGTGAACGAGGCGCCGGCGTCTTCGCCGTAGAAGACCGCCGACACGATGCGCAGATGCGCCGAGGAGGAGATCGGCAGAAACTCCGTGAGTCCCTGTACCAGCCCCAGCACCAAGGCCTGCACCCAGGTCATCGACTCGCCAACCACAAACCATCCTCCACTTCCGCGCGAAACACGCGTTCCTGCCTGGGCGTTGGCGCGGCGCTCGGTCGCGTCACCGTCGTTACCGCCCCAATCACGCAGCGACAGTACAGTGTCGAGGCCGGTGCGGCGTGCCCGGCCGCTGCGCTGCGGTCACCGCGCGGGTTTGCGAGGGTGGGGCGGTTTGCCCGCGCACCGATGTGCGACCCACTGTGCTGGTGGGCGCCGTGTCGCGTATCCACACTCTAGGCTTGGCGCCGTGACGAATGCGCGGACACGGTGATGGAACAGCGGACGGTGGGCCGTAGCGGCCTGCGGGTATCGCGGATGGGCCTGGCGACCCATACCTGGGGTTCGCACACCGACGCCGAGGACGCCGCGGGGCAGCTGGTGGCGTTCGTCGAGGCCGGCGGCACGCTGGTGGACACCTCCCCCGCCTACGCCGGTGGCGCCGCGCAGCGGATCCTGGCCGAACTGCTGGGCGATCTGGTCTCCCGCGACGATCTGGTGCTCAGCGGGTGCGCGGGGACCGCGCCGTGGGGGTTCTCCGCCGCCGGGGTGCCGGTGCCGGGAGCGGCGCAGGTCACGGTGGACACCTCGCGGCGGACGCTGCTGCGGCAGCTGGATCGCACGCTGCTGGAGTTCGGCACCGATCACCTCGACATCTGGAACGTCGCGGTGTGGGATCCGCGCACGCCGCTGGAGGAGGTCGCATCGACGGTGGAGCAGGCGGTGCGGTCGGGCCGGGTCCGTTACGCGGGGGTGCGCGGGTTCGGGGCCTGGCAGCTGGCGAGCTTGGCGGCGGTCGCGCCGGTCACCGCGGCGCAGACACCGTATTCGCTGCTGGCGCGGGGTGCCGAGGACGATGTCGTACCGGCCGCGCGGTATCACGGGGTCGGGGTGATCGCCTCGGCGCCGCTGGCGGGTGGCATCTTGACCGGGAAGTACCGCGACGGTGTCCCGGCGGATTCGCGGGGCGCCGACGAGGCGACCGCCGCGGAGATCCGCGATGGTCTCGACGACCGTGCCACCCGGGTGGTGGATGCGCTGGTGACCGCGGCCGACGGGCTGGGTACCTCGCCGCTGGCGGTGGCGCTGGCCTGGATCCGTGACCGGCCGGGCATCGCGAGCATGATCGTGGGCGCCCGCGACATCGGGCAGCTCACCGGCGTGCTGGCCGCCGAGACCTTGGAACTGCCGCGGGCGATCGCGGCCGCTCTGGACGACGTCAGTGCACGCGCCGAGTGACACAGATTAGCCTTGCCTGCATGAGCACAGCAGTGGCCCGGGGTGGGCGTGGGAACCGAGTCCGAGCCGTGTGGTGGCGTGCGGCGGCGGCTCTGCTCGCGGCGTGCCTGCTGGCGGGGTCGGTGGCGTGCGGCGGCGACGCGGGTTCCTCGCACGGCGGGCACGGGCCCACCACGGCGACGCTGACCGATCTGGATCCGGTGCCGATCGGGCCGGAGCCCACGCCCGCGTTGCCGGTGACGGTGCGTTCGTTCGACGGCGCGGAGGTCACCGTCACCGACGCCTCCCGCATCATCGCCGTGGACCGCTACGGCACGCTCGCGCAGATCGTGTACGCGCTGGGGCTGGGTCCAAAGCTGGTCGGGCGCAGCACCTCGGCGGCGTTTCCGGCGGTGCGCGAGGTGCCCAACGTGGCGGGTGGCAACGGGTCGCTGAACATCGAATCGGTGCTGGCGTTGCGGCCGTCGGTGTTCTTGACCGACACCACCAGCGCCGCTCCCGCGGTGCGCGAGCAGTTGCGCGCGGCAGGTGTCACGGTCGTCTATTTCGACCCGGAGCGCACGATGAACGGGGTGACGCCGCAGATCGAGGCGGTGGCGGGCGCGCTGGGGGTGCCGGAGCGGGGGCAGGCGCTGGCGCAGCGCACCCGCGACGAGATCGCCGCGGCGAGCGCCGCGGTACCCGATCAAGACCCGCAGTTGACCATCGCGTTCCTGTATCTGCGTTCCACCGCGATCACGATGCTGGCGGGCCCGGGGTCGGGCGCGGACGCGTTGATCGCGGCGCTGGGTGCGCGCGACGCGGGCACCGTGGCCGGGTTGACCGAGCCGTTCACCGCGATCACCAGTGAGGCGATGATCGGTGCTGCGCCGGATGTGCTGCTGGTGATGTCGGATGGTCTGAAGTCCGTCGGCGGTGTGGAGGGGTTGCAGAAGGTGCCCGGTATCGCGCAGACCCCGGCCGGGCGGGACCGGCGGGTGGTGGACATGTCGGATGCGGTGCTGCTGAGTTTCGGGCCCAACACCGGCCGGGTGATCGCGGCGCTGAGCGCGGCGGTGTACGGCACCGGGGCATGAGCTTTTCGGGGACTCGGGCGGCGCGGCCGCCGGTGACGTCCGTGCCGAAGTCGCGGGGCCGTTCCCGGGTGCTGCTGACGTTCACGATCGCCGTGGCGGGTCTGGTGGCGTTGGCGGTGGTGTCGGCGGCGATCGGGCAGGTGCCGACGACGCCCGCCGAAGTGGCCGGCAGCGTGCTGCACCGGATCGGGCTGGATATCGGGCCGATGCCCGCGCATCCGGCGGGTGAGGTGACGCTGTGGGAGGTGCGGTTCCCGCGGGTGGTGCTGGCGATGCTGGTCGGTGCGGCGCTGGCGACAGCGGGTGCGTTGTTGCAGGGTGTGTTCGCCAATCCGCTCGCCGAGCCCGGGGTGATCGGGGTGTCGGCGGGGGCGGCGGTCGGTGCGGGCACGGTCATCGTGGTGGGCGGGGCGTTCGTGGCGGCGTGGTCGGTGGCCGCGGCGGCGTTCGTCGCGGGGTTGGCGACCACGTTGCTGGTGTATCTGCTGGCCCGCTCCGGCGGCCGCACCGAGGTCGTCACGCTCGTGCTCACCGGGGTCGCGATCAATGCTTTCGCGGGTGGTTTGATCGCGTTGCTGCTGTTCGTGGCCTCCCCCGCGGCGCGCGACCAGATCGTGTTCTGGCAGTTGGGCTCGCTCAACGGCGCCACGTGGGAGTCGGTCGGTGTGGTGGCGCCGCTGGCCGCGGTCGGAGTCGCCGCGGCGGTGCTGCTGGCGCCGCGGCTGGATCTGCTGGCGCTCGGGGAGTCCGCGGCTCGTCATCTCGGGGTCGATGTGGAGCGGCTGCGCCGCAACGTGATCGTGGTGGTGGCGGTCCTGGCGACCGCCGGTGTCGCGTTCACCGGCATCATCCTGTTCGTCGGGCTCATCGTCCCGCACCTGGTGCGGATGCTCGTCGGTCCCGCCCACCGGGTGCTGATCCCCCTCAGCGCCGTGGTCGGCGCGGTGGTGCTGCTGGCCGCCGACGTCAGTGCCCGCTCCCTGGTCGACAACGCCGACCTCCCGCTCGGCATGCTCACCTCCCTCATCGGCGGGCCTGTCTTCTTCTGGCTGCTGCGCCGCACCCGAGCCCGCTCCGGAGGCTGGGCATGACCCCTCCTTCAGCGGCACATGGCTGCCGCGAACACCGAGAAGACCTCACGATGGTGTGCCCCTCAGGGCAGGGGGGTGTGCAGTGAGCGTGTTGCGGACGGTGCACCAGTTGCCGGAGTGGCCGCGGAAGGGGGATGCGACGGTGCGGGCGGACGGGGTGAGCGTCCAGCGCAGGAGTGGCGGGCAGTCACGGCTGGTGCTCGACTGTATCGACTTCGAGGCGGTGGCGGGGCAGATCGTGGCCCTCGTCGGACCCAACGGCGCTGGCAAGTCGACGCTGCTGGCCGCGTTGGCCGGGGAATTGGCGCTCAGCGCGGGGACGGTGGAACTGGACGGGCAGCCGTTGTCGCACTGGACGACGCTGGACATGGCCCGGCGGCGAGCGGTGTTGCCGCAGACCCATACCGTGGGCTTCCCCTTCACCGCACGCGAAGTGGTGGCGATGGGCCGCGCGCCCTGGGTGCGCACCGAGCGCCGCGAATTCGACGAGAAACAGATCGCCGCGGCGATGGCCGCCACCGACGTCGAACACCTCGCCGCCCGGTCGTTTCCGACCCTGTCCGGCGGTGAACGCGCTCGTGTCGCGCTGGCGCGGGTATTGGCGCAGGACACCGCCACGTTGCTGCTGGACGAGCCCACCGCGGCTCTGGATCTCGGGCATCAGGAATCCGTGCTGGGCTTGGCCGCCGCCCGCGCCGCCGAAGGCGCCGCCGTGGTGGTGGTCCTGCACGATCTCGGTATCGCGGCCGCCTATGCCGACCGCGTCGCGGTACTCGATTCCGGTCGCCTCGCCGCGGACGGACCGCCCCGCGACGTGCTCACCACCGAACTGCTCACGCGCGTCTATCAGCACCCGGTCGAAGTGCTCGACCACCCGGTCACCGGCGCCCAACTGGTCCTGCCCGTGCGCCGCTGAGCTCGAGCCACTGCGATGGGCGTCGTCGCCGTGGCCGGGCGCCGCCGATCCGCCCCGCTTCGGGCGCGTTCTCGATGCCACAGCGAGATGCCACACCGAGGTGTGCATCGCGCCGATACTCCGGGGCGCGCACGCGGTGCCGCCGCCCACCGCAACCGCAGGCTTGCCAGCCGGAGCCGTGGTGGGCTGGGGCCGGACGGCGTTATCGCCAGATCAGTCTCAGCACCGCGGGTGTCAGCAGCATGCGGATCACGGTGGCGTCCAGGATCAGCGCCGCGATCATGCCGTAGGCGATGTATTTCATCAGCACCAGATCCGAGAACCCGAACGCGCCGGTGACCACGATGAGGATCGCGGCCGCGGAGGTGATCACGCCGCCGGTGTGGGCGATGCCGTAGCGGATCGCCTCGGGCGGGTCCGCGCCGGCGGTGCGGGCCTCCGACACCCGCGACAGCAAAAACACCTCGTAGTCGGTGGACAACCCGAACACCACCGTCACGATCAGCGCCAGCACTGCGAACATCAACGGTCCCGGGGTGAAGTGGAAAACCCCCGCGCCGTGCCCCTCGACGAACACCCAGGTCAGCACCCCCAGGGTGGACACGAGACTGAGCGCGCTCATCGCCACGGCCTTCAGCGCCAGCACCAGCGAGCCGAACGCCGCGTACATCAGCGCCAGCGCCGCCGCCACCAGGATGGCCAGCAGCGTCGGCAGGCCGTCGAGCAATCCGTTGATGCTGTCGCGTTCCAGTGCGGGCACACCGGCGACCATCACCCGCACCCCGGGTGGGTCGGGGATCGCGCGCAACGCGTCGATGACCCGGTCGGCGTCGCGTTTGTCGGCCAGCCCGGCGGCGAGCACGTTGATGCCGTCCTTGGTAGCCGCCGCGGGCTCGAAGCGTCCGGTGAGACCGGGGACCTGGTTGGCGGCGTAGCGGATGTCGCTCAGTTGCCGCGGGTCGGCGCCGACGACCACCAGTTTCAGAGGTTCGGTGCGGAAGCTGGGAAACAGTTCGTCGAACCGTTCCTGCGCCACCCGGGCCGGGCTGTCGTCGGCCAGGTACCGTTCGCTGAGCCCGCCGAATTCGATGTGGCGCATCGGGATGCTCAGCGCGAGCAGCGCCAGCACGATGGGCACGGCCACCGCAAGCGGGCGGCGCATCGCCCACAGCGCCAGACGGGAGAAGAATCCGGCGTCGATCTGCGCTTCGGTTTTGCTGCGGGAGAACCGTTTCCAGCCCAGGAAGTCGATCCGGCGTCCGACGATGCTCAACGCCGCCGGGAGAGCGGTCACCGACAGCAGCGCCGCCAGCAGGACCGAGCTGATGCCGCCCAGCGGCACCGAGCGCAGTACCCCGTTGGGGAAGATGAACAGCGCGCCCAGGCTGACGGCGATGATCGCCGCCGAGAACAGCACCGTGCGCCCGGCGGTGGCGACCGTGCGGGCGGTGGCGTCTTCGACGGTGTGGCCTGCGGCGAGCTCCTCCCGGAACCGGGTGACGGTGAACAGGCCGTAGTCGATCGCCAGCCCCAGGCTGACCAGGGTCATCACCGCGCTGGCGAAGACGTTGACGTCGATGTGGTCGGTCAGCAGCCGCAGCCCGCCCTGGGTGCCCAGGATCGTCATGCCGCCGATGAGCACCGGCAGCAGCGCCCCGATCACGCCGCCGAACACGAAGTACAGCAGGATCGCCACCAGCGGCAGGGCGATCATCTCCGCGCGCCGGATGTCGCGTTGCATGCCGGTGTTGATGCCTTCGACGATCGGCTGCAACCCGGCCAGTTGCACCGTCGTGCCGCCGGGGCCGCCGCCTGCGCGTCCGGCGCCGAGATGGTCCTTGATCGCGGTGTAGTTCTCCACCGTCGCGGTGCCCGAGCCGCGCAATCCGACGCTGGCGAACGCGTGGGTGCGGGTGGCGTCGGTGGCTTGGGCGGAGAACGGGCTGTCCCAGTAGCTGTCGATCTTCTGGATGCGGTCGGGGTAGGTGGCCAGCAGTCCGGCCAGCTGCCAGGTGACCGGGCCGCGGACGGCCGGGTCGTCGACGGTGGCGCCTTCGGGCGCGGTGTAGAGCAGGATGAGGTCGCTGTCGGTGTCGCGGCCGAAGGTGCCGTCGGCCAGTTCGGCGGCGGCGACCGATTCGCTGCTCTCGTCGAACCAGCCTTCTTGCGTCAGCCGCCCGGCCAAGTCGCGGCCGTACCAGCCGGAGACCAGCACGAACAGCACGAAGAAGCCGAGGACGAGGAAGCGGTGGCGGTGCACGAACCGTCCCCACCGCAGTGATCCGGAACGGCGCATCGCGTCGCGGCCCGGTCAGCCGCAGGCCGGGGTGCGGTAGTCGGCCGAGCGCAGGATGCCGCACAGGTCGGTGCGCGAGATCTTCCACTTGCCGTCTACGAGCACGAAATGCACGACCGTGGTGCGGACCGCGGTGCCGGTGCCGTCCTTGTCCAGCCGCATGGTGGCCGTGAGCGTGCCGTCGTGGTTGTCGAACACCGGGTCGGTCACGCCGTAGACGGCGCGCGGGTTGTCCTGCAGCGCCTTGTACATGTCGGGGATGGCTTGGCGGAAGGATTCCCCGTCCTCGATGAGGGCGGTGCGCTCGCTGTCGGGCAGTGCCGGGTCCAGCGCCCGCTTGATCTGGGCGTCGAGGTCGGCGGCGGTGGGCAGCGGCGGGTGCGCGGCGCTGGAGGAGGCGGCGATCGAGGACGACAGCGACGCGTTGGCCGACGAGCGGGCGGCGTCGACGGCGGCGTCGTCGGCGGTGTCGCTGCCGCACGCGGCGGCCGCCGCGGCCAGCAGCAGGCCCGCGGCGGTGAGCGCGGCGCGGGCGAGTCGTGTGTGGGTCATCACTTCCTACATACCTTCGATGACGGAGCTGATCCGTCCCAGCAGGGCACGCACGGTCGTGACGTCCCGTGCCGCGGCGTCGACCGGCGCGGCGTCGGGGATCATATCCCGCACCAGGGCGGCGACACTGCGTTCGTCGTCGAGGTCGATGTCGGTGACCCTGGCTTCGGCGACCGCGAGCACGTCGTCGGGGCCGGGGACGACCTCGCCGAGGTCGCGGCGGTAGATCTCCAGTGTCAGGGTGGCGCGGACCGTGCGGAACGCGAAGGGGTGGCCATCGGCGGTGGACCCGAATCCGTGCGCGTACGGGCCGACGGTGATGTCGTCGATGGCAAATTCCGACGGATGGTCGGTTTCCAACCCGGATCTCCCTGTATCGGACGGTGTGAGACTCCACCGTAACCCTGAGCACCGACATTCCGCTCGAGCCGATACCCGGTCGGTCGGTTCGTTACGTCATCATGGTCAGATGGAAAGGTTGCGGATGATTCGTCGGTAGAAGGAGTTCGGTGGATGCGCCCTCGCGGCTCGGTCGTCTCGGCATTCGCGGGTGTGGCGGTGCTGGCGTTGCTGGCGGGATGCTCCTCCGGCGGCGGTCCCGATCTGCCGACCAGGGAACCGGCCACCGCCGCGGACGCGCCCGCGGTGACGACACCGCCGGCCGGGCGGGTTCTGCCCGCGGGCCCGATCACCGCGCTGGAAGCCGATCCCTCCAGCGGGCTGCTGGTGGGCCTGGACGGCGCCGTTCTCACCGTCATCGACCCTGACGCCGCCCCGCCCGTGGTCCGCACGGTGCGGCTGCCGGAACGTGCCGGCGGTCTCGCGCCGGGCAGACCGGGTGAGATGCTGGCGGCCGCGCCGGGCCGGGTGCTGCGGGTGGATCTGACCTCGGGCGCGGTCGGTGAGGTGGCCGTCGACGGCGACGTGCGGTCGGTACGCGCCCGCCGGGACGGCGGGTTGCTCGTCGGCACCGCCGACGGCCGGGTACTGGAGCTTGCCCCCGGCGGCGAGGTGACCCACACCGTGTCCGGGCTCGTCTCCGCCGACGCACTCGCCGAAGCCGACGGCAAGCTCACCGTGCTCGACCGGCGTCAGACCGCGATCTTCGAGTTCGACCCGGCCCAGCAGCGCCCCGGATTGGCGCTGCGGGCCGGTGACGGGGCCACGCAGCTGATCGGCGACACACGCGGCCGGTTCGTGGTCACCGATACCGCCGGGGGCGAACTGCTGGTCTACACCGCCGGACCGCTCGTGTTGCGCCAGCGTTTCCCGGTAGGATCTTCGCCTTACGCACTTGCCTACGATCAGCGGTCCGACACCGTGTGGGTGACGTGCACGCAGCGCAACGAGGTCGTCGGATTCGACCTGTCGACTGGTATACCGAAGGAAGTGGGCCGCTACGCCACCGTCCGGCAACCGAACTCGGTGGCCATCGAGCAACGCACCGGCGATCTGTTCGTAGGGTCCGCGACCGGCGAGGGTCTGCAACGGATCGGTGCGGACGATCGGAAGAGAGGGCACTGATGGCTCGGACATCACGCGCGGGCGACGATTCCGCGGCATCTGCTGATCCGACAGCTCATCGGGGGCGCGGGCGCGCGCTGCCCGCGGGCTGGGAAACCACGAGCGACGACTACGAGTACGTGCCGCTGCGGCTGCCGCCGGATGTCACGCGGGTGACCGCGTCCATGCGGCTGGCGATCCAGGCCGAGTTCGGTGGCTGGGAACTCTCCCGCGTGCGGGCCTACACCGACGGCAGCAGGCGGGTGCTGCTGCGGCGGCGAAAATCCGCACTACTACCCCAGCCCGAACCCGGAATGTGAGCCGATGTACGCCCTGCTACTCCGACTGATGTTCCTGGTCGCGCCGGAACGCATCCACCACCTCGTGTTCGCGGTCATGCGGTTCGCCGCCTGGTTACCGCCCCTGCGCTGGGCGATGAGTCAGATCCTGCGCACCCGCGATCCGATCCTGCGCACCGAGGCCTTCGGGGTCGAGTTCCCCGCGCCGCTGGGCCTGGCCGCCGGTTTCGACAAGAACGCCGACGGCGTCGATGCCTGGGCGCCGTTGGGGTTCGGTTTCGCCGAGATCGGCACCGTCACCGCGCAGGCGCAACCGGGCAATCCGGCGCCGCGGCTGTTCCGGCTTCCCGCCGATCGGGCGCTGATCAACCGGATGGGTTTCAACAACCACGGCGCCGCCGCGGCCGCCGAACGTCTGCGCAGGCGGCGTGGCGGGGTGCCGATCGGCGCGAACATCGGCAAGACGAAGATCGTCGAGCCGGATGCCGCGGCCGCGGACTACGCCGCCGGCGCGGCGCTGCTGGGGCCGCTGGCCGATTTCATCGTCGTCAACGTCAGCTCCCCCAACACCCCCGGCCTGCGGGATCTGCAGGCGGTCGAATCGCTGCGCCCGCTGCTGCGGGCGGTGCTGGACAGCGTGCGGGTGCCGGTGCTGGTGAAGATCGCACCGGATCTGTCCGACGAGGACATCGACGAGGTCGCCGATCTGGCCGTCGAACTCGGCCTGGCAGGCATCGTGGCCACCAACACCACCATCCGCCGCGACGGCCTGCGCACCCCGGTCGGTGAGGTCGAGGCCATGGGGGCGGGCGGCCTGTCCGGTCCGCCGGTCGCCGACCGTTCGCTCGAAGTGCTGCGGCGGCTGTACCGGCGCGTCGGCGATCGTCTGGTGCTGATCTCGGTCGGCGGTATCGAAACAGTCGACCAGGCGTGGGAACGCATCCTCGCCGGTGCGACGCTGTTGCAGGGCTACACCGGTTTCATCTACGGCGGTCCGTTCTGGATGCGCAGGATCCATCGCGGCCTGGCGCAGCGGTTGCGCGCCGAGGGGTACGGCAGCATCGGCGAGGCAGTCGGCGCGGAGCACAAAGCGCACGCCTGACCCGCGCGATGACGTTCAGCCGTGCACGAACGGTGTTTCCGGGCTGTGCGATCGCCGGTCGCGGGTATCGTGCCCCGGCGGCGCCGGATCCTCCTTCGCTGCCAATTGCCGGCCCAGCCGCGCCGCCATGCGCTTGGCGAGCAGGATCACCGCGTGGTCGCGCAAGATGCCCAGTTGGTCGGCGTAGACGTCGACGCGGGCTTGTGCCATGCGGTCGTGCACGAGGTGCGGGTCGCTGAGCAGTTCGTCCAGGTGCATGCCGGCCAGCGCCTGACTGCGGGTGAGCCGTCGGTCCGGCAGCCAGCTCAGCCGCCAGTCGTCGGTGGCGTCGGTGTCGCGGCAGGCCGATTCCGGGGTCAGGTCACTGGTCATCGTCCACTCGGTGGTGTGGATGGTCATCGCGGTCTCCGGTGCGACAGGTGGAGTGAGGCAGGCTCCAGGGCGCTTCGAGTTCGATGATCACGAATGCCTCCGGTCGTGCATCTGTTGGTGCGGCGCGGTGGATGTGCCGCACCTGCCGTGTGCTGTGTCGGTGGGCGCGGGCAGCCCGTGTCCGGGCCGAGTGGCCCGCGGCCGGCCCAAGCCGTCGAGCGCGTCGCTCGGCAGCGGTGCGGTCCGGTGATGTACGGGTGTGTCGGCGAGATGGGTCGGCGGTGAGTTCGCCGCAGCTGTGCGGTCCACGCCTGCGGCGTGGTGCGGTGCGGCCGATGAGGGACGTTGCCGGGGCCGACGTCGCCCGTGACAGGTGAATACCGGGCGTCGGCGACGTCTGGAACGAATCCGTCCTCGTCGGAGGCGTGGTCGGCGGGGAAACGCCGTGAAGAGCACGCAGGCCGGTCGTTGTCCGGTGCTCGGTGCCGCGAGCGTAGCTCACGGGCCGTTCAGTCCATCACCGACTTCGGCGCCGGGTCGATCTCCGGTGCGGCGGGGCGGTGCCGCCGTCGCCGTCGGAGCCGCTTGATCTGAAGTAGCATTCTCGTCACCAGCCCTCCCGATGCGCCTGGTGGAGCGATGGGAATCGCCACAACCATTGTGGCATTTGCCGTTCCCCGAGTGCAATTGCCGTTATAATTTGGTAATTGACATTTCGCCTGCTGGATAAACCCGATTTGCGCGGCGTAGGCGCGTACACGCGTCGGTCTCGCGCCGATCGAGGAGGTGGCATCGCCGTGGTCGCGCCCGATCCGGGAATGGTTGCCATTCGCGATATCCTCACCCGGCTGTGCACGCGCTCGGGTCTGAGCTCGGATCGGTTGCGCAGCACCGAGATCGACGTGCTGCCGCTACTGGATCTGCTGGCCGTGCGCCAGTTCGCGCGACGGGCGGGCGTCCCGCGGGAAGAGGCGGTGCTGCCGGTGGTACGTGAGCTGGCGCGACGATTGTCGCCCAGTGATCGTTTCATCACCGACGCGGAATTGTCGCTGGGGCTGTTGCGCGAAAATCCGCCCCCGGATGTGGATCCCGCCCGGCTCTACGCCCATGATCTGGGCGAGCGCCGCGAATACCTCACCGAAAAATGGTCGGTTCTGCACGAAACGTCCGGGGCGCAACCGATTCCCCGCACGCTGACGGTGCGGTCCCTGCGCGGGACTCCCGCGCGTCGCGCGTTCGCCGAACTGGCCGTGCGGTTGGCCACGGCCTCGGTATTCGCCGGAGCACATGCCGTGGACGCTGATTCCTCATCGAAAGGTTCTTCTCCGCAACGGAATTCGTCAGATCGCCGCGGCATGGTGACCGTGATCGGCGACGCGGTCATCGACCACATGTACGTGGTCGACGAGATCCCCGGTCCCGGTGCCGCCGCGCGCGGCAGTTATCAGGAGCATCCCGGTGGCAAGGGACTCACCCGCGCCGTCGCGGCCGCCCGGCTCGGCCTGCGGGTGCGGCTGATCTCGGTGGTGGGCGACGACGGCGCAGGCGACCGCATCCTGGAGTATCTGCGCAGCGAAGGTGTCGACACCGAACTGGTGAAAGTGGTGCCCCATGCGCCGACACCGGTCACGGCCGTGATCGTCGCGAGTACAGGTGTGGCCAGCCGAGTCGGCTGCAAAGACGAGCGAATCCGGTTGAGCGCCCCGGATTTACGCGGCCACGCCATCGCATCGGCGATCGCGGGTTCCGAGGCGCTGCTGCTGACCTTCGAGCAACCCGCCGGGGTGCTCGAGCTGATCTTGGCCCAGCTGCGCAAGCTCCCGGCCCGCCCGCTGGTGGTCGCGCATCCGGCCCCGCGCCTGGATCGCCCGCAATACCTGTATCGGCATCTCGGCGTGGTGGACTACCTCGTCGGCGGCGACAAGGACCTGGAGGCGCTGGCGATGGTCGCCGACGGCGCGACCGCATGCGGTGCACAGACCGCGACGCGGTTGCGGGCGCTCGGCGTGGGCACGGTGTGCGCGCTGCGAGATTTCCGGTGCGCGGTGTGGTCGGATGAGGTCGACGACCGATTCCAGCCCTATCCGACCGCGCTCGAGCGCTCTGTCGGCGCACATGCCGCCTTCTGCGCCGCTCTGGTCTACCGTCTGCTCACATCGCGGCGCCCTGCCGCACGCGAGGACTACCTCTGGGCGACCGCCGCCATGGTGGCGACCCAATCGGTGGGCGACGTTCCCGGAGCCATGCCGCTACCCAGTGAGATCGACAGGATTTCCCGGCTGGCCGTACACGAGCCTTGACCGGCCTGGCGACGCCGGGCACCGGTTCGTCGTAAGGGCAGTGATCCGGCAGTCCTCAGTGCGGCGACGAGCCCGATCATTGCCTGAAGGATTGTTGAAGTTCGGCCCACCCGGATTGCCGCGTCTGGCTACGATGAGTGAGCCGCGCCACACGTGGCGCACCGACTCGTGAGAGACTGACGGAGTATTCACCGCATCACGTCAAGGTTTCGAGTCTCGGATCGGACATCGGCGCACACCGGCGTCCGGTTCACCCCCAGCGATATCGGGAACAGGGATATGACGACAACAGAAATCGGATACGCGCACCAATCGGGCAAGACGGTGTACACCGTGCCCGCCGCATTCCAGGAGACCGCGCGGCTGCGCCCGGAGCAGATCGCCTTGCGCAAGGTCGGCGGCACGCAGGAATACACCTGGCGCGAGTACGCCGAACGGGTGCGCTCGATCGCCGCGGGCCTGGCCGGTCTCGGCATCGGCCACGGCGACACCGTCGGCATCATGCTGACCAACCGCCCCGAATTCAACCTCGTCGACACCGCCGCACTGCACCTGGGCGCCACCCCGTTCTCGATCTACAACACCAGCTCCCCCGACCAGATCACCCACCTGTTCACCAACGCGGGCAACAAAGTCGTCGTGACCGAACAGGTCTTCCTCGACCGCATCACCGCCTCCGGTGTGCCGATCGAGCACATCATCATGGTCGACGGTCCCGCCGAGGGCGCCATCACCCTGGAGCAGGTCGAGGCCGCCCCCGCCGCCGACTTCGATTTCGACGCCGCATGGCAGGCCGTCGGCGCCGACGATCTGGCCACCCTGATCTACACCTCCGGCACTACGGGGCCGTCCAAGGGTGTGGAGATCACCCACCGCAACGTGCTCGCCCAGATCATCGCCCTGGTCAACGGTCCACTACAGGTCGGCCTGGACGACCGCGCAGTCTCCTACCTGCCCGCCGCCCACGTCGCCGACCGGATCTCCGCCCACGCGATCAACCTGCTCACCGGCATCCAGATCACCACCGTGCCCGACCCGCGCGAAGTCGCCGCGGCGCTGCCCGACGCGCGCCCGACCGCCTTCTTCGGCGTGCCCCGCGTGTGGCAGAAGATCAAGGCCGGTGTGGAGGGCAAGCTCGCCGAAGAGTCGAGCCCGGTCAAGAAAGCGCTGGCCAACTGGGCGATCGCCACCGGAGTCGCCGCCGCGCGCGCCGATCTGGCAGGCAAGGGTCGCGGTCCTCTGCTGAGCGCGCAGCACAAGATCGCCGAGACGCTGGTGTTGTCCAAGTTGCGCCACGCACTCGGCTTGGATCAGCTGACCGTCGCCTCCTCAGGCGCCGCCCCGATCCCGCCGGAGACGTTGGAATACTTCTTGGGTCTCGGCTTCACTGTGAGCGAGGTGTGGGGCATGTCGGAGACCACCGGCGTGGGCACCTTCACCGAGCTGGACAAGCCCCGCCCCGGCTCGGTGGGGCGCCCGGTCGACGGCATGGAACTGCGGCTGGACGCCGACGGCGAGGTGCTGGTGCGCGGACCGATCGTCACCCGCGGCTACCGCAACATGCCCGACAAGACCGCCGAGGCCATCGACGCCGACGGCTGGCTGCACACCGGTGATGTCGGCACTCTCGACGCGGACGGTTACCTGCGGATCGTGGACCGCAAAAAGGAATTGATCATCAACGAGGCGGGCAAGAACATCGCCCCCAGCAACATCGAGAACGCGGTGAAGGCCGCTTCCTCGCTGATCGGCCAGGCCGTCGCGATCGGCGACGCCAAGCCCTACATCGCCGCGCTGATCGTGCTCGACCCCGACGTCGCCGCGATCCGCGCCAAGGAACTCGACGCCACCGGCGAGGACATCGCCGCCCTGGCCACCCGCCCCCAGATCGTCGACGAGGTGCTGGCGGCAGTGCAGGCGGGCAACGCCAAACTGTCGCGGGTCGAGCAGATCAAGCGGTTCACCATCCTCGGTGCCGTGTGGGAGCCCGGCGGTGAGGAGCTGACTCCGAAGATGTCGCTCAAGCGCGCTCCCATCGCGGCCGAGTACCAGGCCGAGATCGAGGCGCTGTACGCCAAGGAACCCTCCGATCGGGTGATCAACGTCAAGTAGGCGGCGCGCCGAAAGCATTGTGGCCCTGAGCATTACGCTCAGGGCCACAGCCGCTCTCACGGTTCCAGATACAGCCGCTCACAGGGCAAGCGCGGATACCCGTCGGTGTCGTCGGCCGACACCTCGACCGCCTCGTGCCAGTGCCGGGCACGCCACTCCTGCACGAACAAGCACGCGGCGGTGACGCACGCGACGAAGTCCATCCGGGCACCGTGCCAGAACACCGACAGGTGGACATCCGGCTCGCAAGGCCTCGGAGATTCCCGCCGCTCATCACGGTTCACGACTGTCGCTCCCTACACTGTTGTAGCGCGCCAGCAAACAAGTATCGCATGTGCCGAACCCGCAGTGCACCAACATGATCCAGGACCCCTTCTCACCCCCGCGCATACACGCGGCCCGTCCTCCGGCGAGCGGCGCGCTCGGCTGCACAGCCACGAATCGCGGCGACCACAACACTCCCGGAAGGCCGGAAACCACTGCGCGGGCACACGACCCACGCACGGAACCCGGTCCCCCGAGCGGCAGGACTCGGCAACGCCACCGTGCCACCCGCCCGCACCACCGAGACGTCGAGCCGGAACAGTTCCGCGAACAACGTCATGTCCTCCGGCAAATCGGGCTGTGTCAGAAATGTCCACCGTTGCGACCGGGGATGCGATATCGGTATTCGACTCCGATTCGTTCGAACAGGGCGTGTCCCGCGGCTACCTGTTGATGGGCAAACTGATGTCACTGGTTCCGGCCGTGCGGATGATCGCCCAGTACCACCGCTACGCGTTCTGAATGGTCTATCCAGCACCGGGTTCCGACGCGACAACGGATAGGGCGCAATCGGCGGGAGACATAGGTGTTCGCGTTCGGGGCGCCGGGGTGCGGGGCCGGTGGCAGAGCCACACACCATCGCAGACCGGCGGCTCGCGATCGTGTCCGCATCTGGCCGAGTGCGGGCGGAGTCTCAGCTGATCGCGTCGATCAGCAGTTTGGCCGCCACCGCCGCCCCGTCCGCGCGGATCATGCCGGCCACCGCGCTCGCGCGCGCTCGGGTGGTGGACGCCAAGGCGATGTCTAAAGCGGCGGACAACGACGCTGTGCTGGGGTCAGCGTCTTCGCATGCCGCGCCGATGCCGAGATCGGCTACTCGGCGCGCCCAGTACGGCTGGTCCATCATCTGGGGTACCACCACTTGAGGCGCGCCCGCCCGTGCGGCGGCCGTCGTCGTGCCGGCGCCGCCGTGGTGGATGACGGCGGCGACCCGAGCGAACAGCGCCTGATGGTCGACCTCGCCGACGGCCATGCAATCGGGCAGGTCATCGGTCAAAGCCAACTCGGCCCAGCCACGAGAAAGGAGCACACGGCGGCTGTGGGCGCGGATCGCTTCGATCGCCGCCCGGGCGATGCCGGCGCGCATCGGCATACTGCCGAACCCGACGTACACCGGTGGTGTGCCCGCGTCCAAGAACGCCGACAACTCGGGGGGCAATGCGCGTTCGTCGGGCACGATCCAGGCACCGGTCTGCACAACGTTCAGATCCGGCGATGGCGACCATGGACCCAGGACCGGGTCCGCGGCCAGCCATGGGCTCTCGGTGATGACGTGGTCGCGTACCGCGGTTACCGGCGGTAGCCCGAGCGCCGCCCGGCCGGTGTTGAGCGGGTAACCGAACTGCGCGTTCCAACCGTGGGTGTCGATTTCCCACAGCAGCTGGTTGCCGATGGCGGCCGGTGCGGGTCGATCGCCCGGCAGCGGCATCGGCGGGTGATGTGGCGAGGGCAGGGTGGTCGGCTGGTAGCTGACGTACTGGTAGTGGATGCCCAGCTTCTCGGCGACGGACCGGGCCGCGATCTGTGTCACGCCGGATGCGACGACCACGTCGCATCCGGCGGCCGCTGGAAGGATCGTGTCGAACTGAATTGCGGGCCAATCGGTCACGTACTGCGACAGTTCGACCCGCGACAGCCTCCCGCCTCCCGAACCGGCCTTCAGCGGCCCCAGCGGCACCAGCGACAACCCGAGCTCAGCGCAACGCGGCGCGATGTCCGGCGGCGCGCACACACGCGCTTGGGCGCCGAGCTCCCGCAACCACAGCGCGAGCCCCAACAGCGGCTCGACGTCCCCACGCGACCCGCTGGCCACCAATAACGCCCGCACGTGTCACCGACGATCCGCAGCCGGATCCGCAGTGAGCCATTCAGTCAGAACGAGGTCATCGATGCCGCCCATGCCAACCATCATCGAGCCGAAGCGCCATGCCGCGACCCCCGAATCGTTCCCACCCTTGAAAATCACCTGTGTGTGACGTCGAACCCCTAGCCCAACTGCTCTACGGCGAAGCCGGTGAGCAGTACGGCGAAGCCTCCGATCTCGCCGATGATCAGGGCGACGAGGACGAAACGCATCGAGGGCGGTGGGTTGCGCATCTGGTTGTCGGTTTCGCGCTGCAATCCCAGGCGGATGTAGTTGGAAATGGTGACTGCGAACAGCAGGACTATCGCACCGGCGGCTGTGGCGTTCACCGCGGTCGGCCAGCCGGACAGTTCGACGAACAGTGCGATCAGTCCGGTCGCGAACGAATACAGCAAAGCGGCTCGGTGGGCGATGTCGACGTAAGGATGTGCCAGACCATCCGGGGAGGTGGTCATCGCCTGCCACTTCCATACGCCGAGAATCAGTGCCCACAGAAAGATGAGCCCAGCGAAGAACAGTACCCAAGCCGTTTCCGTGCGAATGATCAAATCCGTGCCCTCATCACTCCATCGCGCACCCACTTGGGCGGCCGTCCAGCGGCAGAGTACCGCCTTCGGCCGACCGTGGCGCGACAACGACAACCACTGCTGGGCATACCCTCAGCAATCGAGTCGGCCACCATCCAGCGATGCCTGATCGGCCCATCGTGCCAATGCTCGGTAGAGCCAATACTGAGCCGCCCCGGTGGTCCTGGCGCCGGTGATCCGAGTGGTGAGCGTCCAGTAGCGGTGGATGCGAGGGTCGGTGTCGGTGGCGTCGGCGAGCAGTTGGCGCCGCAGGCGCGGGGTGTCGCGGTCGCGTCGAGCGGCTGCGTGGGCGTGGACGAATCGGTCGAGTTCGGGACCGGGGTGCGGTTCGCGGTATGTGGTGATGAGCGAGTCCACGCTCTCGCAGACTTCGGCCACCGCGGTCAGCAGGGCGCGTTTGTCGCCGATTCCGGCGGGATCTGTGCGCCAGAGCTGGTGTGAGAGTGCGGCGCTCAGGGCTGGGTCGGCGATGCCGATGGCGAGTTCGGCGTAGGCGAGGACGTGCCGAGGATCCGGGTCGGCCGGCGGGTCGGGGATGTTCATCGCGACGAACCCGTCGAACATCGCCGGCGGTAGAGGTGCGAGCAGTCGTCGCCAGAACCGCACGAGCGCGTCGTGCGCGTGGCTGCGGTCCTGCACGGCGGCAAGCATCTCCAAGCGTGCGGCGCGGTCGGCGGGGGCAGCGTTCTCGACCGCGACCAGCGAGGCCCGTCGCCAGGCCAGTGCGCCGAGTTCGGTGTCGAGCGCGGCGCGCTCGGCGGCGACCGCCTCGGCGATCGAGATCCCGCCGGTGAGAACGTCGGTGATCGCGCACAGGCTCAGACCGAGTGCGCGCAGCCGACGCACCAGCAGCACCCGATCGGCCGCGGTCACCGGATCGAACAACCGGTGACCGCCTCCGCTGCGCCGCGACTCCAGAATCCCTTCGTCGCAGTAGAAGCGCAGCGTGCGCACCGCGACGCCGGTCGATCGCGACAGCTCCCCGATACTCACCAGGCCGTCGCGGCGTGTGTTCTCCGTCACGATCGCTGGAACCTCCACCCGAGTGGAGTTCCTACCGTACCGGAACACCCACCGCGACAAGGAGCTACACCGATGACCGAGGACACCACGATGAGCGCCGAGCAGATCTGGCGGGCTGTCGCCGCCGAACGAGCCGGTCTGGCCGCGCTGCTGGCACAGCTGCCCGAAACCGGCTGGGACCACCCTTCGCTGTGCGAGGGCTGGCGGGTGCGTGAGGTCGTCGCGCACCTGGTCCTGTCGGCCCGCGCCGATATCGGCTGGATTCTGGTCAATCTGATCCGCGCCCGAGGCAGCCTGGACCGAGCGATCCGCGATACCGCCATTCGCCACGCGGACCGCGTCACGACCGGCCAGTTGCTCGATGAACTGCGTGGCAGCATCGACGCGCGGGTCACGGCGCTCGGCACGACACCGGCGGACCGGCTGATGGACCTGCTGGTGCACGGCCAGGACATCGCGATCCCGCTCGGCATCGCCCGGGAGATGCCGAGCGCCGCCGCGCGAGTGGCGATGGAGCGAATCTGGACGACGGGCGCCCCTTTCCACGCGCGGAGGAAATTCGCCGGCTACCGTCTCGTCGCTACCGACGCCGACTGGGCCGCGGGCGACGGGGCGATCATCACGGGCCCGATCGCTGCCCTCCTGCTGACCGTGACCGGTCGCAGCCAAGCGTGGGACCAGCTCTCCGGAGACGGGGCGGCACGGTTCGCGGCAGATGACCGCCCGTAGGCGGCGGAACGCATTGTGGCCCCGAGCGTCCGCTCGAGGCCACATTCCGGCGAGGGTGCCCTACTTCTGCTCGTAGGTGCCGATCAGGGTGGCGCGCGCCAGCGTGTGGGAGAACAGGTTGAAGCCGAGGTAGGCGGGCGTGGCGCTCTCGTCGATACCCAGGCTGTCGACGTCGACGGCGTGCACGACGACGAAGTAGCGGTGGGGGCCGTGGCCGGGCGGCGGGGCGGCGCCGACGAAGCCGTGGAAGCCGCCGTCGTTGCGCAGGGTGATCGAGCCGGTCGGCATGGCGCCGCCTTCCTCACCGCTGCCCGCGCCCGCGGGCAGGGAGGTCACGCTCGCGGGGATGTCGGCGACGGCCCAGTGCCAGAAACCGGAGGCGGTGGGTGCGTCGGGGTCGTACACCGTCACCGCGAAGCTCTTGGTCTCCGCCGGGAAGCCCGACCAGGACAGCTGCGGGGAGATGTCCTTGCCTCCCGCGCCGAAGATGCCGCTGACCTGATCGTTGCCCAACGGCTGCCCGTCGGTGACGTCGGTGGAGGTGAGGGTGAACGACGGCACCTGGGGAAGCGCGTCGTAGGGGTTGTAGGTCATGGAACCTCTTTTCGAGTCGGGTTCAGCTGTGCAGTAGGAAGTGTTCCAGCACGCGAGTGCCGAATTCGAGAGCCTCCACCGGCACCCGCTCATCGACGCCGTGGAACAGGGCGGTGAAGTCCAGCTCCGGCGGCAACTGCAGCGGCGCGAAACCGAAGCAGCGAATACCCAAGCGGGCGAACGCTTTCGCGTCCGTGCCGCCGGAGAGCATGTAGGGCACGGTGCGGCCCCGCGGATCATGGGCCAGCACGGCGTTGTTCATCGCGTCGACCAGATCGCCGTCGAAGGTCGTCTCATAGGAATCGAGCTTGGTGATCCACTCGCGTTCGACGTCGGGGCCGATCAACTCGTCGACCTCACGTTCGAACGCCGCCTGCCGCCCGGGCACCACGCGGCAGTCGACCACCGCCTCGGCGGTCTGCGGGATCACGTTGGCCTTGTAGCCGGCTTGCAGCATGGTCGGATTCGCCGTGTCACGCAGTGTGGCGCCGATGATCCGGGAAATGGTGCCCAACTTCGCCAGCTGTCCCTCGATGTCGGGGCTGGTCGGATCGAACTGCAGGCCCGTCTCCTCGGCGACGGCGGCGAGGAAGGCGGCCACCGAATCCGACAGCACCACCGGGAAGGTGTGTTTGCCCAGCCGGGCCACCGCGTCGGCGAGGATGGTGACGGCGTTGTCCTCGTGCAGGAACGAGCCGTGGCCCGCGCGGGCCTTGGCGCGCAACCGCATCCAGCCCAGCCCCTTCTCCGCGGTCTCCACCAGGTAGAGCCTGCGTTCGGTGCCGTCGGGCCGCGGCACGGTCAGCGAGAACCCGCCGACCTCCCCCACCGCCTCGGTGACGCCGTCGAACAGGTCGGGGCGGTTGTCCACCAGCCACTGCGAACCCCATTTGCCGCCGTTCTCCTCATCGGCGAGGAAGGCGAAGACCAGATCCCGCGGCGGCACCGTGCCCTCGAGCTTGAACTGGCGGGCCACCGCCAGCGTCATCCCGACCATGTCCTTCATGTCGATCGCGCCGCGACCCCACACGTAGCCGTCGCGCACCGCGCCGGAGAACGGATGCACGCTCCAGTCCGCGGCCTCGGCGGGCACCACATCCAGATGCCCGTGGATCATCAGGGCGCCGCGCCCCGGGTCCGCGCCTTCCAGCCGCGCGAAGACATTGCCGCGACCTTCCGCTCCGGACTCGACGTACTCGGTGACATATCCGGCCTGGTGCAGTTGGTCGGCCACCCACTGCGCACATTCGCGCTCTCCCTTGGTGGTGGCCAGGTCACCGGTATTGGAGGTGTCGAAGCGGATCAGCGTGCTGACCAGCTCCACCACTTCCGACACCGCGCGCGAGCTTCTGTTCGGGTCGATTCCTTCGCCAGTTGCGGACACGTCCCCCTTCCTACCACCCGCGCGGTGGCGCAAACGTGTGACCGGGGTATCGCGACGTGGCGCCGCTACCCGCACGGTGGGCGATCACGCGCGACAGGGTTGCGGTCAGGGTGATCGCAACCGCGCGTTCACACCGTGCCGGGGCGGTCCACCTCGTGCGGGAACACCACCCGCACGAACGCCCAGAATCGGAACACCAAGCCCAGCGCCGTGCCGATCAGCTGGGCGGCGACGAAGTCGGCCATGTTCTGGGTGAAGCGGGAGACCTCGGGCACCTCCAGATGCAGCACATACCGCGACACCCACAGCGGTGCGGTGTTGATCGCGACGGCCAGGAAACTGACCAGATAGAACAGCGCGGCTTCGTGATGCCCGCGCCGCCCGCCGCGCGCATCGAAGGACCACTGCTTGTTGAGCACGTACGACAGCGTGATCGCCGCCAGCACCGCGACCACCTTCGCCGTGACCGGGTGCGACTCGAGCACAGTGCTCTTCAATGTCAGGAAGACCGCGGTGTCCAGCGTGAACGCCGCGAGGCCGACGGAGGCGAAACGAAATAGTTCTCGACGCCGTGCCTCGCCCCCCAGCACGGACGTCACCCGAGCGAAAACGGGGCGTTCGGAAAACAGCACAGGTAAAGTCTCCGGCACATGTCCCGACCCCACAACAAGATCGGCGGATTCACCGCACCGCATGTTCCGCGGGTGCACGGTCGGTGGATCGCGGGCAGGTGAGTAGCGTGAAAAAGGCCAAGCGGCGCAACCGTCTTCGGCAGGCAGAGTCCGACGTCCCCGCCTACGCCGTGGAGCCGATCGCCGTGATCGGCATGAGCTGCCGCTTCGCGGGCGGCGTGGATTCCCCGGAAGCGTTGTGGCGGTTGCTGATCGAGGAGACCGACGCGGTCGCCGACCAACCGCCGCCCGGTCGCTGGTCGGGCGACTACCGTGACCGTGACCGCGCCGCCGCGGGCAAAACGGTATCGGTCGCCGGTGGATATCTGCCGGACGTCGCCGGTTTCGATGCCGAGTTCTTCGAAATCACCCCGCGCGAGGCGACCGATATGGATCCGCAGCAACGCTTGGCGCTGGAATTGGCGTGGGAGGCGTTCGAGGACGCGGCGATCCGGCCCGATCGAATTCCGCGGAGCGGCGTGTATTTCGCCAACAAGTTCAACGACTACCGCGCCGTCAAACTCGCCAGGGGCGCCACCGCGATCACGCCGTTCACCAGTACCGGAGACGTCGAGGGCGTGATCGCCAACCGGGTGTCGTACTTCCTGGGTCTCGACGGCCCCAGCATGACCGTGAACGCCTCCTGCGCCGGGTCCCTGGTCGCGGTGCACCTGGCCTGTCAGGCGCTGCGCGCGGGTGAGAGCATGCTGGCCGTCGCCGGTGGTGTGCAGCTGAATCTGATCCCGGAGACCGCGATCGGGCTGTCCGCTCTGGGGGTGCTGTCCGAGCGTGGCCGCTCGCGCACCTTCGACGCCTCCGCCGACGGCTACGTTCGTGGCGAAGGCGGCGCGGTCGTGATTCTCAAGCCACTGCGGCAGGCGCTGTGCGACGGCGACCGCGTCTACTGCACGCTATTGGGCAGCGCCACCAACAACAACGGCAGGCATCGCTCCATGCCCGCCAGCAGCGCCGATGGGCAGCGGCAGTTGTTGCGGCGCGCCTGCGCGCATGCCGGGGTCGATCCCGCCACCGTCGACTACGTAGAGGCGCACGGCACCGGCACCGCTGTCGGTGACCGCGCCGAGTTGTCCACGCTGGCCGAGGTCTACGGCACCGGCCGCGCTCCCGAAGCGCCGCTCATCGTCGGCTCGATCAAGACCAATATCGGGCACACCGAAGCGGCGGCGGGCCTGGCGGGGCTGGTGAAGGTCGCGCTCGCCCTGTCCCGTGGTCGCATTCCGCGCAGTCTCCACTTCGACTGCCTCCCAGCGGAATTCGATTCGAAGACCACGGGACTGCGGATCGCCGACGCCGCGTTGCCGTGGCCACGGCACGACGGCCCGGCGCGCGCGGCGGTGAGCGCGTTCGGTTTCGGCGGCTCCAATGCTCACGTCGTGGTCGAAGCAGCGCCCCTACCCGGCCCGCTGACCGCGCCCGCATTCTCGGAGCGGCTGGTGGTGCTGTCCGCGCGCACCGAGACCGCGTTGCGCGCGCACGCGCAGCGGCTACGTGAGCATCTCGTGCGCCATCCCGGCATCCGCCTCGGCGACCTCGCGCACACTCTCGCGACGAGAACACCGTTCCAGCATCGGCTTTCGGTGGTGGCCGACGAGGTGGACCAAGTCGTCGAGTTCCTCGACGGCTACCTCGGCGAGACCGCTCCGGAACGGGCAGGCGACGCGGAGCGCAAAGCGCTGAACCTGGTGCTGTCGGCGGCGCTACGCCCCGGCACGGTGGCCCGCCGGGACTTGCTCACCGCGGCGGGGACACTGTTCCAGCGTGGCATGGAACTCGACTGGGCGGCCGTGAACCCGCCCGGACGTCCGATCTCGCTACCCACCTATCCCTTCCAGAGGGAACGGCATTGGGCGGATCCGCAGACACCCGCCGGGGAACGCGGCGGCACTCCGGCGGCGCCGACCGCCGCTACTGACCCGGTCGAAATCGCTGTACGGGTTGATCATTCGGCCGCTGTCCGCGTGTGGTCGGAGAAGCCGACCGTGCCGTCGATGCCGACCGCCGCACCGGCCGTGCGAGATGCGGCAGCGCAGCCCGCGACCACCCGACAAGGACCGCCGCAAGCCGCTGACGATTCCGGCGTCGCGGCGCTGGCCGTGCTGGTCACGCGGGAACTGGCCGAAGTCGTCGGCATCGCCCCCGACCGGGTCGCCGCGCGCCAGAACTTCGATCAGCTCGGCATCGGCTCGGTGCACGCCGTGGAGCTGTCCGCCCGCCTCGCCGCCCGTCTCGGCATCGACGTTCCCGCCGCTATCATCTGGGGTTGCCCGACGGTGGAGTCGCTGGCCGCCGAACTGAGCGCCAGACTCGGGCCGGGTCACGCACCGGGGGAGCCGCTCGCCCGCACGACCAGTACACCTATAGCGGATCCGGTACGGCCGGTGGACCCGCTGATGCCGGAGGAGGTCCTTTCCACCGCCGAATTGGTGGCGTTGAGCCGAGAACTACTCGGCTGAACAGGCTTTCGGCAACAATTCGGCGACGCGGCAGATCCGGCGGTGGACGCACTGTCGCCCGCTTGCAACAGCGACGTGCGGCGCGGCCAGGCCTCGTGTGGACCAGGAAAGCGAGCACTTCTACCGCTCCCACGCCCGGCCACCGATTTCGACGCCTCGGCTGGCCGAAGCTTCACCGGGAAGCTGTCGGCGTCCGCGTGCATGCGGTAAGGAAGTGAGCGGCATTCGCCGACCCGGTTCGTCTCCGGTCCGGGGGTTATGCTGCCCTCGGTCCGGGTGGGTTTGGTCTAAGGGGGCTACAGGTGTTGAGGCAGCATGAGTCGTTCGCCGGCTACCTGGTGGAGGGCGTACTCGGGCAAGGCGGCATGGGCACCGTTTATCTGGCCCGGCACCCGCGCCTGCCGCGACTGGTCGCGCTCAAACTGCTCGATCGCGAGGTGTCCGAAGACCGAGAGCTGCGGCGGCGGTTCGAGCAAGAAGCCAATGTCGTCGCGCGCCTGGACCATCCGGGCATCGTCGGCGTCTACGATCGCGGCACCCACGACGGGCACCTGTGGATCTCGATGCAGTACATCCGCGGCACCGACGCCGCCCGGCTCGATCCACGCACCGCGAGCCCGGACCATATCCTCGGCATCATCCGCGATACCGCCCACGCGCTCGACTACGCCCACAGCCGAGGTGTGCTGCACCGCGACATCAAACCGGCCAATATCTTGATCGCCGAGCCGGAAGCCGGGCGCGAAAGCCGCGCCCTGCTGACCGATTTCGGGATCGCGCGATTGCTCGACGCCGACACGAAACTGACCGCCACCGGCACATTCACCGCCACCCTCGCCTACGCCTCACCAGAACAACTCTCCGGTGAGCCGGTCGATCACCGCGCCGATCAGTATTCCCTCGGCTGCACCCTGTACACCCTGCTGGCGGGACAGCCGCCGTATCCCGCGACCAATCCCGGTCAGATCGTCGCAGGGCATCTGGCCAAGCCGGTGCCGCGGCTGAGCGATATCCGTCCCGGGTTGTCCCGGCGGCTCGACGACGTCATCGCACGCGCGATGGCCAAACACCGGGACGAACGATTCGCCAGCTGCGGCGACTTCGCCACGGTCGCGGCGGCGGCGCTGCACGGGGAAGATCCCGGTGCGTGGGCAGCACCGGCGCGAACCGTGGTCAACCAGAGATCCGCTCACCCGGCCGCGGCGGTCGATCCGTGGCCTCGTTCCGGACCGTCCGAGTTCCACCAGCCTCCCGACCCGATCCCGCGCGCGGAGTTCGGCCCCGCCGCGCGGGCCCTCGCTCCCGTCGGCGATCGGCGGCCCTCCGGGGTCGTCGCCAGGATCGGGGCCGTCGTCGGACTCGGTTTCGGTGTGCTCGTGGCCCTGCTCGTCGCGCTCGGGGTGGCCGAGTGGGCAACCCGGCGCAGCGGCGGCCACGGCCGAACGCCGCGGACTACGGCCATTGATCTCGTCGGGCCCGTGGCGGCCTCTTCGACGATGTCGCTGCTGCTGATCGGCGGTTCCCTCGCACTTTTCGCGGGCAAACGCGCCGGGCGTATCGCTGTGGCGCTGGGCACCGGGATTCTCACGTTGCTCGGGGTGATCGCGGTAGGGGCCAGCCTGGGCAACAGCCCTGGGGAGGTGGTGTTCTCCGGCACGATACTGATGTTGGCGTTCACAGGATTGGCGTGCACGGTGTCTCCCTCGACCAAGCGGTGGATCGCCTACAAGCGATCCAGGACCCGGTGAGGTGCAAGACCGAGGCAGCTGCCTGGTGACCCGCCTCCGGGACTCGTCGGTGCGCTTGTTCCCTCGGCCAGAGATGATTCCCCCGTCGCGGCGGAAGCCGCGCGAGCAGGCAGCTCGATGGCCGAAGGCTTGCACCCGGGCGAGTGCGTCGATACCTCACCGCCCGCGAGGCGTGGCGCGCCACCGCCGCCTCCGCGGGCGTCGGCGCACCGGAGCTGTAGAAACCGCCGTCCGCCGCGACGCCGGCTCCGCGAGCGGGCGCAGCACGGTGCTCGGCGTCGACGCCGGTGCCAGGACCGTCAGGTCGCCACCGGCTCGGTGACGCGGCGGACCGGCCGGATGCGGATGCCGAACTCCGGACGCAGGTTCACCGACGCCAGCGGCACCACCGGATGGTCGTCATCGAGTTCCAGCCGGAAACGCTGCACCGTCATCGCCAGGATCAGCACCATCTCCGTCATCGACATGTCCTTGCCCAGGCAGACGCGCGGGCCGCCGGAGAACGGGAAGAACGCGAACTTGTGCCGTTCGGCCACCTCGGTGTCGGCGAAACGCTCCGGGCGGAATTCCTCCGGATCGTCCCACAGGCGCTTGTCGCGGTGGATGTAGTACATGCACAACGTGACTCGCGCGCCCGCGGGCACGTGGTAGCCGCCGATCTCGTCGTCGGCGATCGGGGTGCGTTCGACGATCCACGCCGGCGGATACAGCCGCATGGTCTCCTCGATCACCATGCGGCAGTAGCTCAGTTGCCCCAGATCCGCGAAGGCCGGGGTGCGGTCGCCGAGCACGGCGCGCACCTCCCGCGCCAACCGCTCCTGGATCTCCGGATGCGTGGCCAGCAGATAGCACGCCCACGACAGGGCGTTCGCCGGCGACTCGTGGCCGGCCACCAGCAGGGTCTTGATCTCGTTGAGCAGATCCTCCTCCCGCATGCCCTGACCGCCTTCGTCGCGGGCGCGCACCAGCGCGGTCAGTACGTCGGTGGTGTCGCCGCCGCGTCGGCGTTCCTCGATGAGCTGCCGCACCACGTCGTCGAGTTCGCCGACCTTGCGCGCGACCCGCCGTGCCTCGGGTGTCGGGAAGGACTGCGGCAGCTTCACCGGCGCGTTCACCCTTTTCATGATGAGCGCGAACGCCGCACGCATCGCGTCGGTCACCTGGGCGGTGCCGGTGGACAGGTCGATGCTGAACAGGATCCGGCCGGTCACCGCGAGCAGCAGCTTGACGTAGTCGTCGTAGATGTCGCGGAACTCCCCGGCCGCGGCGTCCCAGTTGTCGAGCATCGCCGCGGCGCTGTCGGTGATGTCGTCGGCGAAGCCCTTGACGTGCGAATGGGAGAACGCCGGCGAGATGAGCTTGCGCTGTTTGCGCCAGTACTCCAGGTTGTTGGTGGTCAACTGCCCGTCGCCGAGCAGGATGCTGAACTCGTCGTAGATCGGGCTCTTGCGGTAGTTGGTGTAATTGTCCTTCAGCACGTACTCGGTCAGCGCCGGGTCCGCGACGAGGTAGACCAGCATCGGGCCCGCCTTGACCCGCACGACGTCGCCGTAGCCGTCCAGCAGCGCGCCCACGGTCGCCAGCGGGTTCTTCGCGAGTTTCGGCAGCATGCGTCCGGTCTCCACCAGACCTGGCCCGGGTGCTTTCATGGTCCGACCTTTCACTTCAAAAGCTTCGCGTGCTTGCGCAGCTGGTTCACGTAGTCCTGTTTCTCCACCACCAGCGGGTACTGGTCGGCGTGGTAGAGCCGCAACCCGGCGTACAGGTCGGGCTGGCGGCCCTGAGTGGCGCGGTCGAACCGCTCGACCCGCCGGGGATCGCTCGCTTTGACTCGCAGATACTCCGCGACCAGATCGGCTTGTTTCTCGTAGACGTCCCAGTGCGAGCCGATCGGCCGCACCATGCCGACCACGAACAAGTCGCGGGCGTGCGGCGGGAAGATGTTGAGATACAAGCCCGGTCGCAGCTCGCCCTCCGACCAGTTCAGATGGGCTCGGTCGACGACGGGATAGTTCGGAACGAATCCGGTGGCCAGGACCACCAGGTCGAGCTTCTCCTCGGTGCCGTCGGTGAACGTCACCCGGTCGTCATCGATCGCGGCGACGTCCGGCTTGGGCGTGATATCGCCGTGGGTGTAGTGATGGTGCAACTGGTCGCCGAGCATCGGGATGACGATGCCTTCGCCGAAATCGGGCACCGGTAACCCGAACGAGCGCGAGCGGCCGCGCAGATACGAGAACAGCCGCTCGAAGGCCCGCTTGCGCAGCGGCCGCCACATCCGGCCCTGAAGCATGCTGTCGGTCGGACGGCCCAGCATGTACTTCGGCATGCAATAGAACCCGCGCCTGCTGCTGTGCAAGGTCAGCGCGGCATTGACCGCGCAATCGGACAGTATGTCCGCCGCCGACTGCCCGGCGCCGATCACCAGCACCCGCTTGCCGAGCACCTGTTCGGGATGCCGGTACTCACTCGAATGCAGCACGGGCACCGTGCCCGAGCCGGGAATCTCGATGCGTCGCGGGGTGCGGTCGTGGCCCGTCGCGATGACGACCCCCGCGTATGGCCGCTCGGTACCGTCGGACAACGTCACCGTCCAGCCGCTGTCGGCGGGCTCGACGCGCTGGACCGCGGTGTTCAACCGGATCCGCGGCCACAGGTCGAACGCGTCGGCGTAGGAGTGCAGATAGCGCAGCACGAGTTCGTGCCCGGGATAGTCCGGATAGTCCTCCGGCATCGCGAAACCCGAAAAAGCCTGCACCCCTTTGGAAGCGATCACGTGCGTGTTGCGGCTGACGGGAGAGTCCGGGCGCCGTGCATCCCAGATCCCGCCGATTCCGCCGGCCTCCTCGAGCACCTCGAAATCCAATCCGCGCGCGGCGAACCCGCGCGCGGTCGCCAAACCGGCAGCACCCGCGCCGATCACGCAATACGTGCTCATGCCACATCCTTTCCGGCACACGCGGGGCCTTGCGGGGTCACGCTGCGCTGCCACCTCCAGGCCTGACCGCTCATGCTGTGTCTTCTGTCGGCATGAGCGGGGCCTTGCGGGGTCACGCTGCGCTGCCACCTCCAGGCCTGACCGCTCATGCCGCGCCGACCCGTTCGGTGTGCGGGGCATCCTCCCGCGGGGCTGGTTGCGGGTCGGTGCCCGCGCTCGCCCGCCAGGCCACGAGGAAGCAGGCGACGTAGATGACCGTCTGACCCACCAGCGTGAAGTAGACGTTCTCGTTGTAGACCGCGACGATCAACCAGGCCAGGGTGAGCAGGGCGACGGCGCGTTTTCCGCCGCGCAGCAGTCCGGCGTACACCGCCAGCATCCACACCGCGCCGACGGCGATGTACACCCACGGCCCGAACGGGGCGCGGAAAGAGGCCAGTGTCAGCACTGCCAGCCAGATGGCCAGTTGCTCGGCGCGCACCCGCGGGCCTTGCGCACCCGCCGACAACCGCCGGTGGATGCGGACAGCGGTGACCGCCACCAGGATCAGCAGCAGCAGCGTGTAGATGTTGGTGATCACGCGCGCGGGCCCGGTGGGATCGGCGATGTCCCAACCGAGGATGTTCGCCTTGTAAGGCAGCCCGAACGGCGAATAGTTGACCAGCTGGTTGGCTCGTTCCACGAGTACGAACTGGTGGAACTCCCCGCTGGCCAGCCTCTGCCAGGTGCCGTCGGACAGGAATTGCCGCCACGGCTCCCGGCCGAAGATCGCCAGCGTGGCAAGCGAGTAGAACCCGCAGAACGCCGCGGTCCAGATCGCGGGCCGCCAGCGCCGCTGGACCAGCAGATAGACCAGCAGAATCGCCGGTGACACCTTGGCGATGATCGCCAACGCCAGCGCCGCGCCGCCGAAGATATTGCGCCGCAGATGGAACAGGACCATCGCGCCCGCACCGCCGACATACAGCAGCAACACGTGGATGTTGCCGATCTGCAGGGTCGCCAGGGTCGGCAGGCTGATCCATACGACCGGAGTGAGCGCGGCCAGCACCCCGCCCGGCCTGCCGCCGATCCAGCGGGCGATGGCGAACATCGCCACCAGCACGATCGCGACATACAGCGAGTACCACAGCGCCCGCAGCGTGGCGAAGTCGTGGCTGAACAGCAGCAGCAGTCGTGGCAGCAGCAGGAACGGCGGCGGGTAGAGGTAGGCGTCGCGGTCCTGCGGGGTCACGGCGGGCAGCGCCGAATCCGCCTGCGGCGATGCGTAGCGGTGCCGGTCGTAGAGGCTGCCCGGTTCGTGCTCGGCCATCAGCGCGCCGCTGATGTAGCCGGACAAGTGGGACTTCTTCACCAGGAAGTCGTCATCGGCCGACAAGGAGGCATCGACGTTGTCGGCGTCGAGGATGAACTGCGTCAACCGGGCCAGCACCGCGACGACGAGCAGGATGACCACGCTCCACAGGACCCGGACCACGATCGGTCTGCCCCGCACCGCCTCTCGCCACTCGGTGGGCACGGTCGGCACGAACAGCACGAAAAGCGCCGCGCCGCAGACGATGCCGAGTACGGCGGTCGCGGGGCCGGGTAGGCCGGTGAGCGCGAGCACGATCATCACCACGGGGACGAGGATGCCGACGACGAACACCGCGTACATCGCGGCGTAGTAGTCGAGCGAACCCCGGAACCTGGTCCATGTACTGGATATCATCTGCAACCTACGGCTTTCGGATGGTCTATCTGGTCGCTGTGGCGTGCTCGGCCAGCAGCGGAACGACCTGTGTCACCACGTCGTTCGGTGTGGGCGCGGCGCGCAGGTCGGCGCCGATCCGCGCGGCGGCGTCGCGGAAGCGCGATTCCTGCAACAGGGCGCGGACCGAGGTGGTCAGCGCTTCGATGTCCCCCTGACCGGCAGGCGTCTCGGCGGCCAGGCCCACGCCGGCGCGCACCAACCCCCGGGCGTAGTCGAACTGATCGAACATCTGCGGCAGCACCAGTTGCGGCAGACCGAACCAGCCCGCGGTCAGACCCGTGGTCGAGCCGCCATGATGCACCAGCAGGTCGCAGCCGGGTAGGAACAGGTTGAGCGGTACCTCTTCCACGACCCGGACGTGGCCGGGCAGCTCGCCGACCGTAGCCCGGTCGGACGCGGACAGCGCGACCACGACCTCGGCGTCGCCGATTCCGCTCAGCGCGGCCAGCACCGACTCCAGTGGCCGCGGACCGGTCAGGCCGAGCGTGCTGCCGCCCATACAGACCGCGATCCGCTTGCGGCCGTCGTCATTGCGGTGCCACGGCGGCAGCGCGCCGGTGCCGTTGAACGGGACGTAGCCGACCGGAGTGCCCGGCGGGGCGTCGGGCGCTTGCAGGCGCGGCGGGCAGATATCGAGGATGGCGACCGGGTCGGCCAAACGGGTGCCCGCCTCCTCGGCCAGCACGGCGGTGCGTTCGGTGAACGGGCCGCCGGTGGGGTCGATACCCCACCGGTGCACCAGGACCGGCAGATCCAGTTCGGCGCCGAGTGCGCGACCGATGGTGGCCAGCGGGTCGGTGAGGATCACCTGCGCTCCCCAGTCGGTGGCCACCGCGGCGAACGTCTCGAGGTACTGGCGGGCGTGGTTGTGCCAGTTCTGTGCGGCGACCTGCCACAGACCCTGCCCGCTGGACTGATCGCGGTCGGCGAACAGCGGTAACGGGAACATGCCCGGGTGCACCTGGGTGCGCAGCTGGTCCATCGGCACGTTCAGCGCGGTCAACTCGACGGCGTTGAGGCCCGAGCGCAGCGCCGTCGCCGTCACGTCGTTGCGGGAGGCGACCAATACTTCATGGCCTGCCAGCCGCAGCGCCCAGCAGAACGGCACCATGGCGAGCAGGTGGCCCGACGAGGGCACCGGCACGACGAGAAACTTCATCCGATCACTCCTTCGGCTTCATCCACTCCATCGGATTGGTGTGCCGCGGCACCCATGATGGAGCCGATTGCTCGGCATTGCGGCGTTTTTCGATGACCACGATGTTGTGGTAGAAGTGCAGCGCCCCGATCCAGTCGTCGAAAGCGCCTGCCGCGCGGCCGGATTCCTTCTCGAATTCCTGGTGATGCAGGGCGTCCACCAGGGTTTTCAGATAGCCGATGGTGGTGGCCGGGTCGTCGGTCGCGGTGCTGCTCCCGCCCCAACCCGACCAATAGGAGGTCTGGGTGTCCTCCACCACGTACAGCCCGCCGGGCCGCAGGTGGGTGAACAGCGCCTGGAACGAGGCGATCACGTCACCGCTGATGTGGCTGCCGTCGTCGACGATGATGTCGAACGGGCCCAGCGAGCTGCCGAGTTCGTCGAGGAACGCCGGGTCGCCCTGGTCGCCGCGCAGTGGTTGCAGGCGTGGTTCGGCGATGCCGGACTTGTCGAAGTAGTCCAGGCCGAACACCAGGCCGCGGCGGAAGTACTGCTTCCACATCCGCAGCGACGCTCCGCCCACATCGGGTGCGGTGTATCCGCCGATGCCCAGTTCCAGAATCCGCACCCGGCTGTCGCGCAGCGGCGCGAAGTGCCGCTCGTAGTGCTGGGTGTACCAGTGCCCGCCCCACTTGTCGGAACCGAAGTGCAGTGACAGCGCGTCGAGGTCGTGATGGTGCGGGCGGCATGCGGCGACGATCCGGTCGGCGGCGACGGCGGCGGCGTCGCGGGCCAGTCGCCACGGATCGTCCGGGGCGAAACTGCCCGGCCCCGGTTCGTCCTTGATCGCGATGGCGCGGGTGGCCAGGGCGGCGTCGGGCGGACCGTAGACCGTGCGCAGCAGCTCCACCAGATCCTGACGCACCACCAGCCACGGATCTTCCAGGGTGCCGGGACCGACCGCGGGGTCTTCGGCGCCGAATGTCACGAGGTAGTCCAGCTGCTTTCCGTCGTGGGTCAGCTCGAACACCGCGGTGACCGGCTGCTCGGGCCGCCTGCCGTGGCTCGCGCGCCAGGCGATCTCCTTCAGCACCGCGTCGGCGACGGCCTCGGTGCCGATCTCACCGAGGCGCGCGGCGGTTTCCTCGTAGATCCCGTCGGCGACGGAGATCAACTGGGCAGCAAGGACATTCTCGTCGTTCAGGGTCACGTCATCCAATCCGTTCCGCCGGTGCGCACCGGCCTCGATTCCTCTGCCAGGCGCGCACCCTCGGCGGTGAGCATGGCCCGTACCATGCCGTGGAAGTCCACCGAAGGGCGCCATCCGGTCCGTTCCCGCAGCCTCGTCGCGTCACCCACCAGCGGCCGCCCGCTGCGGGTGAGCACCGAGGAGCGCTCGCGGACATGGTTTTTCCAGTCCAGTCCGGCCGAGCCGAACGCCGCCGCGCAGAACTGCGCGACCGTGTGGTGTTCGCCGGTGGCGACGACGAAGTCGTCGGGCTCGTCGAGGGCCAGGATTCGGGTCATCGCCTCGACATAGTCCGGCGCGTACCCCCAGTCGGCGCCCGCGTCCAACCTGCCCACCTCCAGCGTGCCGGTCTGCTCCCGCTGGATGCGCGCGACGGCGCGCACGATCTTGCGGGTGACGAACTTCTCCGCCCGCAAGGGTGACTCGTGGTTGAACATGATCCCCGCCGCCGCGAAGACGCCGCGGGCGCGGTAGGCGCGGCAGGCCAGCAGACCCGCCGCTTTGGTCACCCCGTAGATCGAGTCCGGTCGCAGCCCGCTGTTCTCGTCGCATATCGCGGAGCCGTCGGAGCCGAAGACATGCGAAGAAGCCGCGTAGAACAGGCGGGTGCCCGTGCGGTGACGATCGATCGCCTCCGCGAAATGCTGCACCGGAAGCGTGTTCACCCGATGCGAGGCGCGGGCCAGCTCGTGTGGGTCGCCCGGGTCGTCCTGCGAGGAGTGCTGCACCGCCGCCAGCAGGTATACCTGTTCGGGGCGTTCGGACGCGATCAGCCGCTCCACCGCGGCCGCGTCGGTGATGTCGACCGGGCCGTCGCGGCCGATCCGCAGCACTCGCTCACCGCGCGCGGCGAGCAGGTCCGACAGCAGTGTGCCGTCCTGCCCCGCCGCGCCCGTGACGACGACGGTCATCTCAGACCACGTCCAGTTCCGGCAGCGGGAACACCAGCCGTCCGCCCGCCGCGCGGAAAGCGCTCTCCCGCTCCAGCATCATGGCGCGGAAATGCCAGGGCAGCACGAAGAACTGGTCGGGCGCCAGCTCACGCGCCCGCGCTTCCGACACGATCGGAATCGCGCTACCCGGGGTGAATTTGCCGAACTTGTCGTCGTTGACCTCCGCGATGCACGCCATGTCCTCCGGCCCGATCCCGCAATGCTGCAACACCACGTTGCCTTTGGTGGAGGCGCCGTAGCCGAGCGTGCGCAGACCGGCCTTGCGGGAGCGGTCGAAGAAATCGCGGACCTGTTCGCGATGCTGGTCGACCCGCTTGGCGAAATCCGCGTACGGCTGCGCGGTATGCAGGCCGAGCACGGACTCCTCCTGACGCATCCGCTCCAGCGCGGCGGCGTCGGCAGGCGACGGCACGCCCTGCTTACCCAGCGTCAGCGCGAAGCTGCCGCCGTTGACGGTATTGCGTTCCACCTCGAGCACCACGAATCCGCACCGCCGCGCCATCCATTCGATCTGATCGAGGGTGTAGTACTCCAGGTGCTCGTGGCAGATCGTGTCGTAGGAGGTGGTGGCCAGCATCGCGGGCAGATAGCTCTGTTCCAGCACCCAGATGCCGTCGTCGGTGAGGCTGTCGTACACCGCGCCCATGAACCGCAACGGGTCGGGGACGTCGTAGAACATGGCGATCGAGGTGATCACCTTGGCCCGTCGCTCCGCCAGCACCGATGCGACCAGCTCGGGGGTGAAGTAGCCGGTCACCAACCGCACGTGCGGCGGATAGAACCGGCGGAACTTCTCTCCCAGCGGGTCGATGCCCAGAATCGTCGCCGACCCTTCGGGGTAGGCGCGCAGCAGTGTCGCGTCGTTGCTGCCGATGTCGATCACCACGTCCTGCGGCGACAACGTCACCCGCTGCCGGATCCTGGCCACCCGGTGGGCCAGGTGATCGATCATGGACTTGTTCAGGCCGGAGCGGTATCCGTAACCGGGGGAATACATCTCGTCGAAATCGGCCGTGTGGCGCAACTGCACCAACCCGCACTCCTCGGGGCCGGCGGGCACGCAGCGCACCAGTTCCAGGGGGTAGCGCGGCACCCCGGTCGGGTCGGTGGCCGGGAACACCCCGGTCAACGCCATGGTGCCGAGGTCGACGACCGTTTCGAGCCGGGTGTTGCCGCACACCCGGCAGCACTCCACCGCCACTGCTTGCGTCACGCGTTCTCCATATCGTGGGCGACCATCAGCTCGACCAGTTCGGTGAAACTCGTACGCGGTTGCCAGCCCAGTTTCTGGCGCGCCTTGGTCGGATCACCGGTGAGATAATGCACCTCGGCGGGCCGGAAATAGGTCGGATCGACCTCCACCAGTACCCGCGAGGTGCGCCGATCGATGCCCCTTTCCTCCAAACCGGTTCCCTCCCAAATCAACTCGACGCCCGTAGCGGAGAACGCGGTCTCGCACAGCTCGCGCACGCTGTGCGTCTCACCGGTCGCGATCACGTAATCGTCGGGTTCGGGCTGTTGCAGCATCAGCCACATCGCCTCGACGTACTCCTTGGCGTAGCCCCAGTCCCGGCGGGCGTCCAGATTGCCGATGAAGAGCTTCTCCTGCTTGCCCTGCGCGATGCGCACCGCGCCCCGTGTCACCTTCCGGGTGACGAAAACCTCCCCGCGCCGCGGTGATTCGTGATTGAACAAGGTGCCGTTGACCGTGTACATCCCATAGGCCTCGCGATGGTTGACCGTGATCCAGTACGCGTACAGCTTCGCCACGGCATACGGCGAACGTGGATGGAACGGTGTCTCCTCGCTGAGCGCCACGTCGTGCAGGCCGCCGTAGAGTTCCGAGGAGGATGCCTGGTAGAACCGGGTCGCTATGCCGGTCTTGCGGATGGCGTCCAGGATGCGCAGCGTGCCGATCGCGTTGGTCTCGGCGGTGAACTCCGGGATCTGGAACGAGATGTGCACGTGCGATTGCGCGCCCAGGTTGTAGATCTCCGACGGGCGCACGTCCTCCAGAATCCGGTTGAGACTGCTGGAGTCCATCAGATCCCCGTAGTGCAGAAACAACCGGCGTTGACTATGTGAATCGGAATACAGGTGGTCTATGCGGTCGGTATTGAAATTCGACGCACGCCTGATAATCCCGTGCACCTCATATCCTTGCTGCAACAGGAATTCTGTCAGATAAGACCCGTCCTGGCCGGTGATGCCGGTTATCAGCGCCTTTCTCATCAAACCTCCAACCCCGAGACTAACGGGACGTCGAACAGCGGGCAATACCTATCTTTCGGTCGCCGCCGGTATTAGAATTCGATTGCATGAGCGCGGCCTCCGAAAAAACTCTGGTGATGATTCCGACATACAACGAGCGTCGCAACGTGGGCCCGTTGCTGGCTCAGATCCTGGAACAGGGCACCGATTTCGATGTCCTGTTCGTCGACGACAACTCCCCCGACGGCACCGGTGACCTGCTCGATGAGCTGGCCCGACAGCATTCGCCCCGAATCCATGTGCTGCACAGGGCCGGCCGCCAAGGCGTCGGCTCCGCGCACCAGGCCGGTATCCGCTGGGCCTACGCTCAGGGGTATCGGCACATCGTCACGATGGATTCCGATTTCGCGCACCCGCCGTCGTATCTTCCGGCATTGCGCGCCGCAGCGGACGGTTTCGACATCGTGGTCGGGTCGCGTTATCTGAGAGAGGACAGCCTCGCCGACTGGACTCCCTTCCGCAAGGTCCTCACCCGGGTCGGGCATTTCCTCACCGTGACATTGCTGCGCATGCCATACGATGCCACCGGCGCGTTCCGATACTACCGGTTGGACTCCGTTCCGGTTGCCGCTTTCGATCGGGTTCGTTCGACCGGTTACTCCTTCTTCTTCGAAAGTCTCTACATTCTCGCCGCCAATGGCTACCGGATCGAGCAGGTACCGATCCACGTTCTCAACCGCACGGCAGGCGCGTCCAAGATGCGCACCCGCGACGTCGCGACCAGCGTGCGTTTCCTGCTGGTGCTGTGCGCGGAGAAGTATCTGCGCCCCAGCAGGCATCGCATCAGTTCGCCCGCGCACCGCTGACCCTCCGCCCGGCCAGCCAGTCGATCACCGCCGCCGCCTCCGGCCAGTCGGCAGCGGGGGCGGTGATCGGGAACTGGTCGTCGACATGATCTTTGGCGAACTCCGACCGTGAGCCCACCGCGTCCCGCACCTCGGCGAGCGTCACGGTGGTGCGCGCGCCGACCTCCCGCAGCCCGGTGTCCTCGAGGTGGCCGGCGATCCAGTCGGCGCACCAGTCCACGGGGGCGAAGCTCTGGCGCGAGCGGCCGCTGGCGAACACCGGACGGTCGGCGGCCATGTCGGCCAGCACGCCCTTGCGGTAGTCCCCGCCGTACATCGGACCGAGGCGGACGACGAAAGTGTCCGCACCCGAACACAGTTGCTCGGCTTCGGCCCGATGACGGCCGTACACCGTATCCAGCTGGGTGCGGGCGGAAATGCTGCTGATCTGCACGAACCGGTCCCAGCGCCACCGCTGGCGCAGTAGCCGCGTCTTGTCCACCGTCTCGGCACGATCGGCTTCGGGATTGTGCTCGGCCCAGAACCTCTTCGAGGGGCAGGCGGCATTGATCAGCACGTCGTAGCGACCCGCCGTGCGGTGGGGCTCGTGATCGGCGCGGACCACGGGCACGACCTCGAAACCTCCGCGCCTGCCGAGCGCTTCGACCAGCGCGGCACCCACGTATCCGGCTGCGCCGACCACCGCCACCCGCACCCCGCTCATGCGGTGTCCCGTCCGGCGTGAGCGGTCACGCTTCGTGGCCGCCCCGCAATCGCCGCACCTCGCGGCGAGCGCATCCGAATGCGCCTGTTTGCCCGCCTCTCGGTCCGCCGGCTCACGACTTGCCTTCCAACGTGTGTGGCAGCGGCGCCACCTGCACGATCGGCGGATCGCACTCGTCCCACGGCTTGGTCAGCATCGCGACGAACGTCAGCGGCGTGATCGAGTACACCGTGTGCATCACCCCGATCGGGGTTCGGGTGCAGATGCCTTTGGAGACGTGGATGAACTCCTCCGGGCAGTCCGGATCCTCGTGGTCGTCCTTGGTCACCAGCACGCCGTTGCCCTCGACGAACAGCAGATACTCGACGAAGTGGGGGTGGTAGTGCAGCCCGCGCACCTTGCCGGGGTGCATGTAGATGAGGTTGAACTCCAGCAGGGGTTCGGGCGGGACCCAGGTGAAAATGCCGCCGCGCCCGTCACGGACGGTGTCGAGGTTGCACGACGGGGTGAGGACTTCGACCTTCATTACTGCATCCCTTCATCAGGCGGGTACCGCGTCGGGGCGGACAGCGTCGAGCTTGTCCGCGAGTGAGCCGAGCAGCGCTGCCCGCTGCTCGACGAGGAAGAAGTGACCGCCGGGCAGCAGCTCGGTGGAGCGCAGCCCCGGCAGGACATCGCGCCAGGCCTCCAACTGCGAGACAGCCACCTGACGGTCGTCACGACCGCCGAACAAATGAGCCGGGCACGACGGCGCGTCGGCGGGTGTGAACCGGTAGTCGTCGAAAATCTCGAAGTCGCTGCGTAAAGCGGGCAGGAACAGCGCCATCACTTCAGGGGTCTCGCGCACTTCCGGCGGGATTCCGCCGTAGTGGCCGACCGCGGCGGTGAATTCGTGATCCGGCAGGTCCGACAAGCGTCCCGGCCTGGGCAGGTGCGGGGCGACCGCTCCGCCGAGGAACAGCGCCCGCGGCGTGACTCCCGCGGGCAGGCGGCGCGCGACCTCGTAGGCGGTTAGCGCGCCGAGACTGTGGCCGAAGAAGGCGAACGGAAGATCGGTCAGCGGCAGGATCAGCGGCAGTGCGGCGTCGACCAGGTCGGTGAAGCGGCGGATGGGCGTCTGCGCCAGATGCCGCTGCCGGGCGGGCAGCTCGATCGCGCACAGTTCGACCCAGTCGGGCAGTTGTTGCCGCCACGGGGTGTAGGCCGCCGCTTTGCCACCGGCGAACGGCCAGCAGAACAATCGCAGGCGCGGCGTGCCCGCAGTTTTGCGGTGGATGGTCAGCCCGCCCGTCTCCGGGCGTCGTGCCGGTTCGGGGGTAACCGAAACGGTCGCAGAAGCCGGAACAGGATCCGCCGCAGGGGTCTGCGGTTCGAGGGTCGCAGAAGCCGAAAGGGTTTCACCCATGGGACTTTTCGATCCGGCTTCGTCAGACAGGGTACGCAGATCACCCACCGTCGCGATCCGGATCACCGGCGCACCGAGCGTCGCGAAGAACTTCGACAGCGGAGCAGACGGACCGACCTCGTACCGGGGTGTGCCGGAGCGCAGCAACGCGCGCATGTTCGCGGTCCAACGGACCGGAGCGGAGATCTGGCGGACCAGATGCTCGGCGAGGGTTTCGGGCCGGTGGAACTCACCGGTGTAGTTCGAAGTCACCGCGACCGCGCGTGCGGCGCGCATGCGGGGCGCGCAGTCGGCCAGATGTCCGGCGAAGTCGGCCTCGATCCCGCGCATCCACCGCGAGTGGAACGGCGCGCTCACCCGCAGCGGGACGAACCGCAGGTCCGGATGGCGGTCGGCCAAGACGGCGCGCGCGGCCGCGATCGCGTCGCTGTCGCCGCTGATGACGAGCTGGTCGGTCGAATTGTCGTTGGCCACTTCGGCGCCCGCCTCGACCACCAGTTCGGCCACCCCGCAAGCGGCGATGTCCGGCAGGATCAGCGCCGCCATGGCGCCCTGGCCTTCGGGCACCGCCCGCTGCATCAGCGCACCGCGGGTGCGCACCAGCCGTACCCCGTCGGCGAGTTCGAAGACGCCCGCGGCGACCAGCGCGGCGTACTCGCCGAGGCTGTGGCCGCCGAAAGCGACCGGCCGGGCGCCGAATTCGGTGACCAGCACCCGGTAGGCGGCGATCTCCATGGTCAGCACGCACGGTTGGGTGTACTCCGTGCGATGCAACCGCGGATCGCGCTCGACGCAGATCCGCAGCAGATCCTCGCCCACCGCGGCAGCGGCCTCGGCGAACGTCTCTCGCGCGAGCGGGAACTCGGCGCACCAGTCGGCGCCCATCCCGGTGCGCTGGGCGCCCTGCCCCGGGAAGACGATCGTGCACTCGCCGCTCATCGCAACGCCTCCGCGGTCGGCTCGGCCGCGCGCGGCGCGGGGATGTAGCCCACCTCCGCGCAGTGCGCCAGATACACCCGCACCAGATCCTCGGTCGGCGGGCAATCGATGCCCGCGGCGGCGAGCACGCGCCGGGTGTAGGCGCAGTCGGCGTAGGAGCTCTCCTCGTAGTGGATCGTGCCGAAAAGTTCGATGCCGTACTTGAACATCTCCAGGGTCTGGCTGTCGTAGACCTCGTCGGTGCCCAGCCGGTAGATCTGTCGGTCGGTGGCCCTGCGGTGGAATTCCTCCAACGGCACGAGCGTCACGTCGTACCCGGCGCGCTGGACATAGCGCACCACGTCGTAATAGCGCCGGATGTCGGGGTTGGTCAGGTGGTAGGTCTCCCGGTAGGTGGGGCGGTGCATCGCGATGTGCACGATCGCGGCGCTGACGTAGTCGACCGGGGTGATGTCCCAGTGCACCGGCGTCAGCATCGTCTCGCCGGTCTCGATCATCGTCTTGAGGATGTCGTAGTACGCGCCTTTCACGCTGACCTCGGAGAACGGATACCGGCCGGTGCGGCTGTCGCCCATGATGTTGCCCGGGCGCACGATGTCCCAGAGCAGCCCGCGTTCGCTCGCCGCCCGGATCAGCTTCTCCGACTCGTACTTCGTCTGCTGGTAGGGCAGATGGTCGTAGCCCTGGCCCAGTTCCAGATCGCGTTCGGTGAACGGCGGGTTGTTGAAGTTGAGCCGATCACCAAGCGCGCTGAAGCTCGACACGTACACCAGGTACTTGCCGCGTGAGCGCAGCGCGAATTCCACCGCGCGCCGGGTGCCTTCGACGTTGATCGGGGCCAGCGCGTCGTAGAAGGTGACCAGGGTGGTGCGGCCGGCGGCGTGGATGGTCAGGTCCACGTCGTCGGCGAGCCGCTGCCAGGTCGTCTCGTCCAGGCCGAGCCGTTCGCCGGAGACGTCGCCGAGCACCGTGGTCACGCGATCGGTGAACGCCTGGTCGAGCGTTCCGTCCGGATCGTAGGTGCTGAGGAAGTGCTTGACCCGGCGCTCGGCCGTGGCCACGGTCTTGCCGCGCACCAGGCAGGTCACTCGCACGTCGGTGCGGGTGAGCAGATCGTGCAACAGCTTGCCGCCCAGCACGCCGGTCACGCCCGTGATGAAGACCGACCGCACCGCGATCGGAGCGTCCATGCGCACCGGCGGGATGTCTTGCTGGACTGTCGCGGCCGGGTCCACCGCGGTGGCGCGCGGGACATCGTCCCGCGTCGTCCCGGCGATGATGCCGTCGGCCACCAGGTAGTGCGACAGCGACGCGATGGTGGGATGCAGCTCGGTCGACTCCGCCGGGATCTTGACGTCGTAGTGCTTCATCAGCCGGTTCAGCATCCGGACGGTGGCCACCGAGTCGAACCCGAAGTCGGTGAAATTCGCGTCCAGGTCGAGATCGGCCGGGTCGGACTTGGTCAGATCGGCGAAGATGTCGCGGATGTGCTCAGCGAGCCGATCGCACATCTCGCTGTCGAATTCGTCGCCGGTCGGGGCTGTGGTGACCGGTTCGGTGACGCCGGTCGGAGCGGGCAGGTCCGTGCGCGGCTCGATCGGTTCGGTCGACGTCGGTTCGGTTCGGTGCGCGGTGCCGTTCGTGGAACGGCCGTTGCGCTGCTGTGCCCGAGGCGGCCCGCTTTCCTGCGTGACCACTGTTTTCGCGACCACCTGAGGAGCCGGGTGGCTGCGTTTGCGGTAGTCCTCGGGAACGATCCAGTACCTGCGCCGCTCGAACGGGTAGCCGGGCAGGCTCACGGTCCGGCCGAACGGCTGGTCGTAGCCCTGTTCCCAGTCCACGCTCCAGCCGCCGGCCCACAGCTCGGCGACCCGTGGCAGATTGCCGGAGCGCAGCAGCGCGCGCACTTCGGCGCGGTCGGCGTCCGACTCGCCGGGCAACTCGTCGAGTTCGCGGTGGGTGCGGGCCACGCCACGGAAGATGAGCAGCCCTTCGGCCGGTGCCGGGGAACTCGGCTCGGCTGCACTGTCGAGCAATTCGACGAGTTCGGCCGTGGAGGTGGCCACCACCGCGAGGCGATGTGTGAACGCGCTCCGCCCGACGGCCAGCGTCCACGCCACATCGGGCAGCGGCAGCGGGTGTTCGCGCAGCCGGTCCGCTGTGCGAGCGGCCAGTTCCGTGAGCCGGTCACCATCGCGCGCCGACAACACCACGATTCGCGGTTGCCCGTCTTCGGCGGTCGGCACGGTGGGCTCGGCGTCGGTGAGGATCACGTGGGCGTTCGAGCCGCCCGCACCGAATGAGCTGACGGCGGTGATACGGGGCTTGCCGTCGTCGGGACGCGGCCAGGCCGTGGGCCGGTCGATGACCCGGAACGGCGTCGCCGCGAAATCGATCCCCGGGTTCGGCGGGTCGCTGTGCAGGTTCGGCGCGATGGTGTCGTGGCGCAGTTGCAGCAGCGCCTTCACCACGCCCGCGGCGCCCGCCGCCGCTTCCAGATGCCCGACACTGGATTTCGCCGAGCCGATGCCGCAATAGCCGCGTTCGGACCTCGCGCTGCGGTAGGCCTTGGTCAGTGCCGCGATCTCGATGGGATCACCCAGCGCGGTGCCGGTGCCGTGGGCTTCCACGTAGCCGATGTCGCCCGCGTCGACGCGGGCCGCGGTCAGCGCCCGGCCGATGAGGTCGGCCTGTGCGACCGGGTTGGGAACGGTGAACCCGTTGGTGCGCCCGCCGTGGTTTATCGTGCTGCCCCGGATCACGCCGTAGACGCGGTCACCGTCGGCGCGCGCGTGCCGCAGTGGTTTGAGCACGAGGGTGACCACTCCCTCACCGGGCACGTAGCCGTCGCCGCCCGCGCCGAACGACCGGCACCGGCCGTCGGTGGAGGCCCAGCGGCCGTAGCCGAGCAGCAGATACTTGCCCGGGTGGATCGACACGTTCACCCCGCCGGCCAGCGCGTAGGCCGACTCGCCGCGCCGCAGGCTCGCGCAGGCCAGATGCAGCGCGGTCAGCGACGCCGAGCACGCCGTGTCGACCGCGAGACTGGGTCCGTCGAAACCGAAATGGTAGGAGACCCGATTCGCCACCGCGAAATATCCCGAGATCGGCACGCCGACGAACGCCTGATACTCGGCGTAGCCCACCCCGGCGAAGACCCCGGCATCGGGCAGACCGCGCGCCGCGGCGCTGCGGCGCACCCGATCCGGCGAATAGCCCGCGTCTTCCAGTGCCGCCCAGGAGGTTTCGAGGAACAACCGCTGCTGCGGGTCCATCTCCTCGGCGTCCTTGGGCGTGATGCCGAAGAAGCGGGCGTCGAACTTGTCCACGTCGTCGAGGAACCCACCCCACCGTGCGTAGGTGGTGCCCGGTTCGTCGGGGTCGTCGGAGAGGTATTCACTGTGGTCCCAGCGTTGCGGCGGGACCTCGACGATACAGTCGCGGCCCGCGACCAGGTTGGTCCAGAACTCTTCTATGTCCCCCGCCATCGGGAACTTGCCCGCCATACCGATCACGGCGATGTCGTCGGAGTCGTCCGCATCGTGTGTGGCGAGCTCGGTTGGCTCCGGTGCCCGTTCGGGGGTGGGGTGATCCGCCGCCACCGTGCGCGTCGCTTCCGGGTTGCTGCCGGTGCGGGGCCGGCCCGCGGTGAGCACGGCCAGGCGTGGCGCGTGCTGCTCGGCGAGATAGCCCGCGAGGTCACGGACGGTCTGGAACTCGAAGAACAGAGTGCTGGGCAGGGGCCCGAAATCGGTTTCCAGCCGATCGTTCATCTTGCTGATCAGCACGGAGTCGATCCCATAGTCCTGCAGGGGGATACGAGTGCGGATCCGATGCGGGTCCAAGCGGCAGTACTCGGCGAGCAGGCCTTTCAGATAGGTCTCGGCGTCGCCCCGCAACGCTGCGGGATCTGCTACGGAGGAGGGCTCGGTACGGGGTGTCGCGAGCGCGCGATTCTCGTGAGCGGCAGTGCCGGGCGCGCTATGGTTGCCGGTCTCACCGACAGTGCGGGATGCAGGGATAACCGAGCCTTCGGTCTCCCCGCGTGCCGTAACGGCCGCGGCTTCGGGTTCGACGGGTGCCGGTGTGTCGGCTGCGCCGGAGGCGCCTACCCCCTCGAGTGCACCGGCCTCGGGTGCCGTGGCACTTCGTGGTGCCGAACTCTGTGCCGCGGCTCGGTGGAGGTCCTGAGGCCCGAAGATCCCGTTCGGCAAGCGCACGGAGCCGGTCTCGTGTGTGGACGAAGCGGCAACGCTCAGCTCGGGCGCCCAGCACCGTTGCCGATCGAACTCGTAGCCGGGCAGGTGGATACGGCGCGCGAGCGGGTCGTTCCAACCGGAGTGTTCGACGTGTCCCCCCTCGACCCATTGCCGGGCCACCGCTACCGGGTCGTCGAGCACGGTGGCGCCGGGCCGGTGCGCGGTCGGGGCGTCGAGCGTTCCCGTGCGGACTCCCGCAGGACGATCGCCCTCGGCGAAGGCAGCCAGCCGGGCGGCGATCGCATCCACCGAGTCGCCGACTACCGCCAGCCGATGCTCGAGTCCGCTGCGCCCGTGGGCCAGCGTGCACGCGACATCCGCCAGCGCCGTGTCCGGATGCGCGGTCAGATGCCTGCGCAGCGTCCGCGCCATCCGGATCAGGCTCGTGGCGCTGCGCGCCGAGAGCACGATCAGCTGCGGTCCGCCCGGTGCGTCACGCCGGGCGGACCGCGCCGCCGGTGCGCCGTCGACCACCACGTGCGCGTTGGTGCCGCTGAAACCGAAGGAACTGATCGCCGCACGCCGCGGCGCTCCGTCCCACCCACGCAGTTCGGTGTTGACGAAGAACGGCGACTCGTCCAACCCGAGCAGCGGGCTCACCGAATCGACGTGCAGCGAGGGCGGCAACTGTCCGGCGCGCATGGCCAGCAGCACCTTGAACAGGCTCGCCATCCCGGCGGCGTGCGAGGCGTGGCCGATATTCGATTTCACCGACCCCACCGGGATGGCGCCGACCGCGCCGGTGTGGTGGCGGAAGGCGGTGGTGAGCGCTTCGATCTCGATCGGATCACCCAAACGTGTTCCGGTTCCGTGAGTTTCGACGTAGCTGATGGTGGACGGGTCGATCCCGCCGTCGCGATACACCGCCAGTTCCAGTTCGGTCTGCGCGCGAACGCTCGGCGCGGTGATGCCGTTGGTGCGGCCGTCGTGGTTGATGCCGATCCCGCGAATCACGCCGTGGATCGGGTCGCCGTCGCGTTCGGCGGCGGCCAGCGGTTTGAGCACCACCACACCGACGCCTTCGGCGATCACGAAACCGTCGGCGCCCGCGTCGAAGCTCGCGCAGCGGCCGCGCGGCGACAGCATGCCCATCGAGGAAGCGAGCAGGTGGTATTCGGGCGTCACGAAAACCGCGACACCGCCGGCCAGCGCGAGCTCCGACTCCCCCGAGGCGAGGCTGCGGCAGGCTTGGTGCAGCGCGACGAGCGCCGAGGAGCAGGCGGTGTCCAAACCGAGACACGGACCGGTCAGGTCCAGGTGGTAGGCCACCCGGGCGGGCAGGATGGCCGGGCTGTTGCCGGTGAAGAGGTGATGGGAGCCGACGGTGCCGTGGTTGCGCAGCAGGGTGGCGTAGTCCGACCCCGGTGATCCGGCGAACACCCCACAGCGCGTGCGCCGCAACGACTTCGGATCGATGGCGGCGTCTTCCAGGGCCAGCCAGCTGTGCTCGAGGAACAAGCGCTGCTGCGGGTCCATGTAGTCGGCTTCGGCGGGCACCAGGTCGAAGAACGCCGGATCGAACTCTTCCACGCCGTCGAGGAACCCGCCCCACTTGGAGTAGGTCTTGCCGGGTGCCGCCGGTCCCGGCCGGAAGTAGTCGGCGACCGGCCAGCGTGACGCGGGCACCTCGGTCACCGCATCCTGCCCGGCGGCGAGAGCGCGCCAGAACTCGTCGAGGTTCCGCGCGCCCGGGAACTGCCCGGACATGCCGATGATGGCGATGTCCATCGATGCTGACCTTTCGCTGGGCCGTGCGGCCTGGGCGGTGACGGTTCGGGGAACCGACGCGCCGGACACCGGAGATGTTCTGCTGGTCGCCGTGGCGCCTTGTGCGGCCATGTGCTCGCTGAGCAGCCGCACGGACGGATGGTCGAACACCACCGTGGGTCGCAGCGTGAGGCCGTAGCGGGCGTTGACCCGGTCGATGATCTTGATCGCGAGAATGGAATCGACGCCGTACTCCGACAGGGGCAGTTCGGCTCGCACGTCGCCGCGTGCCACACCGAGTCCGTCGGCGACGATGGCGATGAGTTCGGCTTCCAAGGCCGTGGCATCGGCCGCATAGCTGACCGGGGCGCTCGGCTTCGGGGCGTGTGTGTATTCGGCCTGCACGCCCGCGCCGGGTTCCACGGCGGGTGCGAGAGGAACTCGAGCGATCGCGGCGGGTTCGGGCTGCACGTCGTCGGTCGGTTGCGCCGTGTCCCCGGCAGCGGGCCGCGTGGTGGCGCTGACGGCGGCCAGCAGCCGGAAACTCGGTTCCGGATCGGAGGACAGACCCGGTCCCCACGAACGGGCTCCCGAGAACCCCGCCGCGGTCATGGCGGCGTGCCATTGTGCTTCCGACAGCAACGGAGAGTGCGGGATACGCATCCCGGGATCGCGGTAGGCATGCCAGCCCTCCAGCAACCCGAAGGTCAGCGCGAGCACTTCGAGGTCGGTGGTCGCCTCGGTGAACGCGAGCACACCGCCGGGCGCCAGCAGGCGCCGGACATTGCGCAAGGTCGCATCGATCGACCGCGTCGCGTGCAGGACGTTGGCGCAGACCACCAGATCGGCTTCGTGGGCGGGGAATCCTTGCGCGACCGGGTCGGAGTCGATGTCCAGCACCGCGAAACGCAGGTTCGGGCGCGCGCCGAAGGTGCGTCGCCCATGCGCGAGGAAACTGTGCGACACGTCGGTGTAGTGATAGTCGAACGCGATCCCGCGCTCGGTGAGCGCGTCGAGCACCGCGTGCGTGGAACCGCCCGTGCCCGCGCCGACTTCCACGATCCGCAACGGCCGCGCGTCGTCGTGCCGCTGCGCGAGCGCCGATACCAGTTCGGCGAGTAGGCCGTTGGTGAAGTCGTAGGCGGCGTTGCCACGATAGATCGCGCTCACCATCTCGATGTCGCCGCCGGGGAACAGCACCTCCGTCGCCGACAGCTCCCCGCGCAGTACGCGTGGATAGGCTGCCAGGCAGGCGTCCAGCAACGCCACGTACGGCTCGGTTTCCGGGAAGCGCGCGATCAGATCGGCGCGCATCCCGCCCGTGCCGGGTGGCGGGCCGGGGACCTCGATCCGGTCGTCCTGCCACCGCACGAGCCCGTGTCGCCGCAGGATGTTCAGACAGCTGGTGCGCAGCCGGTCGAATTCGGGCCGCACACCCAGGTGCGCGTCCAGTGACCGCACGGTCCACTCCCCCGGCGTGAGTCCCATTCCGGCGAAGGTGGCGAACAACAGCATCGCCGCGTAGCGGCCGAGTTCGGCCTTGCCGGGCTCCACGATGCCCGTGAGCTCGACGGAGGCATCGAAGCGCTCCACCGCAGCGTCGAACTCCGAGCGCGGCGGTGCGATGATCCAGTAGTCGGTGCGTTCGAAGGGATAGCCGGGCAACGGAATTCGGCGCTGCGGGCCGCCGCGCCCGCGCCAGTCGACCTCGACCCCCGCGACCCACTGGCGGGCCAGTTCCTGCTCGTCGGCCGCCGGAGCGTACCGCGGCGGCCTGCTCTGAGCGTCGACGGTGCCGGTGACCACAGGGCCGAGCTGGTCGGTGCGATATCGGTCGAGCGCCTCGGCTACCTCGACCGGTGCGGACGCGACCACCGCGAGACGGTGCGCCAACGCCGGCCTGCCCACTTGCAAGGTGCGCACCGCGTCGGTGAAATCCGCTGGATCGAGGGTGCGGAAGTGCCGCGCCATCCGCTCGGCGTATCGGTGCAGCCGCTGCGGTGTGCGGGCCGACAGCACGAAGACCTCCGGTCCGATCGTCCCGGCCGGGTGAACGCGGTCGTCGACGAATTCCGCTAGCACCACATGGGCGTTCGCGCCGCCCGCGCCGAAGGCGCTGATGCCCGCGTGCCGAGCCACCACGACCCCGTCGATGGTGCGGCGCGGCCAATCCTCCACTTCCCGGGGCAGATGGAACGGCACCGAGTTGAACGCGATGGCCGGGTTGATCCGGGCAACGTGCAGTGTCGGCGCGATCCGGCCGTGCCGCATCTGCAACAGCACCCGGGTCAGGCTCGCGACACCCGCGGCGGCTTCGGAATGGCCGATGTTCGATTTGGTCGACCCGAGAGCGCGGGAGCGACCGGCGTCACTGATTCTGCCGAAAGCCGCTGCCAATCCGGCGATTTCGATCGGATCGCCGAGCGGTGTCCCCGTGCCGTGTGCTTCGAGATAGTCGATCGTGTCGGGATCGACCCCGGCCGCCCGCAGTGCCTCGCCGATCACCTCGGCTTGCGCTCCGGGATGGGGAACGCTGTATCCGGACGTCTGCCCACCGTGGTTGATCGCGCTGCCCAGGATCAGGCCGTGAATGGTGTCACCGTCGGCGCGGGCGGCCGACAGCGGCTTCAGATACAGCGCGCCGACACCTTCGCCGGGAACATAGCCGTCGGCGGCGGCGGCGAACGGTCGGCACCGGCCGCTGTCGGACATCATGCCCAGGCTGTGCAGCAGCAGGAATTTGTCCTCGTGCAGCAGCAGGTTGACTCCGCCGACGATCGCCGCGTCGCATTCGCCGCCGAGCAGGCTGCGCCGTGCCAGATGCAGCGCGGTCAGCGACGCCGAGCACGCGGTGTCCACGGTGAGACTCGGGCCGCGCAGACCGAGGGTGTAGGAGGTGCGATTGGCGATGGACGACGGGATCGAGGCCACCGCGACCGGATCGCCGTCGCGGGTGGCACCGACCCCGAGCAGCCGGTAGTCGCTCCAGGTGGCGCCCACGAACACCCCGACGCGGCGATCCCGCACGGCCGGGTCGGTGTGGTGATATCCGGCGTGCTCCAGCGCCGCGTAGGCCTGCTGCAGGAACAAACGCTCCTGCGGGTCCAGCAGCGGCGCCTGGACCGGCGGAATGCGGAAGAATTGCGGGTCGAATCCGCCCACGTCGCGCAGGAAGCCACCGATCATCGGGGGCGCGCCGGGGGCCTCCCCTGCGGCGGTCAGCCACCAGCGTTCGGCGGGGACCGGTCCGACCGCGTCATGCCCGTCACGCAGGTTGCGCCAGAACTCCTCGATGTCCTCCGCGTCCGGATAGCGGCCGCTGATTCCGACGATCGCGATCGGCTCCTCGGCGCCGGTGGACACACGGTGCTCGTTCGCCGACACCGGTTCGGCGGCAGGGGCGTTCGCCGAGGGAATTGGCGGCTGTAGTCGTGTTCGCAGGGTTTCGGGCTCCCCCCATACCGCGGCGAAGTGGGCGCGGTTGGATGTCGTGCAGGACAGCAGCAGGTCCAGGCCGGTCGTGGTGGGCAGCAGTCCGACACCGGCCCGCCGCAGTGCGGTGATCTGTTCGGCAGGCGGGAGCATGCCGCCCTCGGCCCACAGCGGCCAATTGATGCTGATCGTCCTGTTTCCGGCCCGGTCACGCTGTTCGGCGAAGACGTCCAGATAGCGGTTGGCCGCCGCGTAATCGGCCTGCCCGGGGTTGCCCAGCACCGCGGAGACCGACGAGAACAGCACCGTCAGGCGGACCTCCGGTAGCGCCCGGGTCAAGTGCCCGACGCCGGAGACCTTCGGTGCCAGCACGGACCGCGCCGCGTCACGGCCGGTGCCGGACAACAGTCCGTCGCGCAACTGTCCCGCACCGTGGTAGAGCACGTCGACCGGTCCGAAGGTGGCGTGGGCGATCGCGGCGACGCGTTCGGCGTCCGCGGCGATCGAGACGTCGGCGCGCACGTGCACCGCTTCCGCGCCGAGGTCGTTGAGGTCGGCGAGCAGACCGGCGGCCGCCGCGTCGAGCGGACGGCGGGACACCAGCACCAGCCGGGCGCCGTACTCGGTGGCGAGGCGGCGCGCCAGATGCCGGGCGATGCCACCGAATCCGCCGGTGACGACGACCACCGATCCCGGACGCAGCGCCGCGTCGCCGGAACTCGTCGTGGCGTCCGTCAGCAGGCGCGTCCGGCGGATCTCACGTCGGCGGCCGTGGTAGCGGATCTCGGTCGCCGGGTCGCGTTCGTCGATGCCCAGCTCGGTGGCCACGATCTCGTCGATCGGCGCGGCGGGGTCGCGCTGGACGGCACGCAGAATCGGTTGCGGCTGCTCGAGCCGCAGCGTGCGGGCGAGACCGCCCAAGAGGGCGCAAGTCGATGCACCCGCGGGGCTCGCGGGCGTGATCGCGAGCACCCGGCGCACCGGCGGTTCGGAGATCCCGGCCGTCGCACGCAGCAGATCACGCAGCGGCAGGTACACCCGCTCGATCAGCGCCTGCGGGTCGTCTTCGGTCGCGGATTCGGGCCACAAGTACAACGCGGCGTCGAAGTGGAGCCGACGGGCCGTCAGCTGTGCGACCAGCAGCTCCATATGTTGTTCGTTCACCGGGTCGACGAGGAAATCGTCTGCACCGGAGCGAAATTCACCACCCTGCCGCACCCGCACGACCGTGGCAGCCCCGGGGTGGGGGTACGGGTGGTCGGCAGTGTCGAAGACGAGCAGGCTGGTCGGTTCGCGACGCGGGTGGGTGGTGGTGTCGGGTTCCCAGTCGAACCCGAAGGTGATCAGGTCCTCGCCGGCCGCGGCGGCGTGTCCGGTCTCGGCTGGGGCAGAGATTTCTGGTGCGGGAGCCGCTGTCGAGGCGACCGTTGCCTGGCCCGAGTCGAATCCTGTCGAGCCTGCGAATCGTTCAGAATGTTCGGTGTCGATTTCGGATTCCGGCGCAGCCATGGTGACGGCAGCGTCTGGCCGGTAGTTCCCGCCGACGGTGTCGGCGAGGTGTCCGGCGAGCGCTTCGATGGTCTGGTATTCGAACAGCAGTGTCGGGTAGAGCGGTTCGCCTACCCTGGCCTCCAGCTCCGCGGTCAGCCGCAGCAGGCGACCGGAATCCAGGCCCAGTTCGTAGAACCCCACGTCCGTCGCGATTGCGGCGGGATCGGCGCCGAGTTCACCGGCGACCAGAGCGGCCAAGTCGGCGGTGATCACGGCACGGGGGTCACCTGACGGCGTCACCGGAGCCGAATGGGTGCCGGATCGTGGTGCGGGTTGTGACCGGACTACCGCGTCGGTCCGCGTCAGCAACCGTCGAATGTCCTCGCTGCCCCGCACCCGTTTGGACGTCAGCCGGTAACGCGCCACCGGCGATCCGTCCTGGTCGTAGAGCGCCACATCGGCTTCGAGCAGGTCCGGGCCGCCACCGCGGACCGTGGCCCGCACGAAGACCTCCTCGGGGGTGGCCCGCCAGGCGCGGACGTCACCGAAGTAGATCGGGATGAACGCGCTCTCGGCGTCCACGCCCAGCCGGTGCGGGTCGATGAACGGCACGATCGTGGAGGCATCCAGAAACGTGGGATGCAGCAGGAAGCCGGGCAGATGCGCGGCGGCTTCCGGTCCCAGCCCCATCGTGGCGGTGACCAGGTCGTCGCGGCGGGCGAAATGCCCGGTGGCGCGCATGAACTCGCGATGTTCGATGCCGCGGCTGCCGCTCTGGGCGTACAGCTCGGTCATACCGCGGTCCCGCGCCGCCGCCCGGAACTCGGCCACATCGATGCCGCTCGGTTCGACCGACGAATCCGATTCCACCACAACGCATTCCGCGACCGGCTCGATCGCCCCGGCTGGTGCGCCCGTCGAGTCCAAGCGCTGCACGTCGATGGCGACACGTCCGGTGGGACGGTCGATCCGGAACGCGATGCGTACCGCGTCGTCGTCACCGAGAGCCACCGGACGCTGGAACAGCGCTTCCCGGATCGTCAGGTCGCCGGGCCGGTAGCCGGCCGACATCGCCGCCCGCAGGATCATGTCGAGATACACCACGCCGGGCAGAATCCGGACACCGTGCACGCGGTGGTCACGCACCACCGGGTCCTCGGCCCGCAGGGTGGTGGCGAAGCTGTCCAGGTCGATCCCGCTCATCGCAGCGGCTCCACACGGAGGAACGACGGCGCGGGCGCGCTCTGCGTCATCGGGACCACGATGCGTGGCGTGGGCTCCGTCGATGTGCTGGAAACCGTTTTCGGCAGCATGAAGCTCCTCTTGCGGAAGGCAGGTGGATCCAGGGGGCGGCGCGTCGGCCGGTGCCCGTCGGGCGCCTGCTCGACGACCAGGTGGGCATTGGTGCCGCCGAAGCCGAACGAGCTGACGCCCGCCGCGCGGGGCCTGCCGTCGGCGGGCCGCCACGGGCGCAGTTCCCGGTTGATCCGCAGCGGCGAACCGGCGAACTTGAAGCGCGGATTGAGGTTGTCGCAGTGCAGTGACGGCGGCAGCGCCGCGTGGTGCACGGCCAGGATCGTCTTGACGGCCCCAGCGATGCCGGCCGCGGAGAGCAGATGCCCGATATTGGTTTTCACGCTGCCGACCGCACACGGCTCCGGGCCGCGCGAGCGGTCGCCCAGCACGGTCGCCAACCCCTTCAGCTCGATCGGGTCGCCGATCATGGTGCCGGTGCCGTGCGCCTCCAGATACGACAGGGCATCCGGCGACATTCCCGCTGCCTCGAGCGCCGCGGTGACCACCTCGATCTGCGCCCGCATATTCGGTGTGGTGATGCCCATGGTGTGCCCGTCGTTGCCGATCGCCGAGCCCCGCAGCACCGCGTAGACCCGATCGCCGTCGGCGAGCGCGTCGTCGAGCCGCTTGAGCAGCAGCAGCGCCGCGCCCTCGCCCGGCACGAAACCGTCCGCGTCTTCGGAGAACGTCGCGCACCGGCCGTGGGGTGAGAGCACGCCCGCCGCCGCCAGGGTGACGAACGGCAACTCGTCGAGCAGCACCTCCACGCCACCGGCCAGCGCGGCGTCGACCTCTCCGGCGCGCAGTGCCTGGCAGGCCAGGTGCACCGACAGCAGCGACGAGGAGCACGCGCTGTCGAGCACGACATTGCCCGCGTGCCAATCGAAGAAGTCGGAGATGCGCGCGGCGATGAAGTTCTGCCCGATGCCGATGATGGTGTGCCGATCGGCGACCGGGATCCGGTGGAAGTAGTTCGCCGAACGACTGCCCGCGTAGACGCCGACCCGCTTGCCCGCCAGCTCGTCGCGCCGGTATCCGGCGTCGGAGGTGGCCAGCACCGACGCCTCGAGCAGCAACCGCTGCAATGGGTCCATCTGCCAGGCCAGTTCGTCGGTGACCCCGAAATACTCCGGATCGAACAGATCGACACCGTCGACGAACCCGCCCCACTTGCTGTTGGTCAGACCGGGGCCGCCGCCGGGGCGGTAGAAGCGGGCGGGATCCCAGCGCGCCGGGTCCACCTCGCGGATGCCGGACTCGCCCGCGGCGAGCAGCCGCCAGAACGCGTCCGGGGTGTCGCCGCCGGGCAGGCGGCAACCCATGCCGATCACGGCGATGGGTTCGGCCGCTCGGCCGCGGCGGGCGTCGGCGGCCCAGGTGGCCGCGCTGAGACGGGACTGTGCGGTCTCCCCCGCGCGCGGCGGATCATCCGGGGTCGGCTGGGGATCAGCCGCTAACTGCGACGACGGTTCGGGCGCGAAGCGTTCCGGGAACTGCTCGGTCAACAGACCCGCCAGCGCGTCCAACGTCGGGAATTCCAGCACCAGCGCCGGGTCGAAGGGCCGACCGACGACCTGCTCGATCCGGCGCACCGCCGAGGCGATCAGCACCGAGTCCGCGCCGTACTCCTCGAACCGCTTGTCGCCCTCGAAACGGGCCGGGTCCAGCTTCAGCTCGTCGGAGAAGATCTGCAGCAGTTCCCGATACGCCACCGCGGACCCGTTCGCCACTGCGGACCGGGCAGCCGCCGCGGACGTCGTCTCGCGCGCGGGGGGCACACTCGTGCGCGTCGAAAGACGCAACAGCGCGCCGTGATACGGCAAGACCACGGGAGTGTCCGGCAGGCCCAGCACGGCGTCGAGCAGTTCGAACCCCTCCGCGGCGGTCAATGCGGGCAGGCCGGTAGCCCGATAGGCCGCGGTGGTCACCTCACCGAACCCGGTGTCACGGAACGACGGCCAGTTCACCGACCGGAACCACGGCCGTCCCGCGGCGTGCTGGGCCTCGGCGAAGCGGTCCAGGTGCGCGTTGGCCATCGCGTAGTCCGACAGACCCACCGCCAGACCGGGCAGGACGGCCGACACCGACGAGAACAACACGAAGAAATCCGGCCGGTCGGCGGCCAGCACGTCGGCGAGGACGGCGGTGCCCGCCAGCTTGGGCGCGAGCACGGCCGCGACGGCGGGGCCGGTCTTGCGCACGAACGCCGGACTCTCGGTCGAAACGCTTCCCGCGCAGTGCAGCACGCCACCGATCGGGCCCAGTTCGCGCCGCACCGCGTCGAAGAAGCCGGACAAGCTAGTCTCGTCGGTCAGGCTGCCGAAGTAGGTGCGCACCGCGACGCCTCGATCACGCAACGCGACCAGCCGCCGCACCTTGTCCGCCAGGGCCCCGGCCCCGGCGGCCACCTGATCCCATTCCGGTTCGGGCGGCAGCGGTTCCCGGCCGAGGATGGCCAAGCGGCGCGCTCCGCGCTCCACCAGCGCCGAGGCGAACTCCGCGCCGAGGCCACGCGTGCCGCCGGTCACGACATAGGTGCGGGCGGGGTCCACGACGAGACCGTCGCGAGGCGTCGCGTCCGCCAGTTCGACCGCTTCGCGTACTCCGCCGCGATACCGCACTCGCGGCGCCCTGTCCTCGGCGGCGCCGCTCTCCGCGCCCAGGATCGCCAGCAACCGGGCCGGATCGGCGCACACCGCGTCGTGCTCCGCGACCACGTGGACGCTGCGGGTGCGCACGTCACGGATTTCTTCGGCGAGCGCGGCGACCAGACCGCCCAGCGGCGCGGACTCCGGGCCGCCCGCGCCGGGGTGGCCGGCGGTGACGTGCACCAGCGTGAGCGAACTGGTGCGTGCCTCGATTACGCCCTGGTAGAGCCCCATCCGGCCGAGGTCGCCGGAGGGACGGCCGGACGGCGCGGGAACGAGGTCACACACGTCCAGCACGCAGTCGGTGTCGGGGTAGCGCGCCGCCAGCGTCCTTCCGAGTGTCGCGCCCGCGGCGAAGTCGTCGCGGCTCGGGTCGCCCGGCACGTCCGAGATCCGCACCAGACGTCCCGGATCGCCGCTCGCGACGCCCAGCGCCTCGACCAAGTGGTGTGGGGTCCGTGCGTCGTACACGACCAAGGTGTGCCGGGAGCGCAGGTCAGCGCTGGGCAGCGGAGCTTCCCGCCAGACCGGAACCAGCGATCGTCGTTCCGTAAGCGCGGGTCGGGCGATGGGCGTGGGCCATTGGGCTGATCCGGACTGCGGCAGTGGCGTGAACTCCGGCACCGATTGTCGACCCGGCGAGGTCTGCGGCCGGGTGGTTTCTGGTAGTGGTGCCGACCCGTGCCTGGGCGGGGGTTGCGGCGACGGCATGACCGTATGGGGCGCGGATTGCCCAGGGTCGGCTTGCGGCAGCGGAGTCATCTGCGGTGTAGAGCTGGGCCCGTAGCGCGCAGGATCGGTCATCGAACCGGATCCCGGCACCGACGGGCGCAGTGATGCGGCCCATAACGATGGTGCGGACGCGTCTTGCGACCCCTGCGCGGTCCGCGAGGCCGGGCCGGATTGTGAGCCCGGGACAGGTTGCGGCGCGGGCGCGACGTCCGGAATCCAGTACCGCTCCCGTGCGAACGGATACGTCGGCGCGGGAATACGGCGTCGAGGTCCAGGATCGCGGACGGTGCTCCAATCGATGTCGCCGCCGCCGAGCCAGCGCGCGAGGCGGGAATCCTCCGCCGCGTCCCGGCACGACCGGGCGCCGGGCGCGTCGTCGACCCACCCGCGGACGGCGGCGCGCAGCTGGTCGATGTCGCGTGCCACGAACGCGGCGCGAGCACTGCCGGCTTGACGGCCGACCTGCATGGTGTATGCCAGATCGGCGAGGTCGGGTTGCTGGGCGGCCAGGAAACGGTCCAGCGCCGCAACATAATCCGCGAGCCGTTCCCGGTCGCGGGCCGAGACCGGGACCACCTGCCCGCCACTGAACCGGGTCCGCGGCCTGCGGTCGAAGTACTCCTCGATCACCACGTTGGCGTTGGACCCGCCCGCTCCGAACGAACTCACCGTCGCCCGACGCGGCCGGGCAGGGTTTCCGCCGGGCCACGGCAGCGGCTCGGCCGGAATCCGGAACGGAGTGGCCGCGAAGTCGATATTCGGATTCGGCGGTGTGGCGTGCAGCGACGGAACGATGACCCGGTGGCGCAATTGCAGCAGCACCTTCGTCAGCGCCGCCACACCGGCCGCCGCCTCCAGGTGGCCGAGATTGGACTTCACCGAACCGATCGGCAACTCGGCCATTCCGGCGTTACCGAAGACTTTCGCCAAACCGGCGATCTCGATCGGATCGCCCAGTGCGGTGCCCGTGCCGTGCGCTTCGATGTAGGACACCGACGCCGGGTCGACCCCGCCGACGCGCAGCGCCGAGCGGATCACCGCCGCCTGCACGTCGGGATTGGGCACCGTGAACCCGTTGACACGGCCGCCGTGATTGATCGCGGTGCCCCTGATGACGCCATAGATGGTGTCGCCGTCGGCTTCGGCGTCCGCCAGCGGTCGCAGCACCATCGCGCCGACACCTTCACTGGCCACATACCCGTCACCGCCCGCGCCGAAGGAGCGGCAGCGGCCGTCGGTGGAGGCGAACTGTCCCTGGCTGAGCGCGACGAACTTGTAGGGATGCAGCGACAAATTCACGCCGCCGACCACCGCCAACCGGCATTCGCCCGTGCGAATGCTCTGACAGGCCAGGTGCAACGCGGTCAGCGAGGACGAGCACGCGGTGTCCACCGCCATGCTGGGCCCTTGGAAGTCCAGGGCGTGCGACACGCGGTTCGGGATGCTCCAGAACGTCGAGCCCGGCAGCGTGCCGCGCCCGAGCCGGGACTCCTCCGCCCCGAACATCTGGTAGGTGCCCCACATGACGCCGACGAACACCCCGGCCTGCTCCGGTCGCAGGCCGCCACGGGCCAGGTCGGCCCGGGAATGACCGGCGTCCTCCAAGGCGGCCCAGGCGGTTTGCAGGAACAGCCGCTCCTGCGGGTCGAGTATCTCCGCCTCGCGCGGGGAGATGGCGAAGAACAGCGGATCGAAACAGTCGACGTCGTCGAGGAACCCGCCCCACTTGGTGTAAGAGGTGAACGGGTTGTGCCGGTCCGGAACGAAATAGCGGGTGTGGTCCCAGCGGTGCGGCGGGATCTCGGTGACGCAGTCGCGTCCCTCGATCAGCACCCGCCAGTACTCGTCGAGCCCGTCCGCGCCCGGATACCGCCCGCTTACGCCCACGATCGCGATATCCCCTACCGCGTCGGGATGATGGCCGGACTCCGAGTCGGCGGCCGTGTCCGGCACGGTCGGTGCTGCCCATGACGCGACCGAGTCGGCCGATACACGCGGCGTCCTCGGTTGCTGTTCGGAATTGAGCTGTCCGTCGGCGGGCGGCAGGTCGGCAGCGGCCGACGCGCCGTTCGCGGGCGTCGTGAATTCGCTGTCCGGCACTTGCGGCAGGACGGCTCCGTTCGGCGCAGTCGAGGTGATCCCTGGAACCGGGATGTCGTCGCCCGTGGGAGCGGGCGTCCGTGCCGTGCGATCGGACGAATCGCCGTGCTCCGGCGCGAACGGCTCTCGCACCGACTCCAACCGCACGAGCAGGCCGGCGACCGCGCGCGGTGTGGGGTACTCGAAGGCCAGCGTCGCGGGCAGTCGGTGACCGCTGGAGCGCGACAGTTCGTCGCGGATCTCGAGGGCCGCGACCGAGTCGAGCCCGAGTTCGTGCAGGGGGCGATCGAGATCGGCGCCGGGCGCCAGTCCGAGGCAGCGCCGCACCAGGGATTCCATTCGGGCGGACAGATCCGTGGCATCGGCAGCGTCTTCGGAAGCCGCAGGGACAGCTGCCACCGAATCCAGCAGCACGTCCGGTACATCGATGGCCGGTCCCGGCAGCGCGAGCGGCATCGTCGTGACCGCTGCCGCCGTCGCCGAATCGATCAATTGGCCGAGCGTGTCGAAGGCCTGCTCAGGACGTAACATGCCGTAGCCGCGCCGGGCGAGCCGCTCCACCGCGCCGCCGCTGAGCCGCTCGATCATTCCGGTGTCCGCCCACGGCCCCCACGCGATCGACAGCGCGGGCGAGCCCGACAGATTTCGCGACTCGGCCAGACCGTCGAGGAAGGCGTTGGCGGCGCCGTAGCTCGACTGGCCGGGCAAACCGACCACTCCCGCGGCAGAGGAGAACAACAGGAAGAAGCGCATCGGGCGAGACATGGTCAGCTCGTGCAGGTTCCACGCTCCGAATGTCTTCGGCGCGAGAACCCGCCCTACCCGTGTCGCGGTCTGTTCGGCGATCACCCCGTCGTCGAGCACTCCGGCCAGATGCACCACTCCCGCCAGAGGCGGCAGCTCGCGGTCGATCCAGTCCAGCGTGGCCGCCACGGCGCCACGATCGGTGACATCGAGCGACCGCACCGTGATCCGCGCTCCACGTCCCCGCAATTCGGCGATGACCGACTCCGCCCGAGCGTCGGGCGCGGACCGCGCCGCGAGCACCACCTGCGGCCGGCCCCGGTCGACCAGCCAGCGAGCCAGCCGCAACCCCACACCACCGAGGCCACCGGTGATCAGCACCGTCCCCGTGCCGGACACAACTCCGAGGCCGCCCGGCGAGGCCGCCAACGGCACGAGCCGCGGCGCGCGCATGCTTCCCTCGCGCAGCGCGAGCTGGCGCGGTGACGAGGACGCGACAAGGGCGTCGGCCACTGTGTCGATATCGGCTTTGTCGTCGAGATCAACTATCCGACAGGTGATTTCATGATGCTCGAGCTGTGCGCTGCGGGCGAAACCCCACAGCGCTGATTGCTCCGGCGCCACCAGGTCGGAGGCATCGACCCGCTGCCCGCGACGGGTCAGCAGCCACAGTGCGGGCTCTCCCGCCAGTGCCGCGGCCTGCACCAGATGCATCGCACCTACCACCAGACCTTCGGCGCGGACAGGCGCGGGTGCGTCGTCGGCCGACAGCGCGATGGCGGAGACGATCCCGCGCAGCGGTACGCGTCCGTCGCCGACCGCCCCGAGTAGCGCACGGACCGCCGCGGGCACGCCCAGGTCGACCTCGAACTCGTTGTGGCTTCGGAACGCGAAACCACGACCGGGCCGAGCGAGTACGCAGTCCGCGCCGCGCGCCCGCAAGGCGTCGGCGAGACCGTCGGTGAAGTCTCCGGCCGCACCGATGACCAGCCAGCGCCCGGTCGCCGTGGCCGGTAGCACCGATTCCGCCTCGCGCCAGTCGATTCGGTAGGTGTCCGCGACCGACCGATCATCGGGTACACGGGCGGGCGCTTGCCCGGACGAGCTCGGCGTGGGTGACGGCATCACTCGCAATCCGTTCGCGACCAGCACCGGACAGCCCTCCTCATCGAGCAGTCGAACATCGGCGACACACAGCTGTGGCGTCTGCTCGACGACGCGCACATGGCCGAATCGAACGGTGCCCGCCGCGACCGAGACGAGCACCCGGTCCACGGCGAACGGCACCCACGTGCGCTCGGCGGCCCGCGGCGACATCGCCGCGTATGTCGCCTGGAACGCCGCGTCCAGCAGAACGGGGTGCACGATGCCCGCGCCGTTTCCGGTGTCGGGATCCGTCAGCGTCACCAGGGCTTCGTGCTGCCCGAAGCGCACGTCGGCGATACGGCGGAACGCAGGACCATAAGGCAGGCCCGCTCGGGCCAGCATCTCGTAGAGGTGCACTCCGGCAAGCTGTTCCGAACACCGGGCAAGGACCTCCGCCGGGCTGGAACCGGCCGGAACGCGGTGCGTCGCGCTGAGGAGGCGGGCACGGGCGTGGATGCCGGATCGCTGCGTCGTCACCTCCACCGCCCACCCGTCGCTGGACGGCTGAAAGCTCACTCGCACCTGCCGCGGACCGGTCAGCGTGAGACCGCTGGTGATCACGAGGTCATCGATCGCGATGACGTCATCGGCGACGAGTTCGCGCGCGGTGTCGGCGATGGTCGCGACGAACCAGGCGCCCGGCACGACGACAGCCGAATTCACGACATGGTCGGCCAGGTAGCGCGGGGAATCCGGTCCGAGCGTGAAGCCGAAATATGTTGTTGTATCCGTTGATTCGGTGGGCGCTGCTTGTTCCTGGGGAACGGCGGCCGGAATCGCGGTGTCGGCGGCTCGCATCGGGCGGCTCGTCTGCCCGAGGGAAGCCGTGCTGGAACCCGGCAGCGCGTGCCCGGGTCGGGCGGGAAGGCTCGCGTCCGGCGTGGAAGCCGCGCCGCCGGGGTGGTCTGCGGGCGTGATGCCTGAACTGGGAAGCGCGTGATCGGATCGCGCCGCAACGGTAGGCGTGGAGTCCGGACTCGGAGCGCCCATCGGGGATAACGAATGCTCTACGGTAGCGACGCTCGAGGTCGTACACAGGGCGTCGCCGAGCGGGGTGATCGCTGCGTCGTCTCGCGTCGGTGTGGCGCTCGGCCCCGGGAACACCCCGGTGTGCGCCGGGAGATCCCGGTGCCCTGCGGCAGCGCTGCTCGGTGCCGGAAGCGCGGAGCGGGATTCGATCCAATAGTGCTGCCGCTGGAACGGATACGTGGGCGCGAGGACCCGCCGGTGGTCGTGCGGCCGGTGAACTCGTTCCCAGTTCACCGGCAGGCCACCGACATAGAGGTGGCCGAGCGCCGTCATCATAGTCTCGCGATCACCGCGTCCGCGGCGCAGCGACGCGATGAACCGTACCGAGTCCCCCAGCACTCGCCCGCCGAGGCCGGACAACGTCGGCTGCGGACCGATCTCGAGGAATGCCTCGATCCCCACCTCGGCCAAGGCGCGCATGCCCTGGGCGAACTGCACGGGCAGACGCGCGTGGCGCGCCCAGTACTCCGCGGTGAGCTCCCCCGGGCGCAACGGCGCACCGGTGACATTCGAGACCAGCGGAATCGCGGGATCGGTCATGGTGGCACGCGCGGCCGCCGCGGCGAGGTCGTCGAGGATCGGATCCATCGCCGCGCAGTGGAAGGCATGCGACACGGTGAGGGCCGCGGTCCGGATGCCGTCTGCGGACAACCGGTCGCGAAGCAGGTCGAGCGCGGCTCGCTGCCCGGCGATCACCACCTGAGCCGGCCCGTTGTATCCGGCGATCGACGCCGCCGGTTCATACCGCGCCAACAGCGGCGAGATCTGCTCGGCGGAAGCGTCGACCGCCAGCATCCCGCCCCCGTCCGGCAGGCGCTGCATGAGCCGGCCGCGCACGGCGACGAGCCGAAGAGCGTCCTCCATGGTCATGGCGCCCGCGGCGCAGGCGGCGACGTACTCCCCGACGCTGTGCCCGAGCACCGCCGCCGGGGTGATCCCCCAACTCCGCCACAGCTCCCACAGCGCCCATTCGACGGCGAACAACGCGGGCTGGGTGAACACCGTGCGGCGCAGCAGCTCCGCGCCGTGCTCGCCGTACACGGCATCCAGGAGCCCGACGCCGTCCTCGATCGGTCCCAGCACCGCGTCGCAGTGCCGCAGTGACTCACGGAAGACCGGTTCGGAGTCGTACAGCTCGCGCGCCATACCGGGGTACTGGGATCCCTGACCGGTGAACAGCAGCCCCACCTTCGTGCTCGCTGTTCGCGCCACCCGGCCGCGGAGCAGGGCAGGCGACCGGTCCCGCAGGTGTCGCGCGGCGGCGGCGCCGGTCTCGGCGACCACCGCGAGCCGTTCTTCGAAATGGTCGCGGGCGGTGGCGGCGGTGTAGGCCAGATCGCCGAGGTACGCGCGTGCGGAGTCGGCTTCGTCCGCCCAGCGTCGCGCTGCGTCGGTGAGGGCGGTTTCGTCACGTGCGGAAAGTACGAGTACCTGCGGGGTCGGTGATTCCGGGCGCGCTGCCGGTGCCGGGTCTCCCTGCGTCAAGACGACGTGCGCGTTGGTGCCGCTCATTCCGAAAGAGCTGATCCCGATCGCCGGTTCGTGCCCGGTGCGCGGCCAGTCTCGCGCCTCGCGCACGACTTCGATCGGTGCTGCCGACCAATCGATCAGCGGGTTCGGTGTGTGGAAATGCAGGCTCGGCGGTATCCGGCGGTGCTGCAACATGAGCACGGCCTTGATGACTCCCGCGACACCGGCCGCACCCTCGGTGTGCCCGATATTGGTCTTGACCGACCCGATGAGCAGCGGCTGCGTGCGTCCCGCGCCGTACACCTCGGCCAGCGCGGTGGCCTCGATCGGGTCACCGAGCGGGGTGCCCGTGCCGTGTGTCTCGACGTAGTCCACCGCGTTCGGCCGCATGCCCGCCCGGTCCAGCGCGTCGGTGACGACGCGTTGCTGGGCCGGACCGTTGGGCGCGGTGAGCCCGTTCGATCGCCCGTCGTGATTCACCGCGACGCCACGAACGACGGCCAGCACCCGATCGCCGTTGCGGCGGGCCTCCGACAGCCGGGTCAGCACCAGCATGCCGCAACCGTCGGCGCGGACGTATCCGTCGGCGTCGGCGTCGAACGCCCGCGACCGTCCGTCGGGCGACAGCGCGGCCAGACGGCAGAATCCGATGGTGGTCTCCGGAGCCAGCTGAAGGTTGACACCGCCCACGAGCGCGAGATCGCAACGGCCTGCGCGCAGGCCGTCCCAAGCTGCTTGCAGCGCTACCAGTGAGGAGGAGCACGCCGTGTCCAACGTCATCGCCGGGCCTTGCAGCCCCAGCACGTAGGCCAGCCGCCCGGCCGCGACGCTCGGCGCGGAACCGATCACCGAGTAGGCGCCGATCGCGGTCGGATGGGCGGCCCGGACCGGCGTTGCCGGGTACTCGCTGAAGCACAGTCCGACGAACACCCCGGTGCGGCTGCCCGCCAGACCGCCGGGTGCGCGGCCGGAGCGCTCCAGCGCCTCCCAGCTGGTCTCGAGCAGCAGGCGTTGCTGCGGGTCCATCGCGCGTGCCTCCGACGCGCCGATGCCGAAGAAGGCGGGATCGAATTCGTCCGCGCCGTCGACGAAACCGCCCCAGCGCGTGTACATCTTGCCCAGGGCGGCCGGGTCGGGGTCGAAGTAGGCGTCGATGTCCCAGCGCTGCGCGGGCACCTCGGTGATCGCGTCGCGGCCCTGCCACAGCAGATCCCAGAAGTCCTCCGGCGTGCGCACCCCGCCGGGGAAGCGGCAGCTCATGCCCACGATGACGATCGGGTCGTCGTCGTGGTGGGTCCGATCGCTCTCGTCTGTCGAAATGGACGCCGAAGCACTCTGCTGCACAATTGGTTCCGGCGTAATCGCCTCGGGCGCCGGCGGTGTCTGCGTAGTCGCCTCCGGCATCTGGGATGTCTGTGTCGTCGACTGCGAAATCCGCGATGCGGGCGGCGCCGACGTCATCGACTCCGAAATGCTCGCTGTCGGCACAGCCCTGTGCTCGTCATGGGCGAGCCGCCCCCACCCGGCCGCATCGTCCACGGTGGGCGCGGCCGCGCCCTTACGGTGCAGAAACCGTGCGATGTCACGCACCGTCGGGTAGTCGAAGACCAGTCCGGCCGGCAGCGGCATCCCGATCTCGGCGGCAAGCGCTGCCCGCAATTCCATCCCGGTCAAGGAGTCGACTCCGGTGTCGTGGAACGGCACATCCGGGTCGAGTTCGCTCGCCCGATCGAGCACCCGCATCGCGACGCGCTGCACAAGCGCCTCCCAGGCAGCGACATCGTCGGACGCGCCACGGGTTTCCGAGGCGCGGACGCCGCGGGGAGCCGGGAGCCCGGGGCCGACGAGGGTTGTCTCGGCCTCCGGCTCGCTCCGCAGCGGCGCGGTCGTTCCCGCGACGTGGCCAGCGCGGTTCGCGTGCCACCGCTCCGGCACGAATTCGAAGACGCCCGGGGTGGTGCTGTCATGTCGAAGGAGATGCGTCAGCGCCGCGGCCGCGTCGTCCTCGTACAGCGGCGGTAGACCGCGCCGCACGAGCCGCGCGGTGACATCGGCCCGGCCTGCGGCCATACCCACGTCGGCGAACGGCCCCCACGCGATGCTCAGCGCGGGCAGTCCCTCGGCACGACGCCGCCATGCGAGCGCGTCCAAGGCCGCGTTGGCCGCCGCGTAGTTCGCCTGACCAGGGGTGCCCAGCACGCCCGCCACAGACGAATAGGTGAGGAAGAGTTCCAACGGCTGGTCGCGGGTGAGCTCGTCGAGGTGGCGCGCCGCGTGATATTTGGGTCCGAGCACGGTCTCGAACCGCGACCAGGTCTGCTCGGTCGCCACACCGTCGTCGAGCACTCCCGCGCAGTGGACCACGCCGCGCAGCGGCGGGAACCCGGAGTCCGCGATGTCCCGCAGCAGTGCCGTGACGGCTGCGCGGTCGCTGACATCCGCCTGGCGCGCCGTCACGTGAACGCCGTTGGCGCGCAGCGACTCCAGCAGCCGCGACCCCGCCGCGTCCGGTGCGCGTCTGCCGACCAGCACCAGGTGGCCGGCTCCGTGGTCGGCCAGCCACCGTGCGGCCGCGGCACCGAGACCGCCGAATCCTCCGGTCACCAGGTAGGTGCCCTCGGTCAACCGGTCACCATGCGCGGCGCCCGGGGTGTCCCTGCCGAGCAGGACGACGCGGCCGGGATGATTCCGCTGCGACATGGCGCGGAACGCCTCGGCGGCCCGCTCGATACCGTGCACCGCGTGCGGCAGCGCACGCAATGCACGCTGCTCGAACAGCGTCATCACGCTGCGCAGGATCGCGCCGAGCCGTCGCTGGTCCACAGCGGCCGGATCGATCTCCCGGTGATCCACACGACCGCTCCGGGGGGCGGTTGCGGTCTGCACCGGGTCGACCACCTCGACGAGTCGACCGCCCGCGTGCAAGACCTCGGAGGCGTGCGCGGCGAAGTCGTCTCCGAGGGTGTGCACGACGACGTCCATTCCGTGCGCCGCGGTCGCCGCTCGGACGTGTTCGGCCAGATCGTTCTCCCGCCAGGTATCGATACGCGCGACCGGCAAGCCCGCCTTCCCTGCCCAGCGACACAGTGCGGCGGTCGCGAACACCTCGGCGCCGGCGTGCACGGCCAGTTGCACAGCGGCCATGCCGACGCCGTCGGCGGACGCGTGCACGAGCACCCGGTCCCGGGCTCGCACGCCGCCGACGTCGAACAGCGCATGCCATGCGGTGGTGTAGGCGTACGGCACGGTCGCGCCCTCGGCGAAGGCGAGGTGATCCGGCAGCACGGCGACCGTGCCCTGGTCGACCGTCACGTAGCGAGCGAAACTGTCACGCGCCAAAGCGACGACACGGTCGCCGACCGCGAGACCCTCGACATCCGCGCCGACTGCGGTGATCCGGCCCGCGCATTCCGCACCCAGCGGCAGCACGCCATCCGGATGTATGCCCGAGGCAACCCACAGGTCGGGAGCGTTGAGGCCGGTGGCGGCGACCGCGATTTCGACCTCCCCTGCGGCCGGAGCGCGGCGGGCACCGGATTCCAATCGCATCCGGTCGAATTCGCCGGAGCGGTGCGCGACCAACCGGTAGTCATCGGAGGGCGCGGGACCGGCGGCGAGGCGAGCGGTCAGCCAACGTCCGTCGCGGATCGCGAACTCACCGGCGGCGCGGACGCCGAGCAAACCCTCGACAATCGTGCTGTCCTCGAGGAATTCGGTCGGCAAGTCCAGCAACCGGCACCCGAACTCGGGATGCTCGGTGGCCACTGCGCGGCCGAGGCCCCACAACAGAGCCTGATCGGGATCCGGCCGGTCGGCTGGGGTGACGCGCTGGGCGTTCACGGTCAACAACCACAGCGCGGCAGGCTGGTGCGCTGCCGAGTCCACCGCGCGCGCCAACCGCAGGGCGGCGTCGACGCGGGTCTGCGCGGACACCGTGGTCCAGGCGAAGACGACGCCCTGCACCGAAGGCAGGGTGGGGAAAGTGGAGGCTGCGTTCTCAGGGCGAACGACCACGGTCGCGGCGCCTCGCTCGGCCAGTCCGGCGGCGACGGTGTCGCCGACCGGCCCGTCACCGAAGACCAACCAGCGGCCCACGGGCTCGTCCCGGGCAGGCGCGCCGCTGTCCGCGGGAACCCATTCGACGTGATGCAGCAAGCGCGCGAGCCTGGAGGGATCGGTCCCGGCAACGGCTTTCGGCGCGGCATCGGGTTTCGCCGCCAGCAAGCTGACCCCTTCCAAACTGGCGAGCAGCCGCCCGGACGCGGAGTGCAGTGTCGCGTCGCCCACGACAACGCGCGCACCGCGTTCGGTCACCCGCACCCGGCACAGGACGGTCGTATCCGCGACAGTCCGGCTACCGAAGAATCGAGCACGATCCATCCCAGAGGGCAGGAACATCTCGTTCGCGGCGGCGGTCACCACGATGCTGTGCAGGCAGGCATCGAGCAGGATCGGGTCGAGCATCGCCGAGGCCTTGTCCGGCAACCGGAACACGGTCTCGGCTTCGGACTCGCTGATCCGCCGGAACTCGACGGCGCAGCGGTAGTCAGGGCCCAGCTCGAGGCCCAGCCCGGCCAGAGTGTCGTAATAGGCGGGCCATCTGCCCGCGTCCGCGCCGGCCGCCACACCCGCGGGCGGTTCCGGCGGAGCCGTCGCGGCGGCGGAAAGTTTCGCCTGCGCATAGCTGGACTGAGCATCCTCGGGACGGACGAAGCGCACCCCGTACCCGTCCGGGCCGGGATCCAGCGTCACCCGCACCGTCGACTCGGCGGCGACCTCCAGCGGCGCGATCAGCCGCAGCTGGGTGACGTCCCATGCTCCGGGCAGCTCAGCGGCGATTTCGTTCAGCTGAGCGCACAGCCAGGCCGCGGGCACTGTCGGCACACCACGCAGCCGGTGCCCGTCGAACATCTCCGGGGTGAGCCGCAGGGTGCGCGACGAGTGCGTGCCCTCCGGGCGTGGTGCGAGTTCCAGCCAGTGCCGTTTGCGCTGGAAGGGATAGCTCGGTAGGTCGATATGGCGCCACGAACGTTCGGAATACACCGTCACCCAGTCGATCTCGACACCGCTGACATACCGGCGCGCCAGCTCTACCGCACCGCTCGACATCTCGGCTACCGACCCGCTCGCGGTGATCCCCGCGGCGACATCCTCGAGCGCCGCGCGCAGCTGTGCGGCGGTGTCGAAGGCGATCGCCACCCGCTCGCCGAAATGGGTACGGCCTACCGCCGCGGACGCGCACAAATCCCCCAGTGCCGTCTCCGGGTGGGCGGCCAGGAGATCCCGGTAGCGTACCGCAAGTTCGCGTAGGGCATCGGTGGTCTTCGCCGAGAAAACCAGCAGGTACGGCCCGGAATCGTCGGCGACACCGGCCTCGGGCGCCCGCGGCGCCTCTTCGATTACCACATGCGCGTTCGTCCCGCTGATCCCGAACGCGCTCACACCCGCCCGTCGCGGCCGCCGTGAACGCCGCCACGGACGCTCCTCGGCGACCACGCGGATCGCGACCGAATCCCAGTCGATATGCGGATTGCCCGAACGGAAATGCAGCGAGGCGGGAATGCGCTCGTGCCGCAGGGCCTCGATCACCTTGATGATGTTGGCGATGCCCGCCGCCGCCTGGGTGTGGCCGAGATTCGACTTCACCGAGCCGATCCACAACGGCGCGGCCTCGGTGCGGTTCTCCCCCAGCGCGGAGGCGAGCGCGTGAACCTCGATCGGGTCACCCAGTGCCGTGCCGGTGCCGTGCGTCTCGACGTAATCGATATCCGCGGCCTCGACCGCCGCGTCCCTGAGCGCGGCGCGGACGACCCGTTCCTGCGCCGGACCGTTCGGCGCGCTCAACCCCTGACTACGCCCATCGGAATTGACCGCCGATCCGCGCACCAGGGCCAGCACCCGATCGCCGTCCCGCTGCGCGTCCGCCAGTCGTTTGAGCACCAGCACCCCCGCGCCGTCACTCCAGACCACGCCGTCGGCGCGCGCGTCGAAGCTCTTGCACCGGCCGTCGGCCGCCAGACCGCGCGCCCGCGCGAAGTAGATGTCGAGCGAGGGTGTGAGGACCACGGTCGCCCCACCGGCCAGCGCGAGATCGCATTCACCACTGCGCAGGCTGCGCACCGCCGTGTGCACCGTCACCAGCGACGAGGAGCACGCGGTGTCGATGGTGAGGCTCGGACCGTGCGCGCCGAGGAAGTACGACAGCCGACCGGAGGCGACGCTGGACAGGTTGCCGGTGCCGAACCAGGCATTGGGGGCGACATCGGCCCGCGCCATCCGCTCGGCATAGTCATTGGACATCAATCCGACGAAAACGCCGGTCTTGCTGCCTTCCAGGCGGCTCGCCGGATATCCGGCGTGCTCGAGTGCCTCCCAGGCTGTTTCGAGCAGTAGCCGCTGCTGGGGATCCAGCATCCGCGCCTCCCCGACGGAGATGTCGAAGAATCCGGCGTCGAATTCCTCGACACCGTCGACGAAACCGCCCCAGCGCGTGTAGGTCTTGCCTTCGGCATCCGGATCCGGATCGAAGACGGCGTCCACATCCCAGCGCTGTGCCGGGACCTCGGTCACCGCGTCGGTCTCGGTGGCGAGCAGGCGCCACAGGTCGGCAGGACCGCGAACACCACCGGGATAGCGGCAGCCCATGCCGATCACCGCTATCGCGTCGGCGTAAACGCCTGCATCAGAGTCGGCTTCACCCGATGTGAGGTGAGACATGTTGGGGGTAGTAGGTGTAACCGGGAGTTCGGTGGGGTACAACGGGGTGGTGAGCTGCTCGGAGATGCGCGTGATCGGTCGCTGCGCGGCCTGCTCGCGCGCCCTCGAGGGCGGGGCGTCGCGCTCGCGCGCGGACTTCGCGCCGAGCCGGGCGATTTCCTCCGACACCGCGGCGACGGTCGGATGATCGAACAGCAAGGTCGCGGGCAGGCGTACCCCCAGATCGGCCGCGAGCGCGTTGCGCAGTTCCACGGCCATCATGGAATCGAGTCCGAGTTCACGCAGGGGGGTACGGTCGGATACGGCCGTCGTGCGACCGAGCGTCGTCATGACGTGCGTACGCACCAACTCCAGCAGTTCCGCCGGGTCGCGGGGGTCCTGGATGTCCTGCGAGTCGACCTCGGAGACCGTTTCCGGTTCCGCCGAAACACCCGCGATAGCGGGGAATACCGCGACGACTCCCTCTGCCGACACCAGCGAGCGCAGCGCGCGAGCACCGTCGGCGGCGGCCAGTTCGGCGACGCCGTGGCGCACCCACGCCCGACGGGCCGCGTCACTCAGGCCCCCGGCCATGCCGGTGCCCGCCCACGGACCCCACGCGATGCTCACCGCGGGCAGCCCTCGAGCCGAGCGCAGGCGGGCCAGGCCATCCAGATAGGCGTTCGCCGCGGCGTAGTTGCCCTGCCCCGCGGTGCCCACCACAGCGCTGACCGACGAGAACAGCACGAACACGTCGAGCGATCTACCCGCGGTCAGCTCGTGCAGATGCCAAGCACCCGAGACCTTCCCCGCGAATACCCGCTCGATGTGCCCCGAGGTCTGCTCGATCAGCAGGGCATCGTCCAGCACACCAGCGCAATGCACCACCCCGGCCAGCCTCGGGAACTCGCCGCCGAAGCGAGCGATCAACTCGGACAGACCGTTCCGGTCGTCGACGTCGACCACCACATTCTCGACGCGCGCACCGAGGGCGGCGATTCCCGCCAGCTGCGGCTCATGCTCCGGGCCGGGCGCGCTGCGACCGGCCAGCACGATGGTGCCCGCCCCGGCCTCGGCCAGGGTCCGCGCGGCTGCCGATCCCAGCGCTCCACGCCCCCCGGTGACCAGATACGCTCCACCGCGATCCAGCCACGGGACTGCCTCGACGTCCTCGGTGGTCTGCATCCGCATCGTGTACCGGTGACGTCCACGCAAAGCGACCGCGTCCGCTGCAATGGATCGGATTTCGTCTACCAGCCGATGGTCGTCGCAGCGGGCGCCCACGGGGAGGTCGATCAGCCGGCAGCTCAACTCGGGCAGTTCCGTCCGCGCCACCGCGCCGAGTCCCCACAATGTCGCGGCAGCCGGACGCACGGGTTCCCCGGGCAGCGCTCCGGTGGCGCCTACGGTCACCAGGTACAGCGGTCCGCTGTCGACCGTCCGAGCCATTGCCCGCACCACACCGAGTGCGAACTGCGTCTCCACCCGCGCCGCGTCGGCGCTGTCGTCCGCCTCGGCATCCGCGAGGTAGATCACCGCCCCGTGGCCGTCGGGCCAGACGTCCGGATCGGTCGTACGGTCCACCGCCACAGAGTCTGTGCCCGCGGACCGCAACGCGGCGGCGAGCCGGTCCGCCTGCGGGCCGACGCCGATCACCAGCGCGTCGGCGAGATTCCGCTCGCTCGGACGTGGCGCGGCGGACTCCCAAGTCGGACGGTGAATGAGGCCGGACATACGATCCCGATCCTGCGATCGCCCGGCAGTGCCGGACTCGGCGAACCATACGTCTTCGATATCGCAGACCATCTCGTCGGCGGTATCGAAGACGGTGATGCGAACTGTGCGGCCGGTGCGCTGCGCCAGCGCCCACGCCGTCGCCCCCGCGTCCGCGCCGGACAGCCGCAGACGGCCTATGCCAACCGGCAATCGGTCCACGTGACCTTCCCCGGACACCAGGGCCAGGCCGGTTTGTACCGCGGCGTCGAGCAGACACGGCAGCCAGGCGTCCGGTTCGTCCGCCAGTTCCGCCGGACGCGTGAGTTCGGCGAGCACGCTGTCCGCACCGAGCCGAAGTCGTGTGATCCAGCGGAACCGTGGACCGAACGTCAACCCGCCGTCCGCGCATCGTCGGTAGAACTCGTCCACGTCTCCGTCGGTGGACGACGCGAGCCGTGCCGAGGACAGCTCGCTCGCATCGCGCGGCCGATCCGAGGCGGCTCGAACGGCCGCGGACACCGCGGTGACGCTGCCGTTGCCGACTTGGAAACGAACTTCGGTGCGGTCTCCCGCGTCGGATACGAGCGGCTCGGCCAATTCCTCCAGCGGCACCGGCCGAGCGGCGACGAAGTCGATCAGTTCGTGGCCGGTGCCTCCGGCCGCACGCAACGCCCGCAGCGCGAGTTCCGCCGCCGGGACCACCGCGCGACCCCGGAAACGATGCTCGGCAAGGTAGTCGATGTTCGGCGGCGCGCCCGCGATCGGCACGAAGAGCCGCTGTCGTTCGAAAGGGTAGGTGGGCAGGCCGTTGCGCCGCCGCGCGTCACGGGGCACCACCGCCGTCCATTCGATCTCCGCGCCCGCGCAGTACAGGTCGCCCAGACCGGTCAACAGCACCTCGTCGTCGGCGGATGTCCGGCGCATACTCGGCACCCACAACGCGTCGGGGGCAGTGTGCCGTCCGAACTCCAGCAGTACCGGCTGCGGTCCCACCTCCACATAGGCGTCCACACCGAATTCGGCGACCGAACGCACACCCTCCGCGAAACGGACGGTGCCACGGGCGTGCGCGCGCCAATACGCGCCATCCATCGGGCTTTCGATCCGCGCGCCGGTCACGTTCGACACCAGCGGAACCGCCGCCGCCCGCGGGCTCGGCACCAACTCGGCCACCGCGGCCCCGAAGTCGTCCAGCATCGGGTCCAGCAAGGGCGAGTGGAAGGCGGTCGCGCCGGGCAGTCGCACAACGCGAATTCCGCGTTCCTCGGCTGCCCGCATCACCCGGTCCACCCCGTCCGCCGCTCCGGAAACGACGAACTGTCCAGGACTGTTGACCGCAGCCACCGACACACCCGCCGCGAGTTCATCCAGCAGCGCTTCGAACTGCGCGGGCGCGGCGAAGACCGCCGCCATCGCCCCGCGTTGCGTCACCGCCTGCATCAACCGGCCGCGCTCGGCGGCCAGACGCAGCCCCGCAGCAAGGTCGAACACCCCTGCGACGGTCGCCGCAACCAGCTCACCGAGACTGTGTCCCAGCACCACATCAGGGCGAATACCGAACGCCGACCACAGTTCGGCGCACGCCCATTCGATCGCGAACAGGGCCGGTTGCGCGTATTCGGTGCGGGTCAGCAACTGCTCGTCCGCATCGAACAGCAGCGACCGCAAGCGAATCCCGCCGGGCAGCGGCCCCAGTAGCTCGTCACATCGATCGAGCGCCGCGCGGAACGCCGGATATTCGCGGTCGAGCGCCGCACCCATCCCCGCGTACTGGGCGCCTTGCCCGGTGAACAGCATCGCGACGCGCGGCTTCCCGGACACCGGGTCGGTCGACCGACTCGAAGGGGTCGCGAGTTCGCGCGCAGCCTCCTCGACCGTTCGCGCAACGACCGCGCGCCGGTGCGCGAAATGCGTGCGTCCCAGCGCCGCGGTGGCGGCGACGTCGGCGAGCGGCACCTCGTGCCGGTCCAGGTGCTCTGCGTACCGGCGGGACAGCGCATCGAGCGCGGAAGAGGTGCGCGCCGAAAGAACGAGCAGCGCAGCACCTTCGGAATTCAGACGCGGCTCCGGTTCGGGTGCCTGCTCGAGCACTACGTGCGCGTTGGTGCCCGCGAAGCCGAACGAACTCACCCCCGCCAGCCGCGGCCGCTCGGTGCGCGGCCAGGCGGTCTCCTGGGTGGGCACTGCCAGCGCCGTGCCGTCGAGCGCGATCTTGGGGTTCATTGTGGCGAAATCGTGCTGGCGTGGGATTCTTTCGTGCTCGAGCTGCAGCACCACCTTGATCAGCCCGGCAATGCCCGCGGCCGCCTCGAGGTGCCCGATCTGCGACTTGACCGAACCCAGCAGGCACACCGACCCGTCCGCCCGCGGCGCGCCGAGTACCTGGGACAACGCCTCGATCTCGATCGGATCGCCCAGCGGTGTTCCGGTGCCGTGCGTTTCGACATAACCGACCTGGTCGGCGGTGCACCCGGCGTCGGTCAGCGCGTCGCGTAGCAACTCGCGCTGCGCCGTCGGGTTCGGCGCGGTCAACCCCATGGACCGACCGTCGTGGTTCACACTCGACCCCCGGACCACGGCCCTGATGACGTCGCCGTCGGCGATGGCCCGCGAAAGCGTCTTCAGAACGACGACACCCGCGCCCTCACCGCGCACATAACCGTTCGCCCGCGCGTCGAAGGGCCGGCAGTGCCCGTCCGGCGAAAGCGCGCCCATGCGGGCCAGCGCCTCCGAGGTGAGTTCGGATTGCAGCAGATTCACTCCCCCAGCCAGCGCCACGTCGCACTCCCCCGCGCGCAGGCTGCGGCACGCCTGGTGCACGGCCACCAGCGACGACGAACACGCCGTATCGATCGTCACCGCGGGGCCGCGCAACCCCAGCACGTAGGACACCCGCCCGGCCACGATGCTCGACATCGTCCCGGTGAGCGTGTGCGCGTCCACCGAACTCACCCAGTCCGGCGTGATCGTGCGCTGGTATTCCTGCCAGCTGACGCCGAGGAAAACCCCCGTGCGCGCCGCGTCCGGGCCGTCCGGCGCCAGTGCGGCGTCTTCCATGGCCTCCCAAGCGACTTCGAGCGCCAGTCGCTGTTGCGGATCCATCGAGGCCGCTTCGCGTGGCGCGATGCCGAGGAACTCCGCGTCCATGGCATCGATCGGACCGGCGAGCATTCCGGCCCGTCGCCGCGCTCGCCGAGGCGCCGAATCCGTTACCGTCCAACGGTTTTCCGGCGCCTCGACGATCGCGTCGCGGCCTGAGGACAGCAGTTCCCAGTACTGCTGCGGGGTTTCCGCGCCGCCAGGCAAGCGACAACCGATCCCGACAATGGCGATCGGCTCGCGCTGCGGCCGTGCCTCCAACTCCTGAATTCGGCGGAGTGCCCGCGTCAGCAAGACCCGTAGGTCATACCCATCTTCCGACATCTGCACAGCCACCCACATCTTGCAAAAGTTGTGACGTGGAACATACGACGGGCCCGGTTATGCGTCAATTGACTTGTGTATGCACAAAGTTAACCAAAGTTACCAACTAGTAGCTTGATCTTCCGCTCGATGATGTTGCCCAGATGAAACATTCACATTCGAAGGATTCACTTCAGGCCTGCTGAGGCACTCGCTGCGCGCCGATCCGATCGATCCGTGCGCGTCCCCACGCCCCCAAAGGCTCCAGCGCGGCGTTGAGCGCGGCACCGACATCGGTCAGCCGGTACTCCACTCGCGGCGGCACTTCGCGGTAGACGGTTCTGCTGACAATGCCGTCCTCCTCCAGCTCCCGCAGCTGCTGGATCAGCATCTTCTCCGAAACTCCCGGCAGCCCCTTGCGCAGTTCGCCGAAGCGTCGGACCTCGTGCGCGTCCAGTTCCCAGAGAATCAGCGCCTTCCACTTGCCGCCGACCACATCCATCGCGGCGTCGATGCCGCAGATGTATGGTCCCGATCGCTTCGTGCCCATTGCCCGCCCTCTCTACCTGTTCACAAACCAATTGGTAAGTACCCGACAAAATAGTAGGTACTTGCTCCTCTGCCGGGAAACTAGCACTCTTGGTTGCAGCGCGCTGACCAGGACGTACTCGACCTCTAGGAGTTGAACCCGCAATGGCGGAAACCACGAAGACCCCGGTGACCATCCTGGGCCTCGGCGCGATGGGCCAAGCGCTGGCCGCCACCTTCCTGAAGGCCGGCCTGCCGACGAGGGTGTGGAACCGCACCCCCGGCAAGGACGCAGACCTCCTCGCGGCCGGAGCCGTCGGCGGCGCGACCGTCGCGGAGGCGATCGACGCCGACGGCCCGATCATCGCCGTACTGCTCGACCACGCATCGGTGCACGCCACCCTCGACCCGGTAGCCGACCGACTGGCCGGACGGCAACTGATCAACCTCACCAGCACCGCCCCCGGTGAGGCCCGCGAACTGGCCACCTGGGCAGCGAGCCACGATTGCGACTACCTCGACGGCGGAATCATGGCGGTGCCACCCATGATCGGGCAGCCCGGCGCCTCCATCCTCTACAGCGGATCGCAAGCGGTCTTCGATGCCCACCGGGAAACCCTCGAATTGCTCGCCGCCGCAGAGTACTTCGGCGACGACGCCGGCTTCGCCTCGACCTACGACTTCGCCCTGCTCGCCACCATGTACGCCATGTTCGGCGGCTTCATGCACGGCGCGGCCATGATGCGCTCGGTCGGCGTCTCCGCCGCCGACTTCGGCAGGCGAGCCACCGCATGGGTCACCGCGATGGCCGAGTCCCTGCCGGACCAGGGGCAGGTCATCGACAGCGCCACCTACACCGACCCCGTCCAGTCCATCGCCTTCCACAAAGCCGCACTCGACGCGATCACCCGCGCCAGCCGCGACGCCAACGTCACCCTCGACTTCGTCGCCCCCATGAAGACCCTCCTCGACCGCCAGGTGGCCGACGGCCACGGCGCCCTGGGATTCGAACGCATTTTCGAAGAACTGCGCTGATTCCCCGCGCGGGCCGCACTCCTCGCGGCCCGCGCAACTCCTTTCCCCGCCTCCGGAGAATGTGCAGGTCCAGGCGCGATTTGGTCCACGCGGAGGGATCCGATAATCTTGCTGAGCACACCGGTCCGGGTGGCGGAATGGCAGACGCGCTAGCTTGAGGTGCTAGTGCCCTTTATCGGGCGTGGGGGTTCAAGTCCCCCTCCGGACACCGTTTTGTCATGCATCCTCCGCAAATTTGCAGAGGATGCATTCTTTTTTGGGTCGCCCGTGGTGTCTGGACACCCTCGATCTGCAAATTTGCGCAGGCAGTCGGTCAAAAGTGGCGGCACCGACCCGGATGTGCGGGCTGTTCGGTGATCGGTGGCGGGGTGCGCCAGTCGGAGCGAAACGATCCGGCCGACGGCCAGTGTTTCGCCACCGGTGCCGGTCGCGGGCGGCGATGTTCTTCGGGGCGGGTGGTCGCCGGTGTGCGCCCACGGACCCAGGCGGTGCTGGGGCGCGGACAGGTGCAGAGTGCGGTCCGAGTGCGCTGTGTCGGCGTATCGCTGCCGGGTCGGCGTTTCGTCCACCTACAGGTGCTGCGGCGGTTCTTCGCGTCAGTTGGTCGTCGGCGTCGTCTACCGAAGCCGAACAGTCACCCAGTGTGGGGAACTTTTCGTCTTTGGTGGACGAAAAGGCACCCAGCGTGGGTGTCTTGTACTGAAAAGGTGTACAAGGTGGGTACCTCTTTGATCTTGACGACCCCGGTGTTCGTCTTGAATGCTTGTAGCGGACAAAGTCCCGATTTTGTTGAGGTACTGCAAGTTTCGCCTAGCAGCTATCGCCGGTTCACGTCGAGATATGCGGCAAGCACGTTGGAAACAGGTGGGTTGCTCCTGCTGGGTGGCGGCTATTGGTGTCGCGTAAGCACATGTCTTGGGCCGGGGCCACCGCCAGGGCGATGGCGAATGCGAGCTTGGTGCGCGGCGGATCGCTAGCGGGACCCGGAAGGAGTAATCGAAGCGTGGGCACAACGTCTGGTGACCGGTCATTCAAGCAGATGCGAGCAGATCGGAGTATCTCGTACAGCGAGTCGATGTCCTCGATGGATGGTTTCAAGGCTGGTGTTGCCAGAGACTACAGAGAAATCGGCGGCCTGCTCGACCCGGCAGATGGTGTCGTAAACGTTTCACCGGTGACGCGGACCGTGTCGGCGGCGGAGATTCCGTTTGCGTTTCCGGTCGAGTTGCCTGTTCCGCCGATGGGTGAGTTGACGTGTGCGACGACGACGATTGATCCGGCGGGCCGGTTGGGTGACCGGTCGGTGATCAAGAGCCTTGGCTGGCAGGCTGGTCAACCGGTGTCGATCGAACCCAGCCAGGGGCTGCTGTGTATCAGGCCTGTCGCCGAGGGTGAGTCGTCGGTGGCGGGAAACGGCTATTTGTTTCTTCCGGTCGCGGCACGCCGGGCCTCGCGATTGCACACCGGCCAGCGGGTTCTGATGGCGGGTGTGCTCGGTAGCGGCCTGCTGGTCATCTGCCCTCTACGGGCGGTCGGTGCGGCGCTGTGGTCGTATCGTCGGGATCTGTTCAAGGCGGCTGTCGCATGAAACGCGCTGAGGTCGATATCGCGCTGCGGTTCATGGCATCGCTCGGGCTCACTGCCGGCGACCTGACATCCGCGCAAGCTGGTGGAACATCCATGCCCACCATCGGCGAGTACATCCAATGGATGGCGATCAAGGCCCCAAAGGGAACAACCCATTACCGCTACTACTTGTCGATCATCGAAAAGGAATGGGGCCAACGACCTCTCGACTCACTGTCCGAGGCGGAGATCGAGGAGCTCGCGGCGCGGCATCGACGCCGCGCAATCGCACGAGCGAACAGCAGAGGCGGCCACGGGGCGCATGCCAACGTCATCTCCGCGCTGCGCTTCCTCTACCACGCAGCCGTAAATGAGGGTCTGATCGAACCGGAGGCGAATACGGCCGCCGAAGTCGTCAAAGCAACCCAGCCTTCCAGACCGGCTCGTGTATTGAGTGTCGAGCAGATCGGAGATCTCGGTCGTGTGGCATCAACGACGGGTGACGACACCGAACTCGACGCGCTCATTCTGCGGTTACACATCGAAACAGCCTGCCGCCGAAACGCTGTCCTCGCGCTGCGCATCGAGGACCTCGACCGAGACGACTGCCTGGCCCGGCTGCACGAACACGACGGCGCAATCCGATGGCAGCCGATCTCCCCGACGCTAATGAACCACCTGCTCAGCCACATCCGGTGCCGCGGTGGCCGTAACACCACCGATCACGTACTGCGCTACCAACGCGGGACACCGGTTGATATCGCACGCTACCAATACCTCGTTCGCCGGTTCCGTTGCGAACTCGCCTGGGCAGACGCACTACAGGTAAACATGGACTGGATCCATCACACCACACAAGCATTCGTCGAAAAGCAATTCGGCCACCGCACAGCGGACCTGTTCAAGCACGGACCCGCACACATCGACAACCACGAACACCACGATCACTACGACCCCCGCCGCCTGGCATCGGTCGCTGAAGTGCTGGTCGCGCTCACCGGCGAGCCCCACCCCCTCGCCCGCCGGTAGCAGCAGATTACCGTGCGACTGCGCCTGCCGGATGGGGTGCGGTCTGCGTCCCTATGACGCTCAGGACCGCCAGGTGGTCGGCGTCTTCGGTGCAGGGTTGGGCTGTGTAGACCAGGATGCGCAGGTCGTTGCCGACGACGCTGAGGACGTCGGAGTCCAGGGTCATGGCGCCGACGTGGGGGTGATCAATAGCGCACGATTCGAATACATGCCCCTCCACCGGTCCTGCCACTGCTGCGGCGGTGCGCCGGCGCGTGGTGGAGGTGGCCGGCACCAGGCCCTGTGCTGCGGACGGGATCGTGGTGTTGCAGGACACGCGGGAGCCGGTCAGCTTGCACCCCGACCCGCAGGAGCACGGCTTCTTCGCCTCAGCGAGGAGCATCGCCGCAACGGCGTGCTGCCCACTCTGGGGGCAACCGAACCTGCACTGTTGACTGCACTATCTGACCATCCTCCATGATGGCGGAATTCGAATTTCAGAACGCTGACACACCGGATTCACCAGACCGCCCCAACCGTCCAGGGCGGCGTTGGTAGGTTCCATCGGGGAAGTCATCGCTCTCGCGTCGGGTTGGCGGCGTCTGTCCACCGAGCTCACTCTTCTCGGGGATTCCGGTGGTGTCACCGAATAGTCGAAGCCGGGTGTCGATCGTAGATCGGATTGTGCCGGACATCAGCGCGAAACGCTCGAACTGGTGATAGCCCGATGTGGGCTACCGTTTCGCCACGCTGAATGTACTGGTAGTGCTAGCTTCTGGAGGCTGCGGCGGATCGTCGAGGCCACGGTGTCCAAGGCGGGTAGAGCACCGCATGGGCGTGATGTTCATCGGTGTGGGGTGCGCGAGATCGGGAGTAATTCATGTGGGCCGACAATGAGGCCGATATCGATCTGCTGGGGTTCGATTTCTTGGTCGATACCTTGTTCGTCGCGGTCACCGAGTCGCGGTTGTTGCCGTTGACGATCGGGTTGCTCGGTGATTGGGGTTCGGGCAAGAGTTCGTTGATGGCGTTGACCTGCGCGGAACTCGAAGCCGAGGGCGGTCCTGAGCAGAGCTCACCGTATTTGTGTGTGCAGTTCAGTCCATGGCAGTACGAGGACTACGACGACGTCAAGGTGGCGCTGATGAACGCCATCCTCGATGTCATCGACGAGCGGATCACGGATGACGCGCAAGCTCAGGAGCAGGTCGAGCAGCTTCGAAAACGCTTGCCCCGGCTGCGGCGGTACGGCCGCAAGGCGGCGCGCACGTTCTTGAACGCCGCACCTCAGCTGGCACCGTTGGCGATGCAAGCAGTCGACCAGAACATCGATCCGGACTTGGCGGGGTTCGTCGGCGATGCGGTGACCGCAGGCGCCCGTGCGGGGGCCGAGCGGTTGGTCGACCCAGTGGAACCGGCGGCTGAGGCGGTCGCACGGGAGCGGGTGAGCGACGTCGGGTCCTTCCGCGCGCAGTTCAGGGACCTCATGACGAGTCTGTCGGAGGTGAAAGCCGTGGTGGTATTCATCGATGATCTGGATCGGTGCTTGCCCGACACTGTGGTCGATACCTTCGAGGCGATCAGGTTGTTTGTCAACACCGAGAAGACGGCGTTCGTGATCGCGGCCAACGAGGAGATTGTGCAATCGGCGATTGATTCGCGGTATCCGGAGTTGGTGCGCGAGGGCACCGGGTTGGGCGCGAAATATCTTGAGAAGATGTTGCAGTTGCGGGTCAGTGTGCCGCAGCTGTCCGCGCCGGAAGCCGATACCTACATGAATCTGCTGCTGGCGCAACTGCATCTGGGTGCCGAGCAGTTCGAGAGGGTTGTGGACAAGACCCGTACGATCCGGGCCGAGGGAAACCTTCATGTGGCGTTCAACGTTGGTATCTGCGGGGAGGTCGTCGGCGAGGTCCCGCCGGGGCTAATCGCCGACTTGTCCTGGGCGGCGGGTATTTCCGAGGTTCTCGGCGGTGGTCTGCGGGGCAACCCTCGCCAGCTCAAGCGTTTCCTGAACGATCTGATGCTGAAATATCGCAGTGCCGAGCGTCGGGGCATCTCGCTCGAGCGGCCGGTACTGGCCAAGTTGATGGTGCTCGAAGCCCAGTATCTGACCGATTTTCAACGGCTGTTCGGCTGGCAGGTGCAGGCACAGGGACCGATCCCGGAACTCGCGATCGCCGAGGCCGCCGCCGCGAGCGAGCCCACCGCAGGTGTTGCCCGCGAACGTGGGAGCGAGGACGGGTCTGCGGCGGGCGACGAACAGCCTCCTCGTTCGCGCCGCACGCGAACGTCCTCTTCGGGTGAGGCTGAAAATGCTGCGCCCCGAGCTGGTAGCGAACCGGCACTGCCCGCCATAGACGAGGATCTGCAGGCGTGGATGAGCAAACCGCATGTGCGCGCATGGCTGCGTTTGGCCCCGAGTCTGGCCAGCACCGATCTTCGACCGTACTTCACCTACTCGCGTGACAAACTCAGTCTCGGTGTCGCGGTCGCTCGTTTGACCCAACAGCTGCAGGAGTTGCTGACCAAGGTGCAAAGCGAAGTCGAGGCGCTGCGCCGCGGGGCATGCCAGCAGATCACCGCTCTGCCGCCGGGCGAGCGCGCCCAATTGGTGGAGGCGTTGCTGCACATGCTGGAACGCCAGCCCGGCGGCCCGGCGTTCGTCGCGGTCCTCGAAATCGCCGAGCGCTGCCGCGACGTTGTGCCGACGATATGTGGCAAACTGCTCAAGCTCCCGGCCAGTGCTGTACCGCTGGCGAAGGTGCCCACCGCCGTCAAACGGCTGCCCGCTGATGAACCGACCGCAGTCGCGGTTCTCGACTACTGGCAGAACAGCGAAATCCCCCAGCTGAAATCGGTGGTAACCGCCGCGCGACGCGTGCCGCGAAGCGGCCGGTAGTGGGTACCTCCGCCGACCGCACCGCGGGGCGGGGCGGGGCGTGGACACCACTCAAGCACGCCGCCTCGTCCTATGTCCGCGGTGTGCGCGTCGGGGCCGGCTCCGACGCGCTCGCCGAGAGACTACTCGCCCATCACGTTCCAGTACTCGGCGGCGCGGCCGCGGCCGCAGCCGCAGCACGTGCGGGAACCATCGGCGTGCAGCGGCTAGGCACTCTGCTGGCGGGAGCCAGTGACGTCGGGTTCGCCGACACGCTGGCAGGCCTCGGGCTCTCCGGTCTCGTCGGGGGTACCCGGTTCGACGTACTCGATCAGCTGGTGACCTTCATCGCCGGTGACGGTGACGAGTTGGACTCCCAAGCTGCGCGTGATGCCACCTGCGAGGTGCTGGATCTTCTCTTCGCCGAAGCCGACACCTTCGAGGAGTTGGGTGAGGAGTTCACTGCCGCAGTGTCGCGGGAGGGAGTGGTGGAAATGCTGGAACTGTTCCTGTCGCACTATATCTACAACAAGATCCCTGTCCTGGCAGAGCGACTCGGCGCGATCACCGACCCTACCGCGGTGCAACGCGCCGACGAGCAGGTCCGCGAATTGATTAAAGGTTTCGTCAGTTTGAGTTTGCCCGAAGACCCCTTCACCGTCGACTGGGCCGGTGCCGAAGGCCGCGAGATCGCCGCGAACTGCTTCCGCACCGTCTACGACACCCTCGAGCATCTGATCGACGAGGCACCATGACCACCTTGCGGGTCCGTACCGATCCGGCCGAACCGATCACCGCCGCCGGGGTCCGGTTGCTGGACTGGGCACCGGGCCGCTCGGCGGCCACGATCCAGGCCAGTCGAGAGTTCTATCAGGGTTGGCGGCCCACCCGCGCCGCGGCCGATCTGCTTGTCCTGGGCGCCGCGGTGTACTGCGCCGACAAAACCACCCGCAGAGCGCTGGCCCCGGATCTGTGGACCCGACAGCTCACCCTCGAGATACCGACCGCCGACCCGGCCCCATGGCGGCAAACCGACCTGGCCTCGACTCTGGGTTTTCTGACCGGGGACCGCTGGACCCTTGAGCCCTACCGCCAATCCCGCCATCCATTCACCGGCATTGACCGCAACCCGGTGCGCGAGAGCACCATAGGACTCGACGTGGACGCGATTTGTCTGTTCTCCGGCGGCCTGGATTCCTTGTGCGGCGCAATTGATCTGCTCGAAAGGTCGCCCGAAATACGGGTATGTCTGCTGTCCCATCACGAGGGAGGCCAGGCCTCCACCGCGCAACAGAACCTGCTCGACGCACTCGTGGAAACCTACGGATCCGACCGGATCGTGTCACGGCGTCTGCACCTGCGACCGGCGCCTAAACACCCTAGCCAGGCCCGGCCCTTGCCCCGCGCACGGGAGAACACCACACGATCACGCTCGCTGCTGTTCTTGACAACAGCACTGGCGATGGCCTCCGCCTGCGGACCCGGTACCCCGGTCTACATCCCGGAGAACGGGTTCATCGGGATCAACGTCCCATTGACCAGCGCCCGAGTCGGCAGCGCCAGCACCCGCACCACCCACCCGCACTTCCTGGCCCGTCTCGCCGAAGCCGCCGAAGCCCTCGAAATCACCAATCCGATCCTGAATCCCTACCGGCACGCGACCAAAGGCGAGATCCTGGCCGGCTCGGCCAACCCCACCCTGCTACGACACCTGGCACCCGAGAGCGTGTCCTGCTCGCATCCCGAAGCCGCCCGCTACGTCGGACGTCGCCAAGGCAATTGCGGATACTGCTTCCCGTGCCTGATCCGACGCGCCTCCCTCGCCCATGTGGGCTGGGACGACGAACCCCACGCCTGGGACGTGTTCGACCCTGACGACCGCGACTACTTGATGACCCCGCGACGCCGACGCGGAGCAGACCTACGGGCGGTCCTTACCGGCGCGTTCGCCGAACGCCCCGACCATGACGTTCTGAGGAATGGTCCGATCCCGAAGGGAGAACACGAGGCATTCCTCGGCGTCTGGCGCCGTGGCCTCGCCGAACTGCGACACTGGCTGTCCCACGGCCCCGGAAACCAGCTACTCGACATAATGGCCGATAGTGACGACTGAGATACCGGCGCGATGGTTGCTCGACACCCACTGCCACCTCGACGCCTACCACGATCCGCTCGCCGAACTCGAACGCGCCAACCAGGCCGGGGTCCACGTCGTGGCCGTCACCGAGGACCCGGGCCGATATCGAATCCTGCGCACTCGCCTCGGCCGCCGCCCCGGCGTCGAGGTCGCCGTCGGATACCACCCGATGCGCGTGGGCAACCTCGGCACCGGCGACCTGCTGCGGTTCTTGCGTCTGCTCCCCCAGGCCAACTGGGTCGGCGAGATCGGACTCGACTTCAGCCGCCACGCGCTAGCGACCAAAACCGCGCAGATACATGCTTTCGAAGCCATCCTCGCCGAACCACGACTGCGCACCACACCGGTCACAGTCCATAGCCGCGGCGCCGAACGCGACACCATCACCAGACTCGCTCAAGCGCGGATCCCCGCCATCCTGCACTGGTACACCGGGCCCCTCGGCCCCGTCGAGGACGCCCTGGCCGCCGGGATGTACTTCTCGATCAACCCCGCGATGCTCGCCTCCCGCAAATCCGCGACACTGGTGTCGCGTCTGCCCGTCGACCGCATTCTGCTCGAAACCGACGGCCCCCACACACGTCTGCGATCTCGCGAAACCAAACCCGCAGATATCGCAGCCATCGTCGGGGCCCTGGCCTCCCTGTGGCAGGTCAGCGAACAACACGCTCACGCCACGGTCTGCGCAAACCAGCAACAACTCCTGCGAGGACTGAACGCTGCTGCCGCCGACCATCACCGAGACGTCCCGGGCCAACCCTGACCGCCGCACCACGACGACCAACACTGTGGGGAGCCGCACGACAGCGTCGCATCCTGCAAGATACCCACGCTGGCTGATCTATGCCCCCGTCGAGGGTATACGGGTGCAGCGGTCCCCAGGTGGGTGGTTCGAGCGGCCAGTATGCTTTCGAAGTCGGCGACGGCGGTATGCGGATCCGCACTCTCTCCACGCCAGTAGGCAAGGCGATGCCGTGCGAGGAGCGTGTCCGCATGATCCCATCCCATATGCTCGCCGAAGGACGGTAGCCAGTTCCCCCAGAGGTCTCGGTTGTCCGCGGGGCGTTGTGTCTCCGACCGTCGGAGGAACCGGATAGCAGCTGCGGATTCCTTGTTGGTGAGGTAGTGGTGACCGCTGTTCCGCGAGCGTATTCCATGGAGGATTCCGTCTTGCTGTTTGGCCAGCGTGCTGGCCGCGGCTCCGATCCCGGAAGAACTGGGTGGACCGCGTGCGCAAGTGCTGCGGGTCGCCGCTGGCCTGCTGGTGCTACTCGTAGCTCCAGCTGTGGCCAGTTTGGCGGTATTGCTCGACCGGTATCGGCTGGATTGTGGGTCTCATGCGTGCGGTGTAGAGGACGCCGTCGAGGTGATCGATCTCGTGCTGGATAAGTCTTGCGAGGCCGTCGTGGTACTGCGCCCGTCGGATTTCCCCGGTGAGGGCGGCTGTCTGGACGTCGATTCGCAGTGGTCGTGGTACTTTTCCGCGGACGTCGAAGAAGCTGAGGCACCCTTCGTACTGCTCGTCTTCCTCATCGGAGCGAGCGACGACGGTGGGGTTGATCAGGGTAATAACCGGTGCGTTCGGTTCGGGTGGTTGGACGACGGCGACTCTGCGGCTGATGCCGAGTTGTGGTGCGGCGATGCCCATGCCTTTGGCGAAGTTGTGGATGTGGCGGGCGCGGTGCATGGCGTCGGTGAGGTCGTTGACGATCGCCGTGGCAAGGTCCTGCTCGGCGGGGAGGTTCAGCGGCTGGGTGGGTTGGTGGAGTATGGGGCTAGCTGATTGGACGATTCCGATTCCGCGCATGGCGTCGCTGGGTTTGGTTTCGATCACGGTTGCTTCCTTCCCTGCGTGGTTGCCTCGGGTGAGGATCGGAATCGCCATTCCATCCGGTATCGGGTGTGTAGCGGTGGTCGGGTTGTGTTCCAGGTGAAGATCGCGGTGTCGTTGTCGTCGTGTCTGGTCGGTGCGGTGGGCAGTGGTCTGGCGTCGGCGGTCATCGATGTTTCGATACCCCACACGGCGGGGGTGAGCGCGATTGGGAATGCCAGGGTGACCTCCAGTCGCTCGGTGGGCAGGCGTACGGCCCGTTGGAACCAGCGGCCCCATTTGGTGTCGCCGACACTGTAGACGTAGTCGATCCACACCGAATCGCCCGGATACAGCGGGAATCGGGCATTGTCGTTTTCGAACAGCAGCCACACTTCTTTGAACGCGTCGTGGTCGTGCTTGGCCTCCCACCGCATCCGCTCCCCCTGACAGGCCGCCGTCAGTTCCAGTTCGTCCCAGGTCAGTGGATTGTGCCGGTAGTGCTGTTTGGATCGTTCGGGCTCGCCAGGGTACCGGTCGACGCTGATGCGGATGAGGAAGCGCGTGATCGGCTCGACTCCGATGTTGCGCAGCAGCCGGCGCATCGTGAGCCGGTAGACGGTGCCGTCGTAGTCGAGGCGGGCGGCGTCGTGCTCGACGACAAGATCGGTTCCGGGGTACTGGCTCGACAAGCCCGGTGTGGCTGTCGGTGTGGGCTTGGATGCATGGAGTTTGGCGGTCTCATAGTCGCGCCAGCGCTTCCAGATCGCGGTGCCTGACTCAAGGGCCACATCGGCGCGGCGGGCAAAGTCCTCAGTCGGACGATGGCGGCCGGATTCGATGTGGCTCACGTAGGAGGCGTCGAAACCCATCCTCGCTGCGAGGGCTTTCTTCGCCAGTCCTTTGACGTCGCGCCAGTAGGCGACTTCGGCGGCGAAGGCTTCGGCGGCCTGTTCGACGCCGATGGTCTGCTGTCGCTGTGGTGTGTCCAACCCTTGAGCCCCCGGACTTCGGCGTGATCGCGTGAATGGAATGAACCGTGAGTGAGTCCAGTTCAGCATTCCCTCACCCCCAGCGCCACCGATTCACTGAACCCCTGACCGCAGCCGGTCGGCCACCGTCAACCACGGTGGCGCTGCGGCTGAAACACACTCGGCTGTTGCCGATTCAGGAGGGGATAGAGAATGAACAAGGTACTCGTCACCGGTGGGGCGGGCTTCATCGGCTCGCATGTGGTGCGTCGGCTGCTGCGCCGTAATTCCGAGTTCGAGGTGACGGTCCTCGACGCGCTGACCTACGCCGGCCACCGCGACAACCTGGCAGACGTCCTCGGCTCGCCGCGGCTGCGGTTCGTGGAGGGCAACATCCTCGACGCGCGGTTGGTCGACTCCCTGATGCGCACCCACACCGCAGTGATTCATCTGGCTGCCGAGTCGCATGTGGACCGCAGCTTCTATCAGGCAGGCAACTTCCTGACCACGAACGTGCTGGGCACGCAGGTGCTGCTGGAGGCCGCGATGCGGCACGGGATCGGCAAGTTCGTGCATGTCTCCACCGATGAGGTGTACGGGCCGCTGGCCTTCGGTGCCGCGACAGAGCAGTACCCGCTGCAGCCGACAGTCCCCTACGCGGCGTCGAAGGCGGCGTCGGACCTGGTGGCGATGTCGTATCACCGCACCTTCGGTGTCCCGGTATGTATCACCCGGTCCAGCAACAACTTCGGTCCGGGACAGCATCCGGAAAAGATCATTCCCCTGTTCATCACCCGCCTGCTCGAGGGCGAACCGGTGACGTTGCACGGCGACGGCGGGCATGTCCGCAATTGGTTGCCGGTCGAGGACAACTGTCAAGGCCTGGAGCTCGTGCTGCGGGAAGGGGCGCCGGGCGAGGTGTACAACCTCGGCGGCGGCACCGATCTCACCAACCACGAACTGACCGACCGGATCCTCGCCGAACTCGGCTTGGGGTGGGACCGTGTCCGCAACATCCCGGATCGGCGTAGCAACGACCGCCGCTACGCGATGGATTGGTCGAAGATCGCCGCGCTCGGCTACCAGCCCACGCGCGCGTTCGAGCAGGCACTGGCCGATACCGTCCGCTGGTATCGCGACAACCCCAGCCGGTGGGCGCCACTGCCCCGGGATCCATCGGCGCCGATCGCGGCGATCACACTCGATGCGGCGGGCGGTCAGTGAGATGACACAGCGTGTTCTGGTCACCGGCGTCGGTGGCCAGCCCGGCTTCGACCTGGCGCGCCAGCTGCTCGAACTCGGTTGTGACGTCATCGCCACCGACGCCGATCCACTCGCCAACGGGCTCCTGCTGCCCGGCGTGACCCCGCGACTGACGCCACCGGTCACAGCAGCCGACTACCCCAGCAGACTGCTCGCGCTGTGCCGGGAAACTCGAGCGGACGCGCTCTGGCCGACCGTCGAATCCGAACTGCCCCACCTACTGGCCATGAGCAGCGCACTGGAGAAGGCCCGGGTGCGCACGTGGCTTCCCTCGCTGCCCGCGGTCCAGGCGTGTCTGGACAAGGCGCTGTTCCATCGACTACTGACCGACCACAACATTCCCACTCCGGCCAGTTGGCTGCCCTCGGAGATCGGCGATGTACCGGACGGGGTCGCGTTGGTGGTGAAGCCGCGGCGCGGTCAGGGGTCGAAGAATGTGGTGTTCTGCTCGACGCGCGAGCAAGCCCGCCTGCTGTGCGAGCTGGTGGCTGATCCGATCGTTCAAATCAAACTCGACGGGCGCGAGTTCACCGCGGACTGCGTGGTCGACCGCGATGGCCGAGCATCGGCCGTCCTGCGGTATCGGCTGCTCACCAAAGGCGGACTATCGATGGTCAGTGAAACCTTTCACGACCACCGAGCGCACGACCGAGTGATCGAGACGTTGCAGGCGGTCCAAGCGTCCGGATTGTGCTGCGTCCAAGGGTTTTTGGTTGACGGCGGCGGTGAGCGGGTGGTCATCACCGAAATGAATGCCCGGATCGCGGGAGGGTTCCTGCTCGCCGAAGCGGCTGGCGCGGACCTGGTTGGCCAGACACTGGCGGGACTGTGGCAACGCCGCATCGACCACGATCGGTTGACCTACAGGCCTGGCGTTCGGCTGACCAAAGCCACCACGACCCTGGCAATCACCGAAACCGCCCGATTGGGAGCAATCAGCTCAACCAGAGATATCGGTGTTGCTGACGGCTCATGGAAGGAGCGACGATGACGAATACCGACCCTGTGAGCAGGAACGCCGCCCCGTTTCTGCACGGCTCGGAATTCGCCGCGGTGATCGAGGCGCTGCGGGCCGGGCAGTACGGTCACAACGCCGCGACCGAAACGTTCGAGTCCGAATTGGCGCAGTTTCTGGGTGTACCGCAGGTGGTGGCGGTTTCCTCGTGCACCGCCGCACTTCATCTCGGGCTGCTGCTGACCGGTGTAGGGCCCGGTGATGAGGTTGTGGTGCCGTCACAGACGTTCTGCGCCACCGTGCATGCGGTTCTGATGACCGGCGCGCAGCCTCGATTTGCCGACATCGACGCCACCACACTGTGCGTCACCAGCACCACAGTGCGCGAAGCGATCACGCCCCGCACCCGCGCGGTGGTGCCCGTCCTCTACGGCGGCCGCGCAATCGACCTCAGCGACCTGCGCTCAGAGTTGTCTGAGCGAGGTATCACGGTGGTCGAGGATGCCGCGCACGCCTTCGGCTCCCGCCTCGGTCCGGTCCGGGTCGGCGCCACCGGCGCGCTGACAGCGTTCTCCTTCGGACCGATCAAGAACTTGACCTGCGGCGAAGGCGGCGCGTTGATCCCCCGCACACCTGAGCAAGCCGATCGAGCACGCACCCTGCGGCTGCTGGGGGTCAGCCAGTCTCAAGCCGCCCGTATCCGCTCGACCACCTACAACGTCGACAGTTTCGGGTGGCGTTACCACCTCTCAGCGCTGCATGCGGTCATCGGGAGTGCGCAACTGGCCCGTTTCGACTCGATCGAAACCGCCCGCAAGACGTTGTGGCGTGCCTATGCCCGCGCGCTGGCGGCCGTGGACGGCGTGAGGTTGGTCGACGTCGATGTGCAGCACAGTGTGCCGTTCAACTGCGTGGTACGAGTCGCCAACCGCGACAGCGTGTTCGAGTTCATGCGTGACCGCGGAATCGGTGTCGGGGTCCACTACCCGCCCAACCACACCCAGCCAGCATTCACCCGATGGTCGCGGCCGCTGCCGGTCACCGAGGCGACGGCCCGCGAGATCATGAGCCTGCCGTTCCATCCGGTTATGACCGAACCGGACGTCGCCCGGGTCGTGGCGGTACTCCGGGATGCGATCACCACCTGTCAGCGGTCTTGACCAGCGACGCAGATCAGCAGGTTTGTCAGTGCCCTCGCTGCGTCAGGTCGCCCGTGCTCGCGAGCACGCGCGGCTATCGCTGCTCGGCGGCCAGGGTCGCCGAGCAGCGGTTCGATCGCTTCCCGCAAGGCCTGTGCCGAGACGTCCCCGAGCAGCGCGACTGCCGCTGTATGTTCGGCGAGGGTGGTGGCGTTGTGGGTTTGCTCGTTGCCCGCCGAGGACGCCAAAGGGATCAACACCGATGCCTTCCCCAGCGCGGTGAGCTCAGCGATGGTGCCCGCGCCGCTGCGCGAGATGACCACCTCAGCCAACGCGAACACATCCGCCAACTCCGGGCCGATGAAGTCGGTGACCACATACCGTCCGCGCAACGCTGCGTCGAGGGTGGCGGCGTGATCGCGGAGTTCGATGATCGATGTCTTGCCGCATTGATGGATCACGTTGGCTCGCTGGAGCAGCCACGGCAACAGCTCCCGCACGACACGGTTGATCTGGACCGCGCCTTGGGCACCACCAGTGACATAGACGGTCGGCAAGCTGCGGTCGAAACCGTCAGCGCCTAGAGCGGCGACAGCTTTGTCAGCGTCACCGTCGAACAACTCCGGCCGAACAGGGTTACCGGTGACCGCGGACTTCGCCGCGGCGCGGTGGGGCAGCAACGCCAGACTGGACTCCGACGACAGGGCCACGCGAGCCCCAAGACGGGCCAGCACCCGATTGGCTAGGCCCAAACGGACAGTCTGCTCGTGCACCACCAGCGGCCGACGCCGCAGCCACGCCGCCAACCCGACCGGCACGGTGACGTACCCACCGGTCGCGAGCACCACATCTGGTTGGAACCGGCCCACCGTCCGCCACGCCTCGGCGATACCGCGCGGAACACGCAGCATGTCCGCAACGTTGGCGCGAGTCACCATCTTCAACGGATTAGCCGCGCGACGGATCTTGCCCGTCGCCACCGCAGCGAACCGGATACCCTCGCCGGCCGCGATCCTCGATTCCAACCCGCCGGCCTGCCCGATCCACAACACCTCGAGCCGACGCCCGCTGCTGGCCAGTTCCTCACGCAGCGCGCGCACTGTGGTGACCGCGGGATAGATATGCCCGCCAGTGCCACCGGCCGCCACGATCAGCCGAACCTCCGAATGCGGCGAAACTGCCGAGTTCCCGTCGATGGCTGCACTCCCAGTAATAGCGCCGAGGTCCATTCCCCTGGAGTGCACGAGATTATCAGTCCGACCGGACCATCCCCATGCAAGCGGCGCGATCCCGCCTCGCGCGGACACCGGCTAGGAGTCGTCAGCGACCGCTTTCCCGGCAGGCAGGACAAGGTCGTGGGCACACACAGAGCACGGGCGGCCAGTCCCGCCTTTTCAGAGGGTCCAGTTGGCTCGCCTTGGCACGGCGGCAAGGAGTTCTGGGAGCTTGCAGTGCGGATGCCGGTGCGGGGTTTGGAAGGCAGAGGCCAGGTTCGGCCGCATCTGAGCGAGTCCACTGGCTCGAGTGGTTGCGGTCGTCGCATACCGCCGAGTGATCAGTGTGGTCGGTGGAAACCTGGCGATGCAACAGACAGACGCAACGTGTCGTCACGGTGGGTCAGGGTCAGTTCGTACCAGTCGGAGGTGCGGGCGTGGGTGACGATGCCGTCAGGGTCGGTGGACAGCGTCACAGTCCAGCCCTGCTGCTCCCAGATCCGGACGATCACTGGCGGGTAGATGTCGGCGCGGTCGAGGGCGGGTGGGTCGAGGAAGTAGCGGGCCTCGAGTCGGTCGACCTGGTAGATGTTGCCCGCGTCGTCATCGAACGGCAGTATCGTCTCGCCGTCGAGGCCTTCCTGCGGGCGGATGCGCATCTGCCTGCCCAGCGCGTCGAGCAGCTCGGCGACGAGATCGCGGATACGGTCGCGCGCGGCGTCCTCGGTGAGTTCGCGGTTCCACACGACCGCCCGCGCCGCCCTGGGCAGGGACATGATCGCCTGCCGCAATTCTTCGGGTGTCGGCGGTGTCTCGGGCGCGGTGGTCTCGGGTGGGCGATCGCGCTTGAGCTGGAAGCCGTAGCTCATCAGTTCGTCAAAGGTTCCAGCGAAGTCCAGTGGCCGCTCCATGTGGCCGTCGGCCTCCCAGCCGATGGCGCCTCGGGGCAGGTCGGGCGAGACGAAGTAGCGGGTATCGCCCAATCCTTTGGCGATGAGCATCGCCCGGTCACCCGGAATGTCCTCGTTCGTTTCCCAATTACGCACGGCCTCAGGCAAGTTCAGCACGGAATAGGTCTGCATGCCCCGGGGGCGGGTGGGACCATAGGAAACCCCATCGAGATCGGTGAAACCCGCGTGCACCGTGGTGAGGAACACCCGTAGCGCATCGGGCAGCGCGTCCCAATACGGCGGCCGGTCGGTGCCAAACGTTTCCGGATCCCATCCGATACGGAACTCGTGCGGCTGAAACGGCTTGCGCAGCGCATACAGCAGCACCCAGTCACCACGCAGCAGGCAGACCCGCACATCGTCGAGGCATTCCTCCAACACAACCCCGAACCGCGGCAGCACCTCGACGAACAAGTCGAGATTCCACAGAGCCACCGCGGCCGCGCGCCGGGCGTGCGAATCCCCACCCGCTGCGATCCCGGCCCACCGCGCCGGCACATGGGCCGCGGCCGAGGATCCCGGCTCGACCAGCAGCGCGGAGCCGGGACCGAATTCCGCTACGACCCGCGCGAAGTCGACACTGTCCACGACACCTATCGAACAGCATCCCCACCGCTGACACCACGACGGTCACCCACACGACGCGGGAGGCAGATGTCCGCCTCGAACCCCGAATAGGTCACTGAACACCAACGGCGCAAGGATGCCGCACCACAACCTCGTCCCCACTGGCTGCTAGAGCTCGCCGAGACGACCGATCAGATCGAACGAACTGAAGCGACCTGAAGATCGCCGCCCATCATGTGCGCCGACCGCTCTGCGCACAGCCACACCGGCGACCACAGCGCGACGCGCTGACCATTTGACCGCGCACAGCGGCTTCCTCACACCGAGTCCGCCGGGACAGGAAGATGATCCATTAACTGTCCTGGCGTCGTCTGCAGACCAGCAGCAAACTTCATGATGTTCTCCACCCGCGGACTGCGCTGCCCGCGTTCGACTTGCCCGAGGTAGGTCCAGTGGACTCCGCAAGCATGCGCGGCGGCTTCTTGGCTCCAGCCGAGTTCGGTCCGACGGGCACGCACGCGTGCTCCGAACGCCGCAGCAGTCGGATTGAGCGCGGGCTTTCCTGGACTGGACATGTCGGCCCAAGCACATACGTCCCACGCGCATTGATCCAGAGCGCAATCGTCCTATGCGCTATCATCCCATGCATAAACGTCCTATAATCCTGGTCCGCAGCGATGCGACCCATCACACGAAGCGCGTCAGCTCGCCGCCTCCTCAGCACGACACCGTGTGATGACCACTTCTCGGCAACCTTGCAGTGAATGCATGTCCGTTTTCAGCGAAGAGATCGGAGCTCGAGATGCAGTTCATTGGCGCCGGCCCGGTGGGGGTCGTATGACACCGATTACCCGGCCCGCGGGCACCACCCCCGCTGCGGCGGTTCCGGCGCGGATCCCAGCGCTCCCCTTGCCGGATCTTGCTGCGCTGGCACCCATCCGCGGCGAGCGCGAACACTACGCGGTATCGGCCATGACCCACCATGGCCGCTTGTGCTTGAAGAGAATCACCGACGAGCTGGGCTGGTCGGATCTACGAACTCTCGCGGTGGGCATCGATGCCGGAGCAATCGTCCTCACACCAGGATCGACGCCTCGATCGGCGGCCCTGCGCGACGGCTGGGTCTTCCTCTCAGCCGACATACGCCGCGGATGTCTGCTGCGCCCCGGTGATCAAGTCCTCATGGTCGGCACCGTGAGCAGGTCATCGGTGTGGCTCTATCCCCCGCACGTGCTCACTGCCATCCTCTCCACCCACCACCGACACACCGCAGAGGAGTCACGGTGAAAGACAAGTCTGCGGTCGCCGCCGCCCGCGTGCTCCTCGACCAACTCGGCATCCGACCCGAAGAACTGCTCGACATCACGGACGCAACCGGATCGGCACCTGCCGAGAAATCGTCCCCGACTCAGATGAGGCGCGTCGGCGCACCGAGGTCGACGACGATCCCGACATTCGCTGCCTACGTCGCGTTGGTCGAGGCGGCGGCTTCCCCGGGCTCGTTACGCAACTACGGGCCGTACTGGAAGCGGCTTGTCGAGGTGTGGGGCAGCCGGTTGATCACCGAGCCCACCGCCCTCGAGATTCGGGCACTGACCGAACAGGTGAAGAAACATGCTGTGGTGCGGCGTAACTCTCGCGGTGGTCACAGCGCCCAGGAACACATGCTCGCCGCCATTCGGCGGGTGTACCGGCACGCCGAGGATGACGGCTACCTCGCCGGTGACAACCCGGCCCTGCGCGTTCCCAAAAACCGACGCCCGCCCAATAGCCGCCACGCCCTCAACGACCAGCAACTGTCCGAAATCTTTCACACCGCCACAACCACAGGCAACGACCGCGAACTCGACGCACTCATCTTGCGCCTGCACGTCGAAACCGCCTGCCGCCGAGGCGGAGTGCTCAACCTCCGCATCCGAGACCTCGACCCCCGCTACAGCCAGGTCTACCTCCGCGAAAAAGGCGGAACCACACGTTGGCAACCGATCTCACCCACCCTCATGCACCACCTGCAAGACCACATCCGCCAACGCCCCTCCTCCTCTGGTCAGGACAAACCCGACAACGCCTCAGTGCTGCGCTACCAGAACGGTCGGCACCTGACTTCCCGCCGCTACGACCACCTTTGGAACCGGCTGCGCGAACAGCTGCCCTGGGTCGCCGCCTACAACGTCAGCGCCCACTGGCTGCGTCACACCACCCTCACCTGGGTCGAACGCAACTTCGGCTACGCCGTCGCCCACGCCTACGCCGGCCACACCGACAGCACCGGCGACACCGCATCCACCACCACCTACATCCGCGCCACCCACGAAGAAATCGCCCACGCACTCGCAGCACTCACCAACGAACCCCACCCGCTTGATCGCGCAACCACACCACCGCCGACACGACCGGTAACCAACACTCGTCACCCATGGGCCAACCACCAACCTCCGCGGTGAAGCCCAGAACCCCGCGGTGGCGAGAACCAACGCTGTCGATTCGAGCCCGTGAAAAACCGCCCTTGTAGGGCGGCGGAAGCCATTTGGGGCCATGATTTGGCGAGACAACTGTGGCGACGGCAACGCAGCACCGAAGTAAGCCTGCAAGATCGTCGAACGTCGACTCGAGCGGGCGTCATCGGCCAGAAATGGCTACCTCGGACTACAGACGGGAAGGCAGAGCGCCTACTCGGATCACAGTCGCTCTATCGATAGCCACAACACCACAGACAACAGCGCCTGGTGTCTATAACCAATCGGGCCACTGAACTGGACTGTCGCTTCCGCCTGAAGACTGGATCTGGCACAGATTTCGTGATTGACCCCGTTCGGGATGCGAAGGGGCGGTTGATAGTTCATCATGTCGCGGGTGTTCTGATCTTGGACCGACGAGGGTCCTGTTCCCGCATCTGGACGGGTTGCG